>PBOG01000205.1 GCA_002724245.1 Planctomycetaceae bacterium
ATTTGGTCAGACCGAAGTTAATTTTGAAACCTACGAAGCAACCGTTGACGGACTTCAAGTTCGTTTGACCAAGCAGGAGATCAAGCTGCTGAAGTATTTCGTGGAAAACGAGGGTCGTGTTATTCCACGCTCAGAGCTATTGGAGAAGATTTGGGGCTTGCCTGGTCACATTAACACACGTGCGCCAGATCAGTTTATTCGCAGATTGCGCAAGACGTTCGAGCCGGACCCGGCGCAGCCAAAATACTTTCTCACAATTCGGGACGCCGGTTACCGTTTCGTTTCCGACACAGAGACATCGTGAAAGACGGCGGTGGTGAGGGTGACTCGTTTTCCACTCTGCCGGCGGCGAGCCCGGGTTATTCGGGTTCGCGCCGTTTCCGGATCCAGTCGGTGTGGAATGTTCCTTCGCGGTCCGTGCGTTTGTAGGTGTGGGCACCGAAGTAATCGCGTTGGGCTTGGAGCAGGTTGGCGGGTAGGCGCTCTGCGCGATAACTGTCGTAGTAAGACAACGCTGCGCTGAATGCCGGGACCGGTAGACCTCTTTCGGTCGCGGCAGACACGACTTGACGCCAACTGGGCTGTGCCTGGTGGACGACGTCCGTGAAGTACGGAAACAGGAGCAGGTTTTCGAGATCACTTTGTGTATCGAAAGCTTCCTTGATACGGTCCAGGAATTGGGCGCGAATAATGCAGCCGCCACGCCATAGTAGCGCACAGTCCCCGTAATTCAGTGGCCAGTCATATTCCCGCGCAGCAGCTTGCAGCTGCACAAATCCCTGCGCGTAACTGCAGATTTTTGAAGCGTACAGCGCTTGTCGAATTGCTTCGATCCATGCTTCCCGATCGGCGGTTTCGATTGCGGCGGGCAGTTGGTCGGGGCCGGCGAGTAGCTGGCTGGCACGCTGTCGTGCCTCTTTTTGCGCGGACAGGCTGCGAGCGTAAACGGCCGTTGTGACGAGGGTGCTGGGAACCCCCAGGTCAAGGGCCAGCTGGCTCATCCATTTACCAGTCCCTTTGGCGCCGGCTGCGTCCAGAATCCGGTCGATCAAGTCACCGTCACCTTCGGGATCGCGAACACTGAATATGTCACGGGTGATTTCGATCAGGTAACTCTGGAGTTCACCCTGGTTCCAGGTGGCGAACACGTCGTAGATTTCGTCATTCGTCAGGCCGACCGCATGCTGCAACATCAGGTAAGCTTCGCAGATCAACTGCATGTCGCCATATTCGATCCCATTGTGCACCATTTTGACGTAGTGTCCGGCGCCACGCGGTCCCACCCATTCGCAGCAGGGAATGTCCTCTGTAGGCCCTACTTTGGCGGCAATGGCCTGAAATAGCTCTTTGACCAGTGGCCAGGCATCAGTGCTACCACCGGGCATCATGCTGGGGCCGAAACGCGCCCCTTCTTCACCTCCGGATACACCGGTACCCACGTAGAGCAACCCTTTGGACTCTACCAGTCGTGTGCGGCGTTCGGTATCACGAAAATGGGTGTTACCACCATCGATGATCACGTCACCGGCCTCAAGCACGTTCAACAACTGTTCGATCACCGCATCCGTTGGCGATAGTTCCGGGTAGAGCTGGTCGGAAAACGCCGGAACGGCGTCTCCCGACTTGATCATCAGCATGATCTTGCGAGGCCGTTTCAGTTGGGCCGCTAGAGCCTCCAACGTATCGACACCCACAATCTGGCGACCCTCGGCTTGCGGTTGTGCGAGGAATTCATCCGTCTTGCTCTTTGTCCGGTTATACACAGCAACGCGGTAGCCGTGATCTTCCATATTGAGTACGAGGTTTTGACCCATGACGGCCAAACCCATGAGCCCGATGTCACACTCCTGAGTCATTGGATTCTCTTTGATGGTTGCGAGTCGTTGGTGATGTAAGAAACCCTAGGATACGACGGGCCACGGTGGCTGGTCGGGAAGCGTGGCGTCGAACTCCTTCAATAGAACCGCCTGGTAGTTTCCAGCAAAGGTACCATTCAAGAAATGTTCGATGCCTTCCTCAAGAAGCCGTTTCCAACTGGCTTCCTCGGCGGCAGGATTGATTGGAAAGAACAGGCATTGATTGGCTGCGGCCGCACGATAGTCGCCCGGTGCATCTCCGATCATCAGCACACGGTTTGGGTCGTATTTTGCTGCGTTGGCCAAGGTCTGCTTTTTCGTCCCGGTTTCCTGGCCACAAATTGCTTGCACGAAGGTGTCGATGCCGTGTTCGGACCATTCGGCCCGTAATGCCTCATTCGGGGTTGCTGAGCAGACGATTTGATCTGCCTGGGAACTTAGTTTCTCAAGGCACTCGCGGACCCCTGGGAACGGAGGCACACCGCGTACGATTTGCGCTACCGTTTCATTGACTTTTTCGGACCAGGCCAAGGCCTGCTGCAGGGCGGGGTCGTTGGTCTCCTGGACGCGTGTCGCCAATGCAGGATTTCCTAGTTTGCTTTCGGTTTCGATCCAGTTGATGAGTGCTGCAGGGATTGTGATCTCGATGTTGCGATCGATCACCGCGGGACGTTTTTGCAGCCACTGAAGCGTTTCTACAAGGGCAGGAAATCGGTTGATACCCCGGCTTTTGGAATACAGATTGACGAATTCGGCGGCCTCTCGTGCATATTTGCTGACCGCTTGCAGGTTATAGGAATTAATGGTGTGCGGAATGAAGCACTCTTTGTGTTTCAACTCCATGGTGTCGAATGCGCAGCCGTCTGAATCGATGGCGACCAGGAAGTCATGTTGCCGGACGATCTCAAACATGGTGTGGTCCATTCACAGACGAAAAAGTAAAACAGGATGTTGCAGGCCGCCAGGTAGTCGCTCGTCAATGCCGGTCGGCTTGGGGGCTATAAGGTTCCAGAACCTGGTTGGCGTACCTGGGTTCAAATTGAGTCAACCGTTGGCGGCCACCGACCATGGGGAGGCTGAGCATACCTTCGCCAACGAGGGGTTGCGCGTAACGCAGGAAATGGTCTGTAACGTCGCAGCCCGAATCGGCGATCCAACTAGCTGGAAAGCTGCGTTCGCTATTGGCGACGTCAGCCAGCGGTACTTTGTCGTAGCGTACTCCGTATACTTCGCCAGGTTCTCGCAAGAGGGTTGCCATGTGGCCCGAGTCTCCCGCTGCCGCCAGGTGTGCCGCGGTTTGTCCAGCTCGATAAGCTTCGTCGAGGTCGACGGTGGACGCGTATGCCATTGAGTGCCGTTGGTCCGTTCCGGGGACGTTCCCGCGTGCGGAACCGCGGGTAGCCAGCCCCTGCTCATTCAAGTAGTTGACGACACGCTGCGCCACCGTGATCTCGCTGGAACTGAACTGGGTGTGGCCAAACGAGTCCTTGCGTTCACCGATTTGCCCGACATCGAAGCCTTCACTAATGACGACGACACAACGGCCATCTCGACGCAGTTGATCGTTGACATTGTCGGCAAGTTGTTCCAGTGAGCAGGGGCTCTCGGCCAGATAAATCTGCAGCGGCATTTCGCGATTCGGGTCGGCCAGACGGGCCGCCGCGGGGATGAAACCGATGCGCCGTCCCATCGCCTGTAACACCAGAACCGGATCGGCCGGACTGGACCCCAGGTTCTCCTGGTTTGCGTTTTGCACCGCATGCATCCAGTATTTCGCCGTAGATCCATAACCTGGCGTGTGGTCGATCAGCTTGAATTCGCTGTCACCTACATCGTTGTCAATTGTCTTGGGGCCGCCAATTCCGACCAAGGGTAACCCACGTTGCTCTGCCAGTTGAGCGATCTTGTTGGCCGTATCCATCGAATCGTTGCCACCGATGTAGATGAAGTAGCCAACCTCGTGGGCGCGAAATACATCGAGGCAGCGGTCGAAGTCTTCTTGTTGATCAGGTTTAAGCTTGTAACGACAGGTGCCAATTGATCCGGCGGCCGGTGTGTAACGCAGCAGCGAAATTTCTTCGGCACTTTGTCCGGAGAGATCCAGTAGCTCTTCTTTGAGCACCCCTTCAATACCGTGGCGGGCGCCGTAGACCGTGCCGATCGCGTCCAGTCCCTGGCACGTCTCAATGATGCCTCGTAGCGTGTTATTGATAACGGGACTGGGGCCGCCGCTTTGGGCCACAACGAGGTTCTTTGCTGGAGGCATCGATCGCCAGGAAATTAACGGGTTAGAGATACGCCGGAAATGGCAGCAGGAATTTTAGCGATGCTCTGGGACGTCTTCAATGCAGGCCCCGCTGGTCAGCGTGGCGTTTCTTTGCGAGTTGGCGACTGAATGGGGGGGTGAGTGATGCCGGATGTGATCAGTGTGAGGTTGCCGTGGTTTCTTCTGAGTCCTGGTACAAGCCCTGTGTTTCGATGTACTTTTCCACCGCGCGGGGCAGACGAAAACGCACGCTTTGGCGGGCGGCGATACGCTTTCGCAGATTGGTGCTGCTCAACTCGATTAATGGCATTTCGACCTGAGATCGGCGCATTTCGGCAATCTGGTGGGGTTGAGCGATATTTTCCAGAGGAGTGAAATCAATCTCAGCTGAACCGGCTCGACGAACGGTGATGGGCAATGCCAGTTCACAGATGCGCTGTGGCTCCCGCCAGTGAGGTAAATCGCGAAGCGAATCGGCGCCCATCAAGAAAAACAACTCGCAATCCGGGTGCGCCTCGTGAATCGCGTGCAGTGTTTCCCAGGTATAGCTCACGCCACCGCGATCCAGTTCCAGCGTGGAGACCGTGAGCTGGCGATGGCCACTGACGGCCAGTTGCAGCATTTCGACACGTTGGCTTGCCGAGGTGAGAGCGTGTTGCTGCTTGTGAGGTGGTATCAGGGCTGGTACGAACCAGACTTCGTCCAATGCACATTGCTCGAGACAAGTTTCGGCCAGTAGGAGATGTCCGAGGTGGACTGGATCAAATGTACCGCCAAAGATGCCCCGTCGCATGACGATCTCGTGTGTGCTGGCGAGAGTCGTTGTTGGGCAATCCAAAAACGTTCTCGTGGGAAGCAGATGACACCGCTGTCGCTATTTCGTTTTGCAGGTGCGTCCAGGTTCTTAGTAGGGCCAGACTGCTTTACGTGTTGATTGCCTTCTGCGCTGCGTCAACCACAGCCTGAACGGTGATTCCGAAATGGGCATACAATTCCTCAGCCTTGCCTGACGCGCCGAATGAGTTCATGCCGACGAACAGGCCTTTTCCTCCCAAGTAACGATCCCAACCTTGCTGTATCCCGGCTTCGACTGCCACCCGTGCCGTTACCGAACCGGGCAACACGGATTCGCGATAGGCCGAATCTTGTTCTTCAAAAAGTTCCCAGCAAGGCAAGCTGACAACCCGCGCTGCGATTCCTGCGTTGGCGAGTTCGCGTTGCGCTTCGACACAGAGCGACAGTTCGCTGCCAGTACCGATGAGAAGTACTTGCGGCTGGGATTCCGGCGCATCGATCAAGACGTAACCTCCCCGGGCCACGCCGCTGGCGGGGGACATTTGACTGCGGTCGAGCGTCGGGACAGCCTGACGCGTGAGCACCAGTGCGGCTGGGCGTTCGTTTTGCCCGAGCAGGACGCGGTAGGCCTCGGCGACTTCATTCGCATCACCGGGGCGCATGACGAACAGGCCGGGAATGGCGCGGCAGGCAGCCAGGTGCTCCACCGGCTGATGCGTCGGACCGTCTTCTCCCAGGCCAATCGAGTCGTGTGTGAGAATGTAGATCACACTCTGGTGCATCATGCTGGCAAGCCGCATTGCGGGCCGCATGTAATCAGTGAAAGAGAAAAAGGTCCCCGTGTAAGGTCGCAACTGGCACAGTGACATGCCGTTGCATGCCGCGGCCATCGCATGTTCCCGCACGCCGAAGTGGAAGTTGCGGCCACCAAAATCTGTAGCAGAGAAGTCGCCGTCCCCGTCTCCCGACAGGTGGGTGTTATTGGATGGAGCGAGGTCGGCTGAGCCTCCCAATAGCCAGGGAATTTTCGCCGCGATCTGGTTGAGCACCCGACCAGAGGAGGCACGCGTCGCCAGGCCTTTTTCGTCTGGTTCGAAGCCGGTGATGTCGTGATCCCAGTCATCCGGTAGTTGACCATTCCACATGGTCTTTAGTTGGTTCGCGGCGTCCGTGTGGCTACTTTCGTAGTCCTGGAAACGGTGTTCCCAGTCTTGCCGGGCGGCACTTCCACGGGCCCCCAATTCCTGGCTGAAATGCTCACGTACACCAGGGGGCACAAAGAATGGATCGGATTGGGGCCAATCGTATACCTGTTTGGTGAGCTCAATCTCTTCGGCACCGAGTGGGGAGCCGTGGGCGCCGGCCGTACCGGCTTTGTTGGGGGAGCCCCAGGCTATCACGCTGCGTACCACAACCAGTGTGGGTCGATCTTCGGTGGCGTGGAATGTGTCGATTGCCCGCTTGAGACTATTTACATCGTTGGCATCTTCAACGATTACCGTGTTCCAACCCAGAGCACGGAAGCGTTCGGGTACATCTTCACTAAACGCTAAATCGGTATCGCCTTCGATCGTGATGCGATTGTCGTCGTAAAACCAGCAGAGGTTAGATAGCTTCAGATGCCCAGCCAGAGAGGCCGCCTCCGCGCCGATCCCCTCCATGATGTCTCCGTCAGATGCCAGCACATACACATTAAAGTCGAAGAGGTCGAAGTCGGGTCGTGCGTAACGCGCAGTCAGCCATTTGGATGAGATTGCCATGCCGACGCTGTTGGCGATTCCCTGTCCGAGAGGGCCTGTTGTTGTTTCAATTCCGGCTATTTCTCCCCATTCGGGATGTCCAGCACAGGGGGTGCCAAGTTGGCGGAAATTGCGCAAGTCATCGAGCGAAACAGCAGGTTGGGTACCTGCAGAGCTGTCTGCTGAGGGCTGTTGAATGTTGGCCAGATGCATCATCGAATACAGCAGCATCGATGCGTGGCCGCACGACAGCACGAAACGGTCGCGGACTGGCCAGGAAGGATCTGCGGGATCGAATTTGAGTGCGTGATTCCAAATGGCGTATGCCACGGGAGCCAAGGCCATGGGGGTTCCTGGGTGCCCCGAGTTGGCGGCCTGGACCCCGTCCATGGAAAGAGTACGGATGGTGTTGATACTGAGTTGAGCTAGATCTGAGGAAGAAGTTGACATCGTGATTATCTGTATCTGTTTTTCTTGGCCTGGTGATTTCAGAGCATCAGTTTACCTTGCTCTTGCCATGGCGGCATAGTGGACTCTTCGGGGCGGGTTGCTCACGACCCGGTGAAGGCGCGTCTGCCGAAGTCGGGAGCTCAGGCGTTCAATGCCTGATCAAGGTCGGCACGCAGGTCTTCCAGGTCTTCCAGTCCCACTGAGAGCCGAATCAGACTATCCGTGATGCCATGTGCTGCTCGATCACTGGGGTCATAACTCGCGTGGGACATTGTCGCCGGTTGTTCGATCAGAGATTCTACCGCTCCCAGACTGACTGCCAGCTGGAAGAGTTGGGTCGCCTCGGCGACCTGTTTTGTCTTGGCGAGGTCACCGGCGATTTCAAAGGTGAGCATGGCGCCGAAGCCCCCCTGCATTTGATTCTTGGCTAAAGCGTGCCCCGGGTGTTCCGGGAGGCCGGGGTACAACACCCGTTTGACGCGTGCATCGCGGTTTAGCCATTGGGCTAATTGCTGGGCAGTTTTGCACTGTTCATGTACACGCAATTCCAGTGTTTTCAGGCCGCGACTTAGCAGAAATGATTCCAGCGGGCTCAAGACGGCTCCGCAAGCGTTTTGCAGGAAATAGAGTTGCTCATGAAGTTTCTGGCTGCCGGCAACGAGGACACCCGCCAATAGATCGCTATGCCCTCCCAGGTACTTGGTTGCGGAGTGCATTACCAAGTCGGCCCCTGCCTCCAGCGGGCGCGTGAGCGCCGGAGTCGCGAACGTATTGTCGACTGCCAGCAGGGCTCCGTGGCGATGGGCAAGTTCCGCACAAGCGGCGATGTCGGTGATTGACATCAGGGGGTTGCCCGGCGTTTCGATCCAGACCAGACGCGTATTGGGTTTGAAGGCTTGCTCAAGCATTTCCAGCTGCGTACTATCTGCCAGCGAAACGTCCACGCCACTCGAGCGTATAACGTGTTGCAGGAGTCGATAGGTGCCCCCGTAAATGTCGGTACCTGCCAGCAGGTGGTCGCCTTCTTTGAGGAGCATGGTAGCGCAGTGGGTTGCCGCCATGCCTGAAGTAAACGCCAGGGCTCCTGCTCCACCCTCGAGTGAAGCCAGGGTCTGCTCGACATTCTGGCGCGTTGGGTTCCCGCTTCGCGAGTAATCAAAATTGCCCCATTCGCCGGCGCCTGGCTGCACGAATGTGCTGGCGAAATGCACCGGAGGTACGACCGCTCCAGTTTCCGGATCTTTTTGGTTTCCGACGTGGATGGCGCGTGTGCGGAACTTCATGCGTTGAACGCTTGTGTCAGGTCTTGAATCAGGTCATCGGAATTCTCAATGCCGCAAGAGAGGCGGATCATATTGTCCGGGATTCCAAATTGTCGACGTTCCTGGGGAGTACATTCGTAATAACTCATGACCAGCGGTTGTTCGATCAGAGACTCAACACCGCCCAGGCTTGGTGCAATTCGTGGGACCGTCACGGCATCGACAATCCTGGCAGTTTCTTTCCAGTCGGCCTGTTTGACAAGAAACGTGACTAGCCCTCCAAAGCCGCGCATCGTGTTGTTGGCGATGGTGTGGTCTCGATGTGAGGGCAGCCCTGGGTAATAGACCTTTTCGACCCGTGGATGTGCGGCCAGGAATTCTGCCACGGCTTGTCCATTCTGGTTGTGCCGCTCCATCCGCAAGGCAAATGTCTTCAGGCCACGTTGCAGCAAATAGATGTTGTGTGCGGAGTTGACGGCTCCCATGATGCCACGCAGGTTGCGAATGGAATCAAGCTGCTCGTGTGAACCGACAATCACGCCTGCCAGCAAATCGTTGTGTCCAGCCAGGTATTTTGTCACCGAATGGAGGACGTAATCAACGCCGTAAGTCAAAGGTCGCACGTTGTACGGCGTAGCGAGAGTTGCGTCGATCAGTGTTTCCACTTTGTGGCGTTTGCCGATTGCCGCAAAACGTTCCAGGTCGACGATGCTCAAGTGCGGGTTGGTCGGTGACTCACTTACCAGTAAACGCGTATTGGGCGTGATGGCAGCTTCCATCGCATCGTAGTCACAGGCCGGAACCTGGCGGGTGACGACACCAAATCGGGCAAGGTGCTTGGAGCAGAATTCGCGACTGCGGTGATAACATTCATCGAAAAACACGACCTCATCACCGGCATTCAATTTACTCATGAACAGCCCGACAATGGCCGCCATTCCACTCGCAAACAGGATCGCCTCCTCGCCGCCTTCCAGAGAAGCTAGTTTTTCCTCGACGATTTTTTCACCGGGATTGCCGTAACGCCCGTATTCTTCACGCGGTTGTTTTTGTTCGATGTAATCGATGACCGACTGGGTGTTGTCAAACGTAAACGTTGAAGCGCACACAATTGGATCGGTGATCGAATCAGCGAGTTTCTGGCGTGCCTCGCCAGCGTGAACCGCCAACGTCGAGTTTGCACTGTCGTCCGGCCTGGCGTCAATTAGCGAATCTCGGTTCATTTCAGACTCCACGTGGACAGGCGGACGGAACACGCGAAGCTACGAAAAAACGCCGCGTTACCGACCGGTGTGTCGGAATGACGCGGCGTTTGATTCTTGAAACCTGTGTATCAACCACGACCGTACGGTAAAACGCTGTTCGGTGCGATTGATGGCTCTTTAGCAGTTGACAGGCTGCAAGCGGCCGCAAATCCCTAACGACTCCATACTAGACGGAGCTTCGATGCATGGCAACCCGCCAGGTACCCGGCCATCATCTTTCCAGAATAACGATAGCCTTCCAGGCGTCAGGGTTTTCCGAAACAGTACAAGTGACCGTTGGTGCGGAGATAGATCTGTCCGTCGACCAGTGCCGGCGTGCCGTAAACTTCCTCTTGCAGGTCGACGTGGTGCAGGATCTGGCAGTTGCGGTCCGCGGACACCACGGTCAGGCCGCCACGCTGGTCGACCAGGTAGATCTTTCCGTCGCCTGTCACGGGAGAGCTGTAGTAAGGCCCGTTTGCCTCGAGTCGGCGGTTTCTGACCCGTTTGCCAGAGGCGGAGTCCAGGCAGCTCAGAATTCCACCGTCCTTGATGGTGAAGACGCAGTTGTTGATTTCCAGAGGGCTGGCGCAAAAAGGCACAAAACGACGGTATTCCCAGGCAACATGTGTGTCGGTGACGTCGCCCCGGCCACCGGGGCGGATTTTCAAGACCTTGTTTTCCGCGCGATCAAATAATCTGCGAAAATATTCATACTCGACTTTGGTGATGGTTCCCGTTTTGTCGCGGTCTACCTGGGAGAACCGAGGCAGCAACGGACTTGTTTCTTCTAATTCGGATTCTTCCAGGACTCCGTTGCCATTGGCGTCGCGCAGAGGCGCAACGTCATCGAATGGTTGGACAGAAATTCTTCCTTCCAGGTCGCCACCTCCTGCCCAGCCGGCGACGACAAGGTGATTGTCAGCACTCACGACCGGTGTCATGCAGACGGCGCGGGAAATGCCACGCACAGTCCAGGATTCTTTGCCGGTTTTGAGATCGTAGCCGACGACACGCATCGTGGCCGCGATCACGATCTGTTGGCGGCCCTCTGTTTCCCAGAGCACAGGACTGCAGTAATTGCGGGGGAATTCGCTGCGATCTGTTTTCCAGACCGTTTTGCCGGTTTGCTTGTCGACCGCCAGTAGAAATGAGTCGGTGTCATGGTCTTGGCAGAGTATGACCATGTTGCCAACGATAATGGGTGAGGTCCCTGAACCGAAGTCATTGTTGAATGGGCCCATCACGCGCTTCCAGAGCAACGCGCCGTCCAGGTCGTAGCAGTACATGCCACTGGAACCGAAAAAACTGACGACGCGTTCGCCGTCCGTTACGGGGGTACACTGAGCGTGGCTGCCGATACGGTGGATTTGCTCGAGTTTCTGCGCCGCTGCCTTAGCCTCCCAGAGGACTTCTCCGGACTTGCGATCCAGTCCGATGGTCACGAGTTCCTCACCTTTGACGGCGGCCAGAAAAATTCGTTTGTCGGTAAGTACGGGTGACGCGTGACCCGGCGGCAGCGGGACTTTCCAGAGCACGTTCTGGTTGGGGCCCACCTGAGTTGGCAGCGGCAGGTCGGATGCGTAGTGTCCCGCGCCTCCGATGCCACGGAACTGCGGCCAGGAGTCCGCCTGCACGGAACTGCGCGAGAGGAGGCAAATCATCAGGCATCCGGAAAGGAAGCGGATCGGGGCCATGCGTCGTACTCCGTCAGAGGTCTCTAAAGAGTGGAAGTGGTCCAGCTTGCCAACCGCAGTCGGGTCAGCGTAGTGCGAATGAGATCCAATTTCCAGGCCCGGGCTTACCGGGATCGACTGCGTTCGTCTAGAGCTGGCTCATGCGGGCCAGGCGATCGAGCAGGTCCTGCGCGGACCCATTGTCGATCGCCTGTTCGGCGAGTCGGGCAGCCTGCTCGAGGTTGTCGGAGGTCCGTGTTGTCCAAATTGCGGTGGCGGCATTCATCACCGTAATTTGACGCGCCGGTCCGGCGTCCCCCTGGAGGACCGAACGGATGATTGCAGCGCTACTTTCAGGATTGTCAGCTTGGATCGCTTCGAGGTCCTGTAACTGGAATCCAAAATCTTGTGGATTCCACGTCTGTTCCTGCTGGTTGGCACCTTCCACCAGGGTGACGTGGGTTGGCGCGGCCAGGGTAACTTCGTCCAGCCCATCCGCACCACAAACGACGACTGCTCTCTGTGTTCCCAGCTTGGAGAGCGCAGCGGCTAACAGTGAACGGAGTTCGCCACGCCCCACTCCCAGCAGCTGGAAGCCCGCGCTGGCTGGGTTGGAAAGCGGCCCCAGCAAATTGAAGATCGTTGGGACAGCCAGTTTGCGTCGTACCACGGCGACGTGTTTCATCGCTGGGTGGAGTTGCGGAGCAAAGCAGAACCCGATTCCGACCTCTTCGAGACAGCGTTCCACCGAGGAAACAGGCGCTTCGACATTGACGCCCAGGGCAGACAGAACATCCGCAGAACCGGTTTGACTGCTGATTTTGCGATTCCCATGCTTGGCGACCGGCACGCCAGCGGCGGCGGTCACCAGGGCAGCAGCCGTACTGATGTTAAAGGTTCCCGAGCCATCTCCGCCCGTTCCACAAGTATCAACCAGATTTTCACGTTCCGAGCGAATCGGAGTCATGTGTTTCCGCATGGCACTGGCGGCACCAGCTACCTCGGCGACCGTTTCGCCTTTCGCACGTAACGCGGTGAGCAGCAGGCCGATTTCCTCATCAGGCCACTCCCCTCGCATGATCGCGTCAATGACGTCCGCCATTTCCTCTTGTGCCAGATCGTCACCAGCGGAAACACGTCCCAGTAGTGTGTGGTTCACGGTGCTCGTTCTCCAGGCAAGTATGCGGAACTGTGGTTTAAGTCCTGTTAGTTTGCGTTCTGTTGGTTTACACGCTGGAACGCTGGGCTTGGGCCAGCGTTTGACCGGCACGCACGGGTTACGCAAATAACAGGTCCGTGATGTTACGCTGGATGCAGTGATGGGAAAAGGCAGCACACCACGTTCTGTTTTCTGGTCCAGGAAGACAACGTCCGGGGCAATTGGAGTGACCAGACAACACCCGTTCAGATCGCTTCGTTGCCTCGCTCCCCAGTACGAATACGGATACAGTCATCGAGTGGTAGCACGAAAATTTTACCGTCGCCGATCTCGCCCTTTTCTCCAGTTCTGCCGCCCTTCAGGATGGCGTCAATCGTCGGTTCAACGAATTCTTCGTTTACGGCAATCTGTAACTGAACCTTGCGCCGTAAATTGATCGTGACTTCCGTCCCGCGATAAATCTCTGTCTGCCCTTTCTGGCGGCCGAATCCCTGGCAGTCCATCACGGTCAGACGCACCACTTCTACCTCGGTCAAAGCTTCCTTGACCGCCTCGAGCTTCGTAGGTTGGATGATGGCGACGATCAATTTCATGGTTTCGATCTCCCGCTTCGAGCGCCTGAATTTATCCCGGGTGGAAAGACCTCACAAGAGGACCGGAACTTCAGACTGGGGGAATAGAGAGTCGCAACGCGGTGGGCGGCTTCGAGAGAACAGTTCTGCACAGAGACGATGACGCTGGTATCCCAAATCCAGCACGACCTTTTGTCGCTAGTGGAAAACAGAAAGAATACCCCAGCTCGAACAGGTGAGGCGGACACCCGTTCGAGCTTTGGTGGGGTACACTTTTGGCTCCGAAGGAGCCGCCAGTCAGCACGTAGGATTTAGCGTATCAGGCATGTATATCGAGTGGCCGCTGGCCCCGCGCACGCGACGACCACAGCAGGCGCACTCGCTTTCGACCGCTCGAGGCCAGGGAGGCGTTGACTGCAATCATCTGATCCAATCATGAATGTCGCTAGAATGACAGCAAATACTGTGCCAGCAGAGGCAAGGGTAGGAGGTTTACCGTTCTGTACCGATGTTCTCTGCCCTATTTTGCTGTCTAGTGCAACGGTATCACCTGTTGGCGGATTCTGTTTCCGGACCAGCTGGTTGGCAGCATTGCATGCATGGCGGGCAGTTGGGGCCGCGCGGTTAGGCAACTCCAGGTCCGGCACGTTCGAAACGGACGTGTGCCACACCCTTCTCTGCCCGCGGAAGTGCGGTGGTTTTCCTGTTTTGTGGCCGGCCGGCGTCCCCTGGACCTGGCAGGCGGCTACCAATTGCCTGCCCTGGCGGAGGGCGTTAAGGTGGGGAGTCGATGTGCGGGGCTCCGCGGCCGCCCGGTCAAGCATGCCCGGGTGTGGCTGAGGTCAGACTGGCCAGCGGACGTTTTGTATTCACTCTGTTGAAAGACGCGGCGGGTTACCTCTAATGAGAGAGATCATTCGCAAACTTTGCCAGCTGAAGTCTGGCCAGGATGTGGTTGCTTACTGTCGCCTGGTGGAGACGCGTGGCTCAACCCCGCAAAAAGCGGGTGCCATGATGTTGGTGTATCCCGACGGAGAGCAAGAGGGGACCCTCGGGGGCGGTTGCGTTGAGGCGGAAGTGAAACGCCGCGCTCTGGCAGTACTCGGCAGTGGCGTCTCGGAGGTCCAGTCGTTTCAGCTGGATAGTGATTACGGCTGGGATGATGGTCTCATCTGTGGCGGCCGTATGCAGGTGCTTATCGAGCCACTTGGCGGTGAGTTGGAGTCGTACTTTGCTTGTTTAGGGGACTTGATGGAGCAGGGTGTCGGATTCACCGAAGTGGTTGTGTTTGATGCCAGATCAAGTGGCCTGCATTGTCCCCAGAGCTACCTGTTCGATGCGCAGGAGAATTTGCGGGCCACACTTCATGCGGAGACAAGTCGGACTATTCCCGCGGGGATTGCCCAGCAGCTCCGCGCACTCAACCAGCGTCCTCGAGCCTGGGCGACTGGAGGAATTGCTTATTTGCCATCGTTGCCGCGTTGTCGCTTGTTGGTGGTGGGGGCGGGACACATTGGCCAGGCAGTGGCTCAACTAGCGGCCGATTTGGAGTTTGATGTCTGGGTTGTCGATGATCGGCAGGAGTACGTTAATGCGGAGCGTTTTCCCAGAGCAGAAAAACTGTTGGTGGGCAGTATTTCCGAGCTCCTCCCGAATCTGGAAATCACACCCAGCACCTACTGCCTGATTGTGACGCGTGGTCACAATCACGATGAGCAGGCGTTGTTTCATTTGGCAGAACGCGGAGCGCGGTATGTCGGGATGATTGGCAGCCGCCGCAAGATCGGGATGATTTTCGAGGACCTGCGCAGCGAGGGAATTTCGGAATCTGCTCTCGAGCAGGTCTATGCTCCACTGGGTATCGACATCGGGTCCAAGACGGTGCCAGAGATTGCAGTGAGTATCTGCGCTGAGTTGATCGCGCATCGGAATTGTGACGGGCAGGTGCCGGGGCGAACGGTCGGCTTGCGGGAAACCGCTGTGGAAATGTAACTCGGCGCGTTTTCGGCTGGCCACTTGATCGGATAAAGCCGTGGTTGATCGTTCCTTCGCGAGTTTTGGAATTGTGCCGGCAGCTGGTTGCAGCCGACGGATGGGACGTCCGAAGTTGCTCATGCGTTGGCGCGACGGGACTGTAATCGATGCGGTTCTCAACGCCTGGAGAGCGAGTCGTGTTGACCAGGTCGTGGTGGTCGTTCGGCCGGAAGATGATGCGCTGGCCGCACACTGCCAGCGTCCAGGAGTTCATGTTCTGGTGCCATCAGAGTCGCCAGCAGAAATGAAAATTTCCGTCCAACTGGCCATTGCACACCTGCAAAAGCGTTACCAGCCCTCGGATACAGATGCCTGGTTACTAGCGCCGGCCGACCTGCCCGAACTGTCGACGCAGTTAATTGATCATGTGCTGGCGGGATACCAGCCCAGCGCACCAAGAATTGTGGTGCCGCGCGTGCGGGACAGACGTGGGCATCCAGTGTTATTTCCCTGGAAGCTGGCCAGCGAGTTGGATCAACTGGGACCTGATGAAGGAGTCAGCGTCTTGGTCAAGCGTCACGCTCCTGTAGAGGTAGATTGGCAAGACGATCGGATGTTTACAGACGTCGATACACCGGAAGATTATCGTCGTCTATCTGGTTCTTGAGCAGGATCGATGCCGTCGTAGCCTGCTCAGGGGCGGCTTCCCAATGGTCATACCCGTCGTTTTGCGACTGGGACGATCGATAACTGGGCGGTCTGCTACTTTTCTGCCCTGTTTGGAGCACGTAAACTCGTAGACGCCGGTTTGCACCCCTCTTGAGTTGTTGCGCAGTTCAGCCAGCCAGGCAAACCGAACCTTCACGATGTAAATGTTTTCTCATGGCTTGCAGCGATTCCAGCAAGAATTTTCGCCGCACTGACTCGGCGCTGCTCTCCCGCTGTATGTGGGTTGTGTTGACCCTGCTGGGGTTGACCATGACAGGATGTGGAGGTTGCCAGCAGACCAGTCAGACAGCGCGACAACAGGAGAAGGAAAAGCAGAAGCGGGGCGAGGAGGAGGCAGCCAAGGATGAATTTGAGTTTGGCAATCCCCAGATGCTGCCCGGTGAAATTCTGGTGCGACGTAATGCGGTGAAACCGGGTCACTTTCACACCGTAAGCCAGTCCATCAAAGCGAACCATACTGACTATCAGGCCGATCTGGTTACAGGTTCCGTCGATCGGCAGGGTATTCCGTTACCCATCGACAAGACGCGTTTTGCGATGGTCACGTCACGGCCAGCTCCATTACCCAAGGGAGTGAACAAGTTTTTTGAAATGATGTTCTTTATTCCGGACTTGTCCCGGTACGGAAAAGGACGTCAGGTGTGGCTGGATACGCGTGTACGAAGTCGACGGGGTGGTCGTGAGATCATGCGGACCACGGATTTGACGACCATTATGGAGGGTTACCAGTATTTTCTCGTTGTGCTGGCAGAGGATCACAACGAGTACTCGTACATCAAGACGCTGGACACGGTGTTGCCACCGTTCGACGAATACGGGTCAGACACGGAGGAGCGACTGTGGTATTACCGTGTTTTTGCACCCAAGATACAGAACCGTGTGCCACTCCCCAGCCACCCGTTTGCGTGGACCTGTGTGGCTTACCTGATTTGGGATGGTATCGATCCCAAGTTGATGGCTCCGGATCAGCAAACCGCGCTACTCGATTGGCTGCACTGGGGAGGCCAAGTGGTGGTGAGCGGACCCGACTCACTCGACTTGCTGCGCGGTAGTTTCTTGGAACCGTTTTTGCCGGTCGAGAAGGTGAAGGCCGTACAGCTGGCACCAGAAAAACTGGCGGATATCAATGATTACTGGTCGATGCGGTACGTCAAAGACAAAGAGGAAATCCATCAGTCGCTCGATGTCCTGCCGGAGAATCCTCTCGTCGGTGTCGAAATGAGGTTGCGTGCGCCACGCGACATGTTTTTACATGGCACCGGCGGTCTGGTAGCCGAACGTCGAGTCGGTCGAGGGCGAGTTGTGGTTACCGGATTTTCTCTGACTGATCGCAAGGTGATCGCCTGGAAGAGTTTTGACGGATTTGTGAATAATTGCCTCTTTCGGAGGCCCCGCAGGGAATTTCGTCAGAGCACAAGCTCTGGGACTGCAGATGTTACCTGGCACGATCTGCGGGGACATGAGCGCGACTCCCGGACGACTTCTGGATTGCGGTATTTCAGTCGAGATGTAGGGCGGGCGCTAGGTAGCGAACGGGAAGTCGCCCCACGCCGTGGTACGGCCCAGCGTCAAGGCACGACGGGCGCCCAGGCCGTTACTGCGCAGACAGCGAATGCCGGGCAAGATGCAGACGGGACTTCGGCCGCTGGGAAAGACGCATGGCGATTTGCGGGGTTCCGTCCGGGACCTCGCTCTGGGGTCGGAGCATGGAATGATTATAGTGGCGCCTCACATCAAGCACGGCTGGCTCTGGAAGATGCAGCTGGAATTAACATCCCCCAGGCGTCTTTTGTACTCCGTGTTTTGGCTGTGTATCTGCTTGCCTTGGTGCCAGCGAATTGGATTCTGTTTCGGTTGATTGGTCGCGTGGAATGGGCCTGGCTGGCCGCTCCTGTCATCGCAGTGGGCGGGGCTGTTGCGGTCGTTCGGCTGGCGCAGCTGGACATTGGTTTTGCGCGTAGCCGTACGGAACTGGCGATTCTCGAAGTACAGGGTGGGTATGGACGTGGTCATCTGACACGTTACACAGTGCTCTATACATCCTTGTCGACAGCTTATGATGTGACTTATGACGACATGTCTTCGGTGGCACAGCCTTTTCCCGGCGTTCAGAACGATCGGCGGCGCGTTGCGACGGTTAGTCTACGGCGCGATCGGCAGGTCCAGTTGTCGAACGTTCTGGTTGAATCCAATTCAACCGAGCGGCTGCACGCCGAACAAATGTACGACATGGGTGGTAGTTTTACGCTCGAGGGAAATCAGACGACTGGTTTTCAGGTCAACAACGGGACACGCGTGAACGTGCGGGACGCAGCGCTGATGTCTCGCCAGAACGGTAGATTGAAGATTGCCTGGTTGGGTGACGTCGCACCTGGATCTACGCGAACCCCAACCTTTACAGATGCTCCCGATGGTCAGAAACATCCGGCGCAGTGGGATCAATCTCCCATGACACAGGGGCCACGACATCAGATTCAGTCGTTATTGCAGGAGTTGGACCGCAATCAGGACAAGATGATTCAGGAAACGGAGATTCCCTTAGGCCATGTGCTCAGGGTTGAATTTGATAAGTGGGATGCATCCGCGGATGACCAGGTGCCCGACGGGCGCTTGGATCCGGAAGAAATACGCAAATTTATCCGTAATCAACGGCGCGGAACTGTGCGATTGGGAAGGCTCTTTGAACTTGTCGAAGATCGTCTCGAACTTCTGGAAGGTGAAGTCCGTTTGATGGGATGGACTGACCAGCCCTCAGGTAAATCGACGTTTCTTCCCGAGAGTTCTCAGGTTGAGACACGGATGTTTGTACTGGTGCATTTGCGACATAAATCGCTTCCCCAGGCTGAACGGGATTACAACACCAAGCTGGCGGTAGTTGACCCCACATTGGCTGAGGCTGACCAGCGCGTGACGCTTGGATTGGCGGTCCAGGATATGACGCGGCAGATGAGTGAGGCGCTGGGAGTTCGCACGGAGACCGGTGAGTGGGTTGCCACGGGCGCATTGGTGACACGCGTTGAGACAGGAGGACCAGCCGACAAGATCGGGCTTCAGATAAACGATGTTATTGTGGGCTTCGGCGGGATGGCGATACAAAGCGGTCAGGAGCTTCGCAGTCGAGTCGGAGAAACCAGAGCCAATGACACGGTTGAAATTGAAGTGTTTCGCGCTGAACGTGGACTACGGGTGCAGCGAATAACAGTGCGGGAGTCATTTCCGCTTGATTAGCAGTTGCTGTGAAAATTCTTGGTTGTGTTTCGCGACAGACTTGGAATGCCGTCAAGGAACACGCTGGTGGTATTCTTGACGCGGTATGTGAAGGCCATGATTGAACTGATTGACTTCGGCAAGGACTACGGAGACTTCACCGCTGTAGAGCGGCTGAATTTGAAGATTGAGGCTGGTGAGATGTTTGGTTTCATTGGCCCCAATGGTGCTGGCAAGAGTACGACGATTCGCTTTCTGACGACCCTGCTCAAGGCCTCCAGGGGTGAAGGTATTGTCAATGGTTGCAGCGTAACCCAAGACCCTGTTGGCGTGCGCCGCAGCGTGGGCTACATGCCGGACAACTTTGGAGTCTATGACGGTATGAAAGTCTGGGAATTCCTCGACTTTTTTGCGGTGGCCTATCGGATCGGTCGTATGCAACGAAAACAGGTCATCAAGGATGTGCTGGAATTGCTCGACCTGGAAGACAAGCGTGATGATTTCGTAAACGGGTTGTCGAGAGGTATGAAGCAGCGGCTTTGTTTGGCCAAGACTCTGGTACATGATCCGCCGGTGTTGATTCTCGATGAACCTGCCAGCGGATTGGATCCTCGGGCGCGGGTGGAAGTCAAAGCGCTGCTCAAGGAGTTGCGGCGCATGGGAAAAACCATATTGATTTCCAGTCACATTCTCACAGAGCTGGCAGATTGCTGTACGTCGATTGGCATCATCGAACGTGGGCAACTTTTGATGAGTGGGCCGATCGAAGAGGTCTATCGACGGATTCGAGGTAATCGAGTCGTCGAGGTGAAATTTACAGACAAGATGGATGTCGGACTGTCTGTGATTCGAAGTTCACCGTCGCTGCGTGACTGCCAAATTGACGAGCAGAGTGCCGTCATTGAATTGGAGACGGACGACCTGGGGGTGGCAGCATTACTGAATCAACTACACCAGGAAGGTGTCGGAATTCGCAGCTTTGCTGAGAAAGAGCCTACGTTGGAGGATGTCTTCATGATGGTTACCAAAGGGTTGGTAACGTAAGCTCTTGCAGTTGCGGTGTTTGAGCGTCTTGCTTACTTGGCATCTGGCGGCGACTGCTTGTCCTTGGCTTTTTGTTTGGCCGCTGGCTGCTTGTCCTTAGCTTTCTGTTTGGCCGCTGGCTGCTTGTCCTTGGCTTTCTGTTTGGCCGCTGGCTGCTTGTCCTTGGCTTTTTGGTTCTTGCCGGGCTTGGATTGCTGGTCCGACACGGGATCGGGTTGCATCATTGGCGGACGAATGGTCCAACGCACGTCTATTTCAATTTCTGCGTTACCTGACAATGAGATCGATTGGGAAAAAGATCCGTGTTCACGATGCTTGAGCACAATCTGGTGTTGCCCCGGATCAAGCGGAACCTGCAAGGGCCGTTTGGAGGGAGGCAGCTTTCCGTTGGGTGGGTAGGGTTTCCCGTCGATCAGCAAGACTGCGCTCGGCCAGTCTGGATTTGCCCAGTTGATGACCACATAAGCTGGGCGGGTTATCCACCAGACTACCAATGCGACAACCACTACAAATCCAATCAGGCTGATCGCGGGAGTGCGCCACTGATTCGTAATGCGTTTGCGATTCAATCGGCGACTTACTTCACTGCTGCGGGTTGCGCTGGGAGTCGATCCGGAGCCACCAGATAGCGAAGAGGTTTTGGTGTCCGCCTCACTCTGTGCATGTAACGCCACATCTGTTGCAACCTGAACTCGTTGTTCCAGGTCGTTTGCTTCCTGATCGTCAATAGTGCGGACAAACCGCAGCAGAGCACTATCTTCGGGTGAGGCTTCTCGCTCCGTTTCGTCCAGCCCGAGGATCGATCCGGACGTTTCCTGGATGGCTTCCAATGCGACCACCAACTCTCCCATGGATTGGATGCGGTCATCAGCGTTCTTAGCGACCATCTTCTGAAAGATAGCGTCAAGCGAGGCTGGGATTTCCTCCCGTTCATCGCAGAGAGATGGGATGGGCTGCTCACGGTGGGCCAGGAGGCGCTTCATGGTGGAGCCCCCTTCGTACATGGTACGCCCCGTAAGGATCCGAAAGAGAGTGCAACCAAGGCTGTAGACGTCTGCCCGTGCGTCTGCGTGTCGTGTGTCTTCCGCCTGTTCCGGAGACATGTAATCAATCGTACCGACGATTTGATTTTCCTTGGTCAAGGCATCGTCCTTGACCGTTTCATTGGCATCACGTGCAAATCGGACCAAACCCATGTCAAGAATTTTTACGTTGCCGTTGGCATCGAGGAGCAGATTTTGAGGCTTGATGTCCCGGTGAATGATGCCTCGCTGGTGCGCGTATTGCAGTCCACGCGCTGATTGTAAAATGCAGTGCACCGCATCTTCGACAGAAAAAGGCCCATGTAGGTCCACCAGTTTGGCCAGATTCTGACCATCGACAAATTCCATGACCAGGAAGACGGAGCCGGAAGACTCGTCGGCGTCAAATGCGGTGACGATGTTGGGGTGGTCCAGCTGCCCAGCCACCTCGACTTCTCGTTGGAATCGTTTGAGTGCGCGATTAGAACGCGTCATCGAGGCAGGTAGTTCTTTCAGCGCTACTAGCCGTTTCATGCGGCGGTGTCGGGCTTTGAAAACACGTCCCATGCCGCCCTGGCCGATTTTGTCGAGGATGACATAATTGCCCAGGATCAGGCCTGCCCCGCGGCCAGAGTAGACACGGCCCGCCTGATATTTGGTAATCTTGCCAGAGTTCACCAGTCGCCGTGCCAGCACCTGTACCGTATCTTCCGACTCCGGAACCTCGGTGTAATCCTCTAGCTCGCTCACTTCTTCGAGCGTCACAATGCCCGAGTGGACCAGACGTTCACGAAATTCGTCGAGTGTCAGCGCCATAATAGGTAGCCGGCATTACAGTGGCTAAGACCATACAGGAGTTTAAATTACAGCAGTTTCAGGGAAATACCAGATGGGAGTAGAGCCACCGGAGGTGTTTTGGGTCGCCTTGGCCGCAGTACTCTCTGTTGGCGGTCGATTTCGTAAGTCGCGGAAGCGTCAATCGACGCTCTGAAAGTAGCGCCGCAACCGCTCTCGATAGCCACGTGGAGCTTCACGGCGGGGCCGAGAACGCAGCGCCTCGCGAAGTTGAGGTGGTAGTTTGGCGAACCAGGGGGCTCGCTCCAGGCGTTTCTCTGCCGCCGCTGCGGTGCCCTCTGTAGCCGTAGCCTGCTGTGGGTTGGCTTTGCCGGGGAGGCTTGCTCGAGCGGCTCCAGGTTGGCCTGCTTGCGCCTCTCCAGCTTGTGCTGCGGAAGGACGTTGCGCACCCTCCGCGGCACGTTCTCCGGTGGACGAGGAGGCCTGGCGGCTACTTGCTTCGCCACGTGTTGTGTCCGATGAGCTCCGAGCCGTTTGGGCACGTGTGACAGCTTCGGAAGCTTGCGGCCCGGCAATCTGTTGCGCAGTCGCTTCCGGAGAATCCGGGATGAGCCCGGTTCCAAGTCCTTGCAGCGACTCAGGCGTATCGCTGCTGGGTGCCCCGTCATTGTCTGTGGAAGAGGTGTTCCCGGAAGTTTCTTTGTTAGATGCCGTCGGGTTTCCGGCCTTGTCGGCGGAGGTGGACGCCGCCGTGTCTGTATTCTGGGGGCCAGCTGGTGACGGTTCCGGAGAGCTTGTCTTGGTCTGAGGTGGGGTGGACGAACTCCGTGACCAGGACGCGGAGCGGAGACGAGACGCAGTTGCAAGTCCGCGACGAATAGCACGGTTTGCGACCTGCTGTTGGCCGGAGATCTGCACTGCCCCCTCTCCAGTGGACCGTTGTGTGGCCGCAAATCGTTGCGTTGCCGCGGCGAGATCGGCGGCAACTTTGGCCTGGGCGGGCGTGATTTCAGTGGCGTGTTCGTCGTCCTGATCACGTTTGTCTGCGAGCATGGAATTCAGGCGATCGGCATATTTTTCGATGTTTTGACGCGCTGCCTGCTGATCGCGTGCCAGAGAAGCCAGCGACTCAGCGACTTGTTGGTCTCGTTGGATGCGTGTTTCACGTGCAGCCAGGCTCGCTGCCGCGCGATCCATCCCGCGTCGGATTGAATTTTGCCGCGCCGCCAGATGTTCCAGGTCCTGGGGGGATTGACGTTGCCCCTCCTGAATGGCCTCCAGAGTCTGGTTAAGCGCGGCGGTGGCTGGCGCATCGATCGACGCGGCGCGCGCGGCGAGCTTCTGGATACGCTGACTGAGTGGTTCCCAGCCAGCGATTTCCTGTTTACCGGCTTCAGAGATGGCTTTTTGCAGTGCGCGCTCGATGGTGAGGAGTTCCTCGGTGTTGGCTTTCTGTAACGAGTTCGCTGTTGACTCTTGACCGTCGCGAATTGCCTGGGATGTCAACCGAGACCGGTTCTCGACTTCTTGTAGCATTTGGACCACCTCCGGTAGCAGGTTGAGGATGGACTGTCGTGCCGCAGTGGTGTAGGTCGTGACTTTGCGTTGTGCGGGCAGGTCAAACTGCGCGGGCAATGGTGGGGAGTGTTTTTCTATCAGCGTTTTTATTGCTCGCTGAAGTTCTGACAGGATCGTCATGGTCCGTTGGTGCTCGTCGCGATAACCGCGCCGGTTACCACTCAAGGCCATCTGGGCAGCTCGAGTGCTGGCTTGTGTTGCGTCGGCTATCGCGGCGGAGATTGCCGGAGAAGGAGGATGTTTTAGTTCTTCGAGCATGCGGGTGATTTGGCGTTGCTCAATTGCCAGGCGTGACCAGGTCGTGAAAGCGTCTAGATGTTCAAATCCGAGACGCTTTTGCTGACGCTGTAATGCTGTGACATTTCCACTAGCGGCCAGTGCCTCAGCTGTTGCCTGCTGTCCAGACGCACGGAGTTGCTCAACGCGTGCCGCAAAAACAGCGACTTGGGCTTGCTGCAGGGATGTACCAGCAGCTGGTGGAGATTTTCCTTCCCTGCGAGGAAGTTCTTTTTCGAGTGTTGCCCGGGTATTTTGCAATTCGCTGGTTTGGCTTGCGGCCAATGCAGCCAGTTGTGTGGCAAACTGGTCCTGTTGCTTGCGCAGCGCGGCAGCAGCAGTGGTTAAGGACTCTGCGAGTGGAGTCAGGGCGGGGCGCGCTGCGTGGTGCGTCGCTGAACGCGTTTGTCCAGCAACGGAAGCTGCCAGCGGTTGTTGTGCGGCTGCTGTTAAAGAGGGCGCCAGGGCTCTTAGTTGGGCTGACACTTGTGGCGCGGCGTTTTTTACGCCACGGGCAATGTCCTCCGCCACACTCGTGATTCGTTGTTGCTCTGTTTGCTGTTGGGATTGATTGATTACCAGCGGCGCACCCTCTGCCAGAATGCGTTCTGCGGCAGCGGCACGCTCTAATGATTCGGCAGCTCGGGCGACTTCGCCGACTTCAACGCTTAAATGGCGTCGACGCAGATCCGTAAGGTAGGATTGAATTTCGGCCTGGGTTTGCCGGAGCGCTACGTCTACCTGTTGGACTGAGTGATGCAGGGATTTGCCACGGAGGGACGTTGGTGGCCGCGTCGCCTGGGCCAATGCTGCAGCCTGGTCTTGTGCGTTTTGCAGTGCTGCAGCCACCGTGACAGGCAGGAGTACTGCTGAATTGGCTGGTGTCGGATCCGGGAGTGGCGGCAATTGCACTGCATACGGGACAGACGTTGTCTGACCATCATCAGAACTTCCGTCGAGCGCCCGCTGAGACCATTGGCGGTGTGCTGCCGTTGCCTCCTCCAAAGTTTGAGCCAATGTCTCCAGTCGGTGGATTTCCATTGAGAGTTCGTGAGCACTTTTTTCAGATTGGCGGTCGCCGCTTGCTTGCTGTAGATGGTCTGCAAGTTGCGCAAGACTACCGATGACTGTGGCTTGCTCAGACAAGGCCGCAGATTTACTTTCGGAAAAGAGATCTTCGACAGCGTCAAAAGCGGCGGCTTCTGCCTGCTGCCAGAGAGGTTTGACGGCGGTGAGCGCACCGGGCGCGTCTCCGATGCCAGTAATTGCCTGGTGGACAGTCGTTTGTCGCTTGACGAGGTCGTCGCTGCTGAGTGCTGCGGTGTCCGCAGCACGCGTTTCTTCGCGTAGCGACTCCTGTAGCAGGATGATCGCCCTGATTTTCTTGAGTAAGGCGGCTCGCTGGGCGCCATCGACTCCTCGATCCTGGTCTAACTGTTGCAAGAGTGTATGGAAGATCTGTAACGCGGTAGTTTGTTGCTGAGCGGCGTCGTCGAAATCGGCTTCCTGCATTGCTGCCACAGTCTGTTGCAGCACCTCTCCGGCAGCACCTGCACGCAGCAATTGCAGGCCTTCGAGCGCTGCCGCAGAACGTGGGCCGCCCCATGAGCGGACTTGTGCCAGTGTCTCCAGAAGATCCTCAAAAACGGCGATCACGTCGGATTGATCGGCAATCGCTGCAACGGCGAGTTGTTGACGCCGTACATCATCCTGTTCGGTTAAGGTCTGAGTTGCTAGGTGGACACGGCGTTGCAGGTCTAGTAATTGACGTGCTTGTGCCGATAGCCGTGAAACCTGCAGTCTTTGCTCGAGTTTTTGCCTTTCCGCCATGAGTCGAACAACGATTTGCCGAATTTCGGATCGGGCTTTTTGCTGCAGAAGTTCTCGAGGATCCCCAGCGGCCAGGTCTGCTTGCCGTAGCTGTTCGACAACTTGCCGCATTTCACGATCGACCAACTCGTGGATGTTGCGCCGCATCGATTTGATTTCGGCGTAAACCGGAAGATGTTGCAGGCCGTTTTCCTGGAGCTGTCGAAGCTGCAGGTCCAGGACGTTGGAGACAAGTTGTGCAGCCAGTTGTTGAGCCTGTTCTTGGCGTTGAACGAAGCTGAGGGACGTATCCTGGGCCTGGCCAGATCCTGCAATGATCACCCAGGTCCAGAATACAAGCACCAGCTTTCTACGTGTGCGGTGTACCTGTCGCGCAATACAGCGAATCGGGACATCGATTGGATCTGTCACGGTGTAAATCACGGACAGGCTCCTTTGGGTAGCTGGCGTTGAATAATCTCATTCAACTTTTGTTGGGCTTCCTGGTCTGCCCCTGTGATTGATTCCAGTACCCCTCGTTCGTCAGAAATAGTCAGGATCACAGACTCACCCACAAACCGTTTGCCAGGCTGCTTGCCCCGGAAATCGACAATTTCGAGAGTCAGTTTGAGTAGATCACCTGGGGTGAGGTCGAATGGTGCCAGGTCGAGTGGCCAGCGGCCGGTGAGTGGCAATGCGGCTGCCAGGACCGGCGTCTGCGTCAGCAGAGCGAAGGCTTGACGCTCTAATGGCCGGTCGGCAGATGCGGGGGCTGCAGGGTTGGTGGAAAGACTTGTATTGGGTGACTCGAGTTGGGTTGGCATTGTGCGCTGGATGTCAACGAGCAGACGGATTGAGTGGATACCGAAGTCATCGGCAGCCTGATATGCGACAACTGGCCGCGCATTGGGGAGGACCGTTTGATGAATGACCGCCGCCGTACCGGCAGGCAAACGGTCGGTACGCAGTTGAATGCGACCGCGCAGTGTCTTTGGCATTTGTAACCCATCGGTATCCTCGACTTGGATTTCGTACCGGCAGGGAGAGGTGACTCGATGTAATGGGGTTCCCGCATCAGGTAGTTCCCAGCGTCGCTGCTGAGAGTCAGCAGATCGCAAGTCGATGCGCTGCGAGCTGGCTCCCCGGTGGAGCGTGAGCCAGGCCGAGGTGAGTGTTTTCTGGTTATTGCAGGTTACCTGGAAATTCAAGCGTGATCCTGCCAGTACCGCCAGGTCGCGCGCCGTCGCGTCTTTATCCGTCTGGGATTCTGAACGCGCGTAAGTGGGTGGCGTGACGTGGATTTCAAGTTCAACGGAGGGCAGGGGAAGTAGCTGTAATGCCGAGGGAGCAGTCCAATCGTCACCTAAATAAACGGTATACGATCCTCCACTCATGAGTCGATCTACGTGGCCAACGTAGGCGGCGGAGTCATTGGTATGGTGTGGCCAGTTATCTAGAGTCGCTTCCAGTGATCGAGCGAGACTTTCTGGTAAACGTCGCTGAGCGTCGTGTTGTTGGAGTTGCTGGGCGACGTCCGGAGCGTCCAGCCAGAGTAGATTCACCAGGGACTCTTTCCAGTCGTTTTCGGCCAGATGGGTTTGATTCATCCCCTCCTTTTCAAGTAACGCGAGTCCTGCTTCCAGCGACCGCTGTCTGTCTGTACGCGAGACATGCGAGAGTGTGATCCGTTGTTCCGGGAAATCCGGGTGGTGAATTTGAACGCGTCCATGTTGCGGTAGTCTACCGTTACCCAGGATTGCAAAGCGTATCTTGGCTTCGCTGGCAACCGATATTGGAGACGGGGTAAGGCCCTTGGTAGTCGCCCTGGAATAAACTTGCGTGTTGTTGATTCTGATTTGCTGGATGCGCGTAGCTGACGGGTACCGTGTTTCGAACAGGAGTAACCGCTGTCCAAAAGTTCGGACATGACCCGGCCAGCCAGTCGTTGCTCCGAGTGCCAGAGTCAGGATTAAAGTCAGCACCCCGATCTGCTTCCAGATGGCTCGGTCGCTGTTGCCGTTGAACCAGTGGATCTGGTCCTGCTGCTCGAGCATGTTACGAATCACGAGTTGCCGAAGTTGTGCAGAACCGGAGTCCCGCTGGAAAGTTGATTCGAATTGCAAAGCGGCAATCAGATCATTGTCTAATTGGTTCGCATTTTCTACACCCAGGGCAACCTGTAAATGCGATTCGCGGCGCACGAACCACCGTCGCGACCATTTCACAACAACCCACGACTCCAAGAGTACTACGAGTACGATCATGATGAAGCGTTGTGGTCGGCTGAGATGAAAATACAAGTCTAGGGCAAACAACGCCCAGAGAGCGACCATTGCGCTGACCAGAATACTGGCGGTCCCCGCGATCCAGCAGGCGGTGCGACGGAGACGCCGCAAGAGCGTCAGTTTCGCGTGAAGTGGGGCCAGGTGTGTCATGCCACCGATTGTTGATGTGATAGTGCGCGTGGAGCAACGAGAAGGTGTGAGGGGAAAGGCGACGTGGCTTGTGTGCAGGGTGCCGGGCGAAGGATCAAGGCCTGCTGCCTTGCAATGTCAGGTAAATCGAAGCAATTTGCGAGTCAGCCATTCACCCAACATAAGCGATACCACACTGAGGAACCACACCGGCGTGGTCCACAGTAGACGCTGATGTGAGGCGGATACCTGGCGAGGTTTCAGGGCCATGTCAGGGACAATCATTGCCGATTGATCCAGTGTGTACGACCGGCCTCCAGTTTGTTGCGCAAGCTCTTCTTGAAGACGGACATCCCGGACAGTGCCCCGGCGTTCTGCGGAAGTTTGTAGTACCTCAAAACTCAGTTCGATTTGTTCGGACGTGATTGGGTCTTGAAGTCGAAGTTCATGTTTACCTTGCAGGAAGACCGGGAATTGAGTTTCGAACAGACCCGGACGTATCATAGCCAGCGCGATCTGGCGGCCTGCAGGCTGACCACTAGTAGTGGGTGGTACCAACTCCGCTTTCAGTAACGTGTCCTCATCGAGTGGTTCGTAATTTTGGTCATAGGCTTGCACTGACAACGTCACCGAGTCGCCCATCGTATAACGATGTTGTGGCGTGTCGAGTTTGGCGACAAACCGTTTGCGAGCTCCCAATGCGTGGCTGATTCCGAGTCTGTCGATTAAAGCCCCCCAGAAACTTCTGTAATGGCGTTCTCCTTGCTGTCGCCGTAGACGCCAGGTTTCGTTGAAACCCAGATAGACCACCTCTCCTGCGCCGTACCGACGAATCGCGATGAGTGGTTGTTTGTCTTCACCGTTGGCGCATCGATCGGTAGGGTGTTCCGCCAGGACGTCGGCCAGGGAGTGAATTCCCTGGACCGGTTGGTACCAGGGTAATTGGCCGAGGCTGTTCCAGGATTTGCGTGTTTTTGTCTCGTTCTCTCCCAGCTGCATAAAAGGGTAACGGCCGCCGCGCGTGGCTGCGGTGAGTTGGAGCTCAAACGGTTGATCGATCCGCTGCAGGTTGGGGTCGATGTTGACGGGAAGCAGTTCTTCCAGGGCGCTGCCGGCGAGCTCTTGTGGGCCGAATCGTGGACCTGCAATCACGACCAGTCCGCCACCCAGGTTGCCAACAAACTCGCGGACCATAGCAGCAAAACGGGGACTGAGCATTTCACCGGGGACGTCATCCAGGAACAACACGTCATTCGCGAAAAAAGCCCCGCGCTGTGGAGTCAGAGTCTGCAGGAATAAAGGATTAGATCCGCGCACCAGGGGATCGGACGATGCGAGATAAGTGCGGAAGCCTCGTAATCCGACTGCCTTGTCACGGTGAAACACCTCTTTGACAAAACGCCATTCCCAGGTGGGCTCGTGAGCCACGTACATCAGTCTCACGAAGTCATCGATAATATTGGCCCGACGCATTGCCTGGTTATTGTCAGTCAGAACCTCTCCCGCGAGCGGCTCGACGGACAGATCGAATACAAATTCTCCTGCCTGCTGTGGGAGCCAGGGAAACTCTGCCATCGTGGTGTCAGAGTTCAGAATCAGTTCGCGTTCAGCCACAATGTCGGTTTGTTCTTCAGCAGTGCGTGACGTTTGTGGTCGAGCGGTGAGACGCAGCCGGGCGGTTTGGCCGGAAAGCCCGTTTTGGCGCAGTGAGGCACGCAACATCGTCTGTTCACCGCGGCGTATTTTTGGCTCCATTTGCAGGCTTACTGCCAGGTCAACGGCGGCCGGCTCCCCGACGCCAACCGTATAGACTGGAATGCCCAGCCTGGCTGCCGGTGACCGTTGTGTGGGAGACCCCGCGGACAACGGTAGGGCACCTGCATTGTGGCCAAAATCGCTTACTACGATCAACGCATCGAGCTCACCGGAGCCGAGTTGACGAGTGACATCATTGAGCGCTGCACCGAGAGCGGTAACCTGGCCGCTGGCCGAAAGCTGTTTTGCGATAAACGTGGGGTCGAAATCCGTCTGGCCGTCAGCTTGCAGGCGTAGCTTCCGTAGGCTGCTGGTGGAGTTCCCGGTGAACTGAAAGATCTCGACGCGTGTTTCTTGCCGTTGCAGCTGCCAAAGGAAGTTGTTGCGGTCTTCAACGAGCGTGCCGCGGACCGTATCGAGGCGGGTGGCGGTAGTTGCCGCCGAAGGTGTCGCAGATGGAGCGGCACAATCAGCGATGTCCATGCTGGCGGTTCCATCAAACAGCACGTAAACCAGCGGAGAACGAAGTTGGGCAGTGGTTATCGTAAGGACCGGTTCTGCCAGCGTCAGCACGAGCAGCGACAACAGCAGGCCACGGCAGATACCAAGCAGCACACGTACGGTCCGTGTGCCGGCGGGTTGCCATTTCAGGTAAAAAGTAATGCCTCCGGCGCAGGCCAGCGCCAGTCCGAGAATTGCCCAGAAAACGTATCCCGATCCCTGAGCCCAGTCTGCCGAAAGTGTAATTGCGGCGTGATTGATCGAGGAGAAGTCTTCGAGCCCCAGAAGCCAGGCAAGCGAATTCCGCATAGGTGCCATTACGATCGTGGACGGAGTGTCGGCTGCACGCTAACCGTGCTGGAGTATCTTGTGGACGACTCTGGCTTCGCGCTGGTTGGTGAGGGTTTGTTTTTGGCCGTTGTGATGGAACACGAGTTGTTTATGGTCGATGCCAAATAGATGAAGTAGAGTGGCCTGGTAGTCGTTCGGCGTGACGCGGTCGACTGCCGCCCGGTGACCGACTTCGTCAGTTTCACCGTAAGTCATTCCTGCTTGAATGCCACCACCGGCGAGCCAGGTACTGAATCCCTGCCCATTGTGGTCCCGGCCACCACTGTCGGCATTCCCTTCGGTGACGGGCAAACGGCCGATTTCGCCACCCCAATGCACGATCGTGGTTTCGAGCAGGCCACGTTGCTTGAGGTCTTTGACGAGGGCAGCGGCCGGTTTGTCAGTGCGTTTGCAGGCTGCTGGCAGTGAGTTCTTGAGATTGCTGTGGTTGTCCCAGGGTTGGCCGTTGAGGAAAAGTTGTACGAATCGGACGCCGCGTTCAACCATCCGCCGAGCGATCAGACAACGCGTCCCGTACTCGCGCGTGGCGTTGTCATCGAGACCGTAAAGTGTGTGGGTCGCGGCGCTCTCCCGGGAGATGTCGAGCGCTTCTTTGGCAGCAGTCTGCATCCGAGCTGCCAGTTCATAGCTGGCGATTCTTGCCTCCAGGTCGCGTTCTCCTGGATGTCCTGTGAGATGGCGTTGGTTTAACGCGTTGAGGAACTGAAGATTGTGATCCTGTACATTTCCCCGTAGGTGCAGGGGGGCATCGAGGTTCAAGATTCGTGGCTCTTTGGGACGCAAAACAGTCCCTTGGAATAGCGTCGGCATCCACCCATTGGACCAGTTGTGGGTACTGTCGACGGGATGCCCGCCAGGATCGGTCATCACAATGTAGGCGGGCAGATTGTCCGTTTCTGAGCCGAGACCATACAACAACCAGGAGCCAACCGTGGGACGCCCTGTGATGCCTGGTATGCCGGAGTGCATGTAGCGGATGGAAACCTCGTGGCCGTTGTATCCGGTATGCATCGAACGAATCAGGCAGATGTCATCGACAATGCCGGCGATGTTGGGCAGCAATTCTGAAATTTCCGTACCGCATTGCCCATGCTTCTTGAATTTCCAGCGACTACCAAGTAATCGCTTGCTGGCGCGTTTGATGAAACTGTATTGGACATCGCCTTCGTACGTGGAGCCGGCCAATCGATTTAATTCTGGCTTCGGGTCGGTCAGTTCCATGTGCGCCGGACCGCCGTGCATGAAAAGCGAGATCATGGCTTTCGCACGGGGTGCAAAATGCGGCTGCTTGGGAATCAGGTTGAAGGTCTGCTGTCCGCGCGGAATGTTAGTCGGTGTTGCCAGTAAACGGTCTTCCCGCAGCAGTGTTGCCAGGGCAACACTACCCATTCCAAGTGCGTTCTGAGCCAGAAATTGGCGACGGCATTGAACAGTTGGCGGCTGGTTCATGGAGACTTCTTTAAAGAAACGTGGTTGTGTATTACAGGTACGAAAGCAGTGTTCGCAGACTTAGTCGGAATAAAGGAACTCATTAGAACTGATCAGGGCCTGGCAGTAATTCGTCATGGCCTGGCGTGGCGGATTCTCGTGGGCCTGTGCCATCAACAGTGTCAGTTGCGTTTGCAGATACTCGGCCGACAGCAGAACTTCCTGACGATGAGGGAGGCGGCCATAGGCCTGTTTCCAGGCATAGACAGCCTGCTCCAGAAGAGGTACTTGCACATGAATGGCTTTTACAGGGGCCTCGCCTTTGAAATCTCTTTCGGAATTCCAGCTGATGCGCGTGCTGCTCTTGGCTTCCACCAGGTCGACATTGTAGATCAGCCGGAACGAGTCGTAAGAATGCCCCGCTCTTTCCGACACGATCATATCGATCGTATCACCCGGCTCAACCTGGAAGGTGGTCTCGAATGGGACCTCGCGATTATGTACGTCCCAAGCTCCTTGGATGCCGTGGCGACTGCTGTACAGGGTGGCGTGGATACCGTCTCCCTGGGCAGCTCCGTGCGCGACCGTACCCTTGATGGTGACAGCGCCTGAGCGTGGCGCGATCCAACGACGGATCGCACACGAATCGGGGCCATTGGGGTGTCCACCGGTGGCACTTAACTGGGAGTACCCGAGTGGGTTTTCGGGTACTTTTTCGCCACCCTTCCAGAGTTTTTGCTTCTTGTCGAAATAGGGGTACGGCGTGAATTTGACGGCGGCAGACTGGTTCTCGTCGCCGCTCGTGAGGGTGCCGTAACCGTAACGCCAAGGATCTTGAGTGTTTGCGTACGCAGTGGAATCAAAGGGCACGCTGAGTCCGTGAAGTGATTCGGACTCGACCGTTCCGCCGGCCTCAAGATTTACGCGGTCAGCGAATGCTCCCGCGTAAGCCAGTACCGTATCGCTGTTCATCAGCATCAATGATTGGCTGGCAACCGTAGAACGTTCTCGTTTGTTACAATTGACCGTCATTACTGGTGCGTCGAATACTTGCAGTAATGCTGCGGGTTGTGTCCTGCGGGCCTGAATATAGACACTGCGCCGATTCGAACCAGCGACAACCGTCTGTCCCGAAGTGTCCGTCTTGACACCATCAGGGGCGCCGTGCATCCGTTTGTCTATTTTTCCGGTGACACTCAAAATGCGATCGCGGATGATTTCAGCGTCTAGGCGGCGGACCGTTTTGTGCCAGTAATATTCGTTCCCGGAGTCGACGCGATCGGACTGCGGGTTGCGCACAGAAGCCTGGCGATAGGCGGTTGAGTTCATCATCAGGCGGTGGAGTTGCTTCAGACTCCAGCGTTGTTGCATGAAGAAGCGTGCCATCCAGTCGAGCAGCTGGGGATGGGTTGGAAGTGTGCCGAGCTTACCGAATTCACCCGGCGTGCTGACAATGCCACGGCCAAAGTGGTGCATCCACACGCGGTTGACGAGCACCCTTGCCACCAGGGGGTGTTGTCCGTTGGTAAGCCACCTGGCGTACACCAGCCTGCGACCTGAGAACGGTGTGTCATCACTATTGTCCTCAATCGCCAACCGTTGGCCTTCTGGAGCCGTAACCGTTAGGCCTCCCGGTTTAACTTCGTGTTGCGGTTGACGGTGGTCGCCCCGATAGAAAAGGAACGTCTGTGGCGTCTTGCCTGCCGTTTCCGTGGTGGCACGCAGGAACTCTTCGACGGGAATGGCACTTCTCACTTTGGCGATATCGGCATTCAGCTTCTTGATCTGGTCCGCGTGCCCCTGGTTGTATTGGTACAGGTTTCCTCCGCTAACATTGAGATTAGGGTAGTCCTTGATCAGTTTGTTTTGTGCGGCAGTTCGTTTGTCGCCGGGGGTTTCTTTGGCTGTTTTCAGACGCGTTTTCAAGGGGTCGTCGTAGCGGTCGTATTCTTTGTTCAGAGCGATCTGAATAAACTCGTTTTGTTTCTTGTTGCGTGCCGCCTCGAGTGTCTGCGCTTCCTTGTTGATCTTGTCACGCTGGGCGACATCCTCGTCGGTGTAGAGCGAAATGCGCCGCCCGGTCGGCTGTTTCCAGTTTTTCCAGTCAAAGGCCGGTTCGAGAACAGCACGCAGGCGGTGATAGTCGTCGTGGGAAATCGGATCGTAGCGGTGGTCGTGGCAACGCGCACAGCCGACGCTTAACCCCAGTAACGAAGAACTGATAATCTTGATGGTGTCGGCGACCATCTGGTTACGTGACTCATCGTTGTTAACGCTGCCAGTGCCGTCGACAGCCATTCTCAGGAAACCTGTTGCCGTGAGCCGACGAATGTCATCCGGAGCCATGTTCTTGAAGGGGGGGGCGATCATCTCGTCTCCCGCAAGTTGTTCCTGAATGAACTGGTCGAATGGCAAGTCTTGATTGAAGGATTGGATGACATAGTCGCGAAACTTGTACGCGTAGGGTCGCACCGGGTCATCGTTGCTGTAGCCCTCGGAGTCGGCGTAGCCGGCAACGTCGAGCCAGTGCCTGCCCCAACGTTCGCCATAGTGTGGCGAGTCGAGCACTCCGTCGAGTAATCGTCCATAGGCGTCCGAGCGTGGGTCGTTGACAAATTCGACGACTTGCTGCGGCGTTGGTGGCAGTCCAAGCAGGTCAAGGTAGACACGGTGTATTAGCGTGACACGGTTCGCGTCGGCAGCAAACTCCAAACCTTTAGGTTGTTGGCGGGCGTGTAGAAATGCGTCAATCGGATTGCGGATGCGTGTATTGTCCGGCAGCTCGGGCACCTTGACCGCTGCGATCGGTTGAAAGAACCAGTACGCACGTTCCTCGTGCGTCACGCCGAGGCCCTCGCCGAGGGTCTCGGGCTCCGGACGCGCCGTCGGCGCGCCGGCTGCGATCCACCGCTTGATGACAGCAATGTCCTCTGCTGGCATCTTGGTGTCTCCGGGGGGCATTTCACCCAGCCGAATGCGTTGCAGCAGGCGGCTTTCTGCTGGATTTCCGGGGACGATGGCGGGGCCGCTGTCTCCACCTTGGGCCAACAGTCGTCGCAATCGTAAATCAAGTCCTCCCTTTTTTTCCTTGGTTGCGCCGTGGCAGTCCAAGCAATGGATTTTGAGGAGCGGACGGATGTCACGTTCAAACTGGAGTTCGCCAGAGTCTGCGGCGGTCAGCAGAGCGGACCAGAGTGCGGTCAGAATCAGCGGGGCAAGGAAATTGCGCATAGCGTTTACTTTAGAGAGCCGGGGACGGAAAAGTCCAATTTTCTCTGAAACCCGGCGTTGCTGCAACATCCGTCCTGAATGAGGGCTCGCTCAACGCTGTCGTGAATGCCAGAATACAGGGGTTTGACCGCTACGGTGCGTCTCCCAGTCATGGCAATTCAGCCGCATCGATCCCAACGAATCTTCCCCGGGGCCCCAGCGAAGTATGGATTTTCCAGTATCGGGACGTCTAGCCGGTATCGACTACGGCACGGTGCGAGTGGGAATTGCTGTCACCGACACAGAGCGGATTGTGGCGAGCCCGTTACAGGTCTATCGTCGCGTCAATTCGGTCGCCGATCAGCGTTTCTTTCGTGCGCTGGCCGAGGATGAAGCGCTCGTGGGGTGGGTCGTAGGGCTTCCGGTGCATACCAGCGGTGATGAGAGCCAGAAATCAAGGGAAGCACGCCACTATGGACAATGGCTTGCTGAGGTTACAGAACTGCCGGTGCGATTTTTTGATGAACGTTACACGTCACAAGGCGCGGACCAGCTTCTCCTTGAGGGGGCACTTACCGGCCGCCGGCGCAAGCTGAAACGTGATATGGTCGCAGCCCAGATTATGCTTTCCGCCTACTTGGAGTTCGTCAGCATGGGAAAGCATGGTGAAGGCACGGAGTCCTGGGAGTAACCAGAGTGCATTGCAGGGTAGTTGGCGGGAGCATAGTGTGATTCAGGTATGTCGTTGATTTTCAGCAGCCAAGAAGTGCTTGTACCTGTGAAACCCGTCGTTTCAGAGTTCCGTACAGGCGTTTCCAGTCGTGGTCGATTGCCAGCACTGTTGTCACTGGCTGACGCTGGAGGATGCGTGCGCCGTTGTGGGGGATGTCGGCGATCGTAGGACAACCGGGGTCTGTGTTGGCGGCTGCAGCAAACTTTGTAAACGAAGGAGAAATCACGGTATCGCGCCTCGCGTAGACAATCGCTTTGCCACACAGGCACAAGGGAGGGCCGCTGGGTGGTCGCGGCGTGTTCCCCTGGCAGACTTGTAGATGTTCACTCAATGCGGGCCAATTGAAACCGACTTCCAGAATTTCAACCGAAGCGGTGTAACGCGGGTTAACTTCCAGGATCCAGACATCGTCTGACAGGATCAGGTCGACCCCAAACAGTCCCCGGAGTTGAAAGCAGCTGGCAAGTACGTGCCCGATTTCAACCAGTTGTGAGTGGAGATGGGGGGGAGGGATGACGGGGCCCAGAGACCCTGCGTATTGAAATCGCTGCGCCCCTGTCCAGGCAGTGCCTGCGAGTTGGCGCGTGAGGCCGACAAAACCTGCAGATTGCTGATTCCCGGTGTAAACGGCGCTGTACGTTTTTCCGGGAATGAACTGCTGGTAGAAAAAGTCTGGGGTATCCTGATAGGCCTCACCGGGGTCGACGCAGCCGATACGTTGGCCACCGCATGATTGCAGCGGTTTGCGGATTGAGCATCGCGTGACGGTGACGTCGTCCAGATCGCGTTTCAGAGTGGGGCTTGCCATGCCGTGGGAGGTGAGTACCGCCGAGAGCTGCCACGGGTCACGAACACGGCAGAGCACCGCGCCGGGGTTTCCCAGTAAGGTTTGCGTAGTGGCTATCTGGTCGATGATTTCAGGGTGGTTTTCCAGGCCGCCGGTGTACATCCAGGGGCCGCTAGGCAGTTGCTTTGACGCGTCGATTAGCTGTTGCGGATAGTCTGAAACTCGGATTGTGGCGGCGCAAACCTGTTGCAGGTCATGGTCGGCGAACAGATCTGCCCCACAGGGAATGAACCCGGCCCGGCGCGCAGATTGTGCTGCGGATCGCACACTGGCGCCAAGAATAGACAGGGAAGGTGGCATGCGGGCTGAATGTAATCGACCGCACCTGGCGAAAAAAGCCAGCGCACCGTTTTGTCGCCGCGGTGATGGGTTGAGGACGCCAGGCAGTGTCGCAGTACACGTGGCTACCTTGACTTGCTTCACATTTTACCGAACACTCACAGAACATGACGCCAGAGCAGACAGCAACGGGATTCTTGTTATTGGTGGTGGTACTGCTATTGTTTTGGGCCGCCAGGGCGTACGTGCGCAGTCCCTTTCCACCAGTCCAAGCAACTCTCTATTTCCTCAATCTCTTGTTGACGCGTTTACAGTGGTCTGCCGCTGCGGTAAAGAGTCTGCCGGTTGAAAAGGATCGTGGTGCGGTGATCATCAGTAATCACAGCAGCAGTATCGACCCGTTTTTTGTGCAAATGACCACGCGGCGTCTGATCCATTGGATGGTTGCTCGGGAGTATTGCGAGCATATTGCGTTTGGCTGGTTCTTGCGAGCCGTTGAGGCCATACCGGTAAATCGAGGTGGAGTTGATACCGCATCGACCAAGTCGGCGATTCGGTATGCCGAGCGGGGTGGCCTGGTGGGCATGTTTCCGGAAGGTCGCATCAACCTTACGGATGATCTCCTCACGGCGGTTCGGCCTGGGGCTATTCTTGTTGCGTTGCGAGCGGGGGTTCCTCTGGTGCCGTGTTACCTGCAGGGAGTTCCGTATCGAGGTACTACCGTCAGTCCGTTCTTTATGCGTGCCAAAGTACGCGTGTTTTTTGGCGAGCCGATCGATTTGTCAGAATTCCAAGGGCAAGCCAACGATCGTGAGTTGGTTGGACAGTTGATGCTGCGCTGCGCTCGGGCAATCGCACAACTCGCTGGCGAGCCGGAGTTTCAGCCCATTCTGGCTGGCCGAAAATGGAAACCGGAGGATCCCGCTGCCGTACCCAACGCTTAGGGAACTCGCCGGGGCTGCGCAGAAGCCTGGGGAAAGTACCGCTGTGCGGGAGGTTGGAAATCAGTAATCGACAACCAGTCAGGATCCTCGTACCAGTCCCGGAAGTACATCTAAATCCAGTGTCTCCAGGCGTCCCGCTTTGAGATGTTCGATCGCCAGTCCACCCATAATGGCGTTGTCCGTGCAGAGCTGAAGGGGCGCGATGTGGAGTTCGATTCCGTTTTGCTGGCAGGTTTCCGCCAGACGTTCACGAAAAACGGTATTGGCGGCGACGCCGCCGCCCACGCAAAGTCTGGACATCCTGGTTTGGTCAATGGCCAGCATGGCCTTGCCGACAAGGCAGTCTACGACAGCTGCCTGAAAACTGGCCGCCACATCTGCAATTTGTTGTGCAGTGAGTTGTAGTGATTGAAAATCGACCTTTCCGGTACCAGCAATGGCGTAGCGAACTGCGGTTTTCAAGCCGCTGAAGCTGAATGCCAGGCGGTTTCTATCTCGCAGGAAAGGGCGAGGAAAGGCATGTTTCCTGGCGTTTCCCGCCGTCGCCGCTTTGGAGACGGATGGGCCTCCCGGGTAGGGTAAACCCAGCATGGCGGCGATTTTGTCAAAGGCCTCCCCCGCCGCATCATCGATGGTACCGCCTAGATAATGAAACGCGGTTGCACTCGCGCAGTGGTAAAGGTGGGTATGCCCTCCGCTGACGATGAAACCGATGCAGGGGAAAATATTCCGGTGCAGGGCGATCTGGCAGGCGTAGATGTGAGCATGCAGGTGGTTGACCGCCAACAGAGGTTTACCGGTGGCGACGCAGAGTGCTTTGGCCGCTGTGACTCCCACCAGCAGTGAACCTGCCAGCCCGGGGGTATTGGCGACAGCGATACCATCGAGATCATTCAGTTTTATGTTTGCGCGACGCAGCGCCTCATCGATCACGGGCAGAATTCGTTCAACGTGAGCACGGGCGGCAATTTCCGGTACGACCCCGTGGAATCGCTCGTGGAGCTGGTCCTGCGAAGCCACCACGGATGCCAACACCTCGAGTTGGTCTGTAACGACGGCCGCGGCCGTTTCGTCACAGGAAGTTTCGATGGTGAGTATGCGGAGTGCCATTCGCTGGGCCTGTTTCGCAGACATAAGAGGAGGATAGGATTCCAGCTGCACTCACTCGTAATGGCACGGCATCTATCCGCTATTGTCGTGCTCGTTCCAGCTGTCCTGGGGGAACGTTTTATCCCGCGTCCTGGCAGTCGGTCAGGGCTTTACCACCGGCATCGGGGGCCGTTCTTCAAGAGGAGCGGTAGGCAGGGGCAACTGCGCGCTTAGAAATTCAACCGCTTTGACCAATTGGCGGTCGTCAAATTTGGGAAGGGGTTTGGCGTCCTTGTCGGCGGATCGCTTGACCACATCGATTTGCTGCCGGAACGTCGTCAACGCCCGGGTCTCTGCCGCGCTGAATTTGACGCCAAAACCCTCGTTTGGATTGACTCCCCATTCATCTTCGTCGGAGGCATCTTTGAAACGGTGGATATTCTTGCCGCTGGGCCGGCGGTAACCCGCGGTGGTTAACTTCAAAGCGCTGAGGCCATCTTCCAGTTCGATAATATTCTGGACGCTGCCTTTTCCCCAGCTCCGTTCCCCCACGATGGTTGCTCGCTGGTGATCCTGGAGGCAGGCGGCGACGATTTCACTGGCACTGGCACTGAAGTGGTTGATTAACACCACCATGGGAAAGTTCTCTTGGGTGCCTGCCTTGCGAGCACGCCAAACGCGTTGAGGGGTGTTCCGCCCTTTGGTGCTGACGATAATGCCTTCGGGTATAAACATATCGCACACCTGAATTGCAGCCGATAGCAGCCCACCCGGATTGAATCGCAAGTCGAGCACCAGACCGCGCATGTCTTGTTGCCGCAAATTTTCGACGGCGCTACGCAACTCCGACACGGAATGGCGGCCAAAACCGGTCATCCGCAAGTAGCCGATCTTACGCGCCGGATCGCAGAAATAGTTCCAGGAGTCGTCGGCGTTGCGGCGGTGGCCCAATACGGTTGGAACTCGAATGACCTCCCGTTTCAAATTAAGCACGACCGGCTCAAGGTCGCCTGCATGCAGGATTTTCACTTCGACGGATGAACCAATTTCGCCCTTCATGAGATTGATCGCGCCGTCGATCGTGAGGCCCTTGGTGCTTTGTCCGGCAATTTCCAGAATGCGGTCACCCGGTAGCATTCCTGCGCGGTAGGCCGGGGTACCAACCAGCGGACTGATGATTTCCAGCCGGCCATTATTCGAAGAGACGATGATCCCGATACCACCGAACTCATTTTCCACACCGGTTTTGAATCGCTGCAGACGTTCAGGAGGGATGAAGTTTGAGTACTGGTCCAGTCTTGACAGCATTCCCTTGATGGCGGCTTCCATCAGTTCTCGGTCGGTCACATCACGTACATAATTACGCTTGATCTGTTCGAAGGTGTCCGCAAACAGCATCATCAGTTTGAGCTCAGCTTCACTCTGCCGCTGTTGCTCTTCGATGGCGGACGAGGTGCGCGGCTCAGGTGGCCGTTCCTGCGCGGTGGTAATGTTGCCCAGGCCAATGCCGAGCAGGGCAATCGCGGTTAGCGGAGTTAGGAGAGCAGCCTTCATCGATCACCTCAGTGGGTGCGAGTAACTGTTTGCTGGTTTATTTTTGCGGGCACGGGGAGCGAGTGGCTGTGGTGAACCATCAAAACTCGTTTACCGCTGTCAGCCGGGTGGCCGCAGGCCTCGGTAATCCATTGCATAGTCAGCAGATTTGATTTGCCACCGACGACGACTCTACGCTGCCGGACGGGCGCCGCACATGGTGCCGCGAGGTGGCTCTAAGGTCTGCCTCTGCAGTTACTTAGAGAATTCGGAGCCGAGTCGGCGGTGCCGCTAGTATACCGCGGCGATACGCCCCCGACAATGAAGAACGGGCGGGAGTGCGATGGTGACTCCCGCCCGCTTCGTGTTCCCTGGCGCCGGAGCGGCGTGAGGCCGCTCCGGCGCACAGTATCAGGCTCCACCGTGAAGCACTCGTCGAGGCGATCGACCCAGAAATCGCTCGTTCAACGAGCCAGTCGCTCCAACCCAGGAGGGAGGGCGGCATCGAATTCCCGCAAACTCGATACCTACGGTGGAACCTCCGTGAAATTTGTGTGTCGCTCTAACGGCGTATTGCGCAGGCAATACCAGGACCAGGCTCAATGTTACTGCGTTCTGTGTCGCTATATGCCGGACCCTGCACGCCAAGCGATATTCAGGTGTCAATTCCGTTTTTTGTGTATGCAAACTGTGTATTCAAACCAAGCTTGGAGCACGTGGTCTCGTGCCGCTGTCTGCGTGGCGGGGCGAGTGATACCGGCTATGTGCGGATTGCACAAGGCGAAAAACGGGAGAAATTATGGATTCGCACGGACGGTCTGAGAAAGCCGCAAGGTAGCAGGCCCTGATGTCGATGCGGTTTTCCCGGCGCAGGTAGAGAAACTAGCGGGGGACTGGTCGCATGGCTTGGGAAATGAGGCGGCCCGGAGAGTATTAGGTGGATTCGCTGGGTGGTGAATCAATTGAGAAATTCGGGTGCGGGAAAGGACAGCAGGCGGGATGCTGGTGAGGTGGGTGCTGTGGTGTTGGCATACAGGCTGGTGCGCAGGTACTCACGATCGTCCCAGGGATGCCAACCATCACTCAGATACTGTCCCCTCCGGTCACCTTTTCCGGCGACCAGCACACAATCGCCGCTGCGGGCTTGTTGTAAGGCCCAGGTGATCGCGTCTGCGCGAGATGGCATGACACGGGCTTTTGCTGGACGCCGATAGCCGTCGAGAATGTCGTGAACCATCTGGAAGTGCGGCTCAATTCCCGGGTTATCGTTGGTGATAATATCAAGATCGGAGAAACGTTCCACGACCCTTCCCAGGGCGGCCCGCGAGGAGCGGGAATGCGTACTGCGTGCACCGTAAACGCAAATCAGACGTCCGGGGATAATGCTGCGCAACGCTCGGAGTGCTCTGCCCAACTGGTCTGGTGTGTCCGCGCAATCGACAAACACGCTGAAGTCCTGGCCACAGTCAAGGCGTTCCAGACGTCCGGGCAGTACCGGCAGAGCCTCGAGTCCGCGCGCGATCGTGGGGAGTTCGATTCCCAACGCCAGTCCCGCGGTTGCTGCGGCCAGACAATTTGCCAGATGCGGTGTTCCGGTGGTGGCGGTGCGGACGGGAATGGATTCGTCGCCGGTGGTCAGAAGGAAGGTCTGCTCACTGGGAAGTTGTTCGATGAGGTCTGCGGAGACCTGCGCGTCAGATTGCGTTCCGAATGTTAGTGCTGGGCGGTCCACGCTAGCCAGCAGGTTACGGCTGGCGGGATCGTCGGCGTTCATCACTGCACACCCATTTGGTGTTAATTGCGAGAAGAGCCTTGCTTTGGCCCGCCGGTAGTTTGGTAGAGTCCCGTGCAGGTCGAGATGATCACTACGCAAATTTGTCAGTACGGCAAGATCCCACTCGACACCGGCTGTCGCGCGTTGCGCTAGTGCGGCACTGGATACTTCAAGTACCACATGGGAGCACGCATTGTCTGCGGATTGCCTCAGCGTGTGGGCGAGTGTTTCATGGCAAAGTACTTTGTCTCCATTGGCGTCCAGATACGATCCGTCGTGCCAGCCGAGGTTTGTGAGGCTCGATGTGCGATGTCCAGCTGCCCTGAGGACCGACGCAATCAGTTCACCAGTGACCGTCTTGCCACTTGTGCCACTGACGGCCACCGTGATCTGTTGTTGGGCGGGATATCCTGCAAGCGTCTGGCAGACGAGGCCGAGTGCTTCACGCGTGTCTTCCACGACGCAGACTGGCACTGCCAGTTGGAGCGGCCGCTCGGCAATCACGGCGACAGCTCCGCGGTCAACCGCACGGCGAGCCTGTTCGTGCCCGTCGCCATCTTCGTCGACGATCGCGACAAACAGATCGCCGTGACGAATGCGGCGCCAGTCGCGACTGCAACCGCGTGCGGTTACGTCACCGCCATGCAACAAGGTCTCCGGAAACAGTTGCCCCAGTGAGACAACACCGGAAAACGGAGTCGGTGTTTGCATTTCCCAGGCCTCCTTGCCCTGAAACGCTGACCTGCCGGTTCGTTTTGCACATCGATGCGAAACGCTCCAATCCTTGGAGCCCAATGCCGCATCGATCAGATCGTGGGTCGCTGATTCTGTGATGGTCTGTTCGATGAGTCAAGTCGAATCCGTGGGCAGAATTCACCTTGACTTCCCCCTCAACTTGGCGCTTCTTCTTGGGTCGCGTCCAACCGATTTTGTTTTCGCTCGAGAACAGATCGATTGATTTGGGTGGCCGGGTACGCCGTTGAGGGCCAGGCTGCGGACATTGCCTGGGGCACGTCGGTACAGATCGCAAAGAAAAACAGCCAATGGTTTCACTCTATCCACTGTGTTTCCAGCCAATCATGCGCAGATACCTATGGGGTGGGAGACGCTTGGGCACTGTTTTGGGCAAGCCGATTGGGCCGGAAGGTGACTACGCAGAAAGCTGGGAGGTTGCGGACCACGGTACCGATCAGTCTATGGTGGTCGACGGCGCGTTGGCTGGCAGGCGGCTTGGGCAATTGGTTGAGGAGTTTGGCGTCGCGTTGACTGGGGGGGGATCGCCGTTCCGGCGTTTTCCACTTCTGTTGAAATATCTTGATGCGCACCGGGTCCTTTCCGTCCAGGTTCATCCCAACGACGCGCAAGCAGCTCTTTTGCAACCCCCAGACTTGGGGAAGACGGAAGCGTGGGTTATTCTGGCCGCCGATCCGGGAAGCGTGCTTTATGCCGGCTTGCGTTCCGGTGTTGGTCGCGCCGATCTGGAAGTTGCGGTGCGCGACGGGACGGTTGCCGACCTGCTACACGTGATCGAACCCAGTGCAGGTGACTGTTTCTTTATTCCCGCTGGTACAGTCCACGCGATTGGTGCCGGATTGATGGTCGCTGAAATTCAGCAGGCGAGTGACGTTACATTCCGGCTGTTTGATTGGAATCGTAACGGTCCCCACGGTACGCCTCGCAGACTCGATGTGGAGGCTGCACTGAATGTGACTGATTTTGCAACCGGTCCTGTTGCCCGCCAGCGTCCCCATGTGATTCGTCCATCAGTGGTCAGCCGACTGGTTTCTTGTCCTGCGTTTTCGCTTGACCGTTGGACATGGCAGGGAGATGAAGCACTCGGTGGTGATGACATCTTTCACTTAGTCACGGTTCTTGAAGGTCAAGTAGATCTTGAAGCTAAGAGTGGTCAGGCCACTTTAGCACGTGGTCAGACCAGCCTCATTCCCGCTTGTTGTCCAGTTCAAATGTACGCCGCGCAGCCCTGTGTGATGCTCGATGCACATTTGTCGGAGTGAAGCACGTGCTGGCAGAGTCGTGTCTGGAATCACGTCAGCTGCTTGCCCTGTCTGATTTGACTAACTGCTACTGTCGTCAATGGTGCGTGGCGCAGTCGTGCCAGGCGGTAGGGTTTGCCGCTCCTTTCAGCAGCCGCTTCAAGTCCCACTGCCGGGGTCGACGATGCTCATTGAAGGCACACATTCCTGCCTCACGTGAAGGTGCAACACTCCGGAAACAAGCGGGCAGATCGGACTTCGTTCGGGCAGTGCGTGTCTCTATAATTCGCGCCGCCGGCCTGGGCGTCTCTGGCACCGATAAGACATCGAATGCCGTAAGCAGGGTCATGCGACGTTGCGACAGGCAGTGATGCCTTTCCTGGTGGCGAGACTTGAAAGGAAAAGAGGATGCGAAGCTGGCTGCGATGGGTTGCCGTATTGGTCCTTGGCGGAACTCTCCATGGGTGCTGGTGGGGCAAGAGCGCAGGCGTTCAAAAAGACATGCAGAGCCAGCGTTCCTGGGCAACGCTGCATGACCCCTATCCGAGTAATGACATCGGTCCAGCCGTTGTCGGCGGACGGCCCCCCGGGTTTGAGAAACAACAGCCTGAGCCTGTGCGTAGCCGCTATTTGCGCGATTGGTGGTGGTCAGGTAGCAAGTAGCTGACAGGGGTGGTGAGCTGAGCGAATCGTGGCGAATGGGCGATTTGCCAGTAGCGCTCAGCTGGCGGTGCTGCCGGGGCAATTCTGCGGTAATTAGAGCCTGGATGTTGCCTTGCCAATTTCGAAATAGCCTCTGGCAGATTTCGAAATGATGGTCATTCGGTCGGTCCATTTCCGGGAAGCGAACATAAACGGGGCAGTGGGACCTGTGCCCTGACGCGCTCAACCGATAAGATGGCCGGTCAGCTCACAGCCTGGTGTATTGCATTTCCTGCTGGATCATTTTCCCGATATGACGCAGCGTCCCTCCGTTCGCCGTGGTACGACTAAAAAGGTAGCAGCCGACAGCGTTGCGGTGCGCGGTGAGCGATTGCAAAAAGTGCTTGCAGCGGCAGGATTCGGCAGTCGGCGGGAGTGTGAGTCGTTGATCCAGGAAGGTCGCGTGGAAGTGGATCACCAGGTGGTCACTCAATTGGGGACCCGAGTCGATGCCGATCGCCAGGAGGTCCGTCTGGATGGGGTTGTGCTGCGACAGCCCCGTTCTGTTTATCTTGCGCTGAACAAGCCGCCCGGGGTAGTCTCTACTAACCGGGACCCCCAGGGCCGGAAACGCGTTGTAGATCTCGTACCCAGCGATATTCGTCTTTTTAGTGTCGGCCGGCTCGATCGCTTCAGTGAAGGGCTTCTGGTGTTGACGAACGATGGTGATCTGGCAAATCGCTTGACGCATCCTCGTTACGGAGTTGAAAAAACGTATCGTGTCCGTGTTGCGGGAAATCCAAGTGTCGAGTCGATTCGCCAGTTGCGTCATGGTGTCTACCTGGCAGAAGGTTTTGCACGCGTGGCGAGCGTGCGCATCAAGAAGCGTCACGGTAAGAGTACAGAACTTGAGATTGTTTTGGACGAAGGCCGTAACCGGGAAGTGCGGAGATTATTGGCACGTATCGGCCATAAGGTGATACAGCTGTGTCGCGTGGCGATCGGGCCGTTGCGGCTTGGTGAAATGCCGGCGGGTAGCTATCGGCAATTGACGCAGCGAGAGGTACGTCAATTGCGCGATGCGGTTGACGGTGGCGGCCAAGGTCGCCAGGCGACTGTCCGAGGGCGTCCGGGTACCAGGCAGGCGAAAGGCAAGGCTGCTGGCGGTGAGGCCGCGACTCGCAAGACGCCGGGACGGCAGTCGAGCGGACCGGTGACCTCAGGGAACAAGGTGGCGAGGCGTCAGTCAGGGGGACAGGGGACCTCAAGAAGCAAGGTGGCAAGGCGTCAGTCCGGCGTACAGGGGGCCCCGCAAACCAAATCGAAGTCGCGCCAAACGACGGGCCGGGTGATTCCGCAAGCGGAGCCGATGGGTCGAGTGATCACGGGCGACGAGGGAACGGAACACCCAGGGAGTGGTCGCGGCGCCGGGGGCACCTCATCGACCGGGCGCAAGTCGACGGGACGTAAAACGAGCGGTCG
>PBOG01000206.1 GCA_002724245.1 Planctomycetaceae bacterium
ATCTTGGCCCGCTTGGCCTCCCAGGCGAATTCGACAAACTCGTCCGACAGGTGGTCGGGATACCACATCAAGTTCGTATGTGTATCAAACAGCATCAGTTTTCTTCGCACTCCTTGTCTGTGTCTTTGTCGTTAATAACACTTCTATCTCAACACGACCTTTTGTCGGCGCGACGGCTACTCTGCCACAAAGTGGCTTCCACACTGCGACATCTCATACGGTCTCCGTATCCAATGACACATTCGGATCGACAAATAACCAGCTGACCGCGCCACATACATAAAAAACCACGTGCAGGTAGATCACAGGGTCCCAACTACTACCAGACTGACGAATTTCACCGAACCAGTTTCCCAGGACAATCGGTAGCACCACACCAGCAAGACAGCCGGCCATGTTCATGGTCCCCATGACAATTGCCGTGTGGCGTCTTCCCATATCGATCGTCGCCGCCCAGGCAGCCGGACTGCCGATGCCGGAGAAAAACGCACCGATCGCGATGACCATCGCCAGTTGCCACGCCTCTGCAGTCCACGTCGATGCGAATGTGAAGAACGCGCAAACAAACAGCGCGGCGCTGGCCGTGCCGCTGCGACTGATCCACTTGCTGTTTGTGGATCGCCACAAGAAATCAACGATCAAGCCGCCAGCAAGACTGCCCACGACCACCGCGATCAATGGCAGGCTGTTGTAGAAGCCGGCTTCCAATTTTCCGATGCCATAGGCGTATTCCAGGAAGGCAAAAAACCAGGTCACAAAAAATGCATACCCCGCGGCCCGGAAAAAGGACTGAATACTCAGCGCCCACATGGAAGTACTACTGAGCATATTCCAGAACACAGCGCCTCCGCCGGAAGAGTCCGCACCTCGTTTGTTTGCCGAATGGGTCGCCGAATCCTGGTCGGTCGAAGTGAACGCTGCTCCATCAGATGCCTCAATCAGTGTCATTTCGGCCGCATTGACACCGGGATGTTCCTGTGGAAACGTCCGAAAAAACCAGTAAAACCCAACTGCCCAGAGGATGCCAACCACGGAATAGCCGTTGAAAATCACCCGCCAACCGTACTCACGGTCCAGTAACCAGCCGGTAAACCAGAGCGTAAAAGCGCCTCCCAGTGACATGCTCGCACCGATCCAGGAACTACTCTTGCCGCGGTGATGCAGCGGAATCCAGTCCTGCAAAATTTTTCCGGAAAGGGGCGTGAGACCTGCCTGGAACACACCCAGGGCGAACCGAGACGCCCACAAGTTGTAGAACGCCGAGACGATACCTGACCAGACATTGCACAGTGACCAAAACAAACTGATACCGGCAAACGCCAGGCGTGTTCCAAAACGGTTTCCCAACCAGCCGCCGGGAACCTGGCAAAACAGATAGCCAAGAGCAAAAGCGCTCATGATCGCTCCCATCTGCTCGTCGTCAAATTCCAGGTCCCGTTGAATTGTCGTGTTGGCTGCGGAGATGCAATAGCGTGTCAAATACGCGCTTGCCGAGGCGAAGGACACCAGGGCCAAGACGATCCAACGCACGCGAGTTGGGCGGCCGTCCGATATCGACTGCCCCTCAAGATGCGTCACAACGCTTCCCTGGTTCCCTGCGTCAGTCATCGGATCTCCTCGGCTCAACACCGACTCGCATTCCGTCAGTTAACTGAGATACCTCTCCAGCACGTTGCGCGTCACCGCCGAAACTCCCTCGTCGATCGGCAGCGCAAGTGTCCAGCACATCGACCCCGCGGCGAACACGGCGCCACCACTGGGCGTTTCAAAACAGGCCATCTCCGCGCCACTCTGCTCCGGGTTCTCCCCCTTGGCCAGCTGGCAGATGCCGGGAGGGGAATGCGGACTGATCTTGTCCAATTCGTGTGCTGAAGCACCACCCGGACAACGTTCGTGCAGACTCTCGTGGCCAAAGAGATCGCCCGTGGAGAGCCCTGTGCCGGCAAACACCCAGTGATCTCCCTCCAGGACCCGGTAGGGGGCACCGGTTTGAAAACCGCCATGCGAGTAAGCGACTCCCAACAAGGTCGCTTCCGATTCGCCGCGCTGATCGAAGGCACCCTCCTGGCGACAAAGCATCGTCGCTTCATCCGGCAGCTCCGCTTCGGCGTACAATCCGCATCCGCCCGGGTAAACCAACTTGCCCCCTCGCTGGTACACCCATTCCTTGACGCGATGGTACATCGACGCCGTCCAGTATTCGGGATGATTGTTCAAGACGAGCACACGATAGCGGTCCAGATCGATGCGGTCAAAGTGCAACTCCGTCTCCGAGTAGAGGTCGCAGGCAAACCCCTCTCGTTCCAGCCACCCGAGCAACCGCCACTCACCTGGTGCCAGCGCCGATCCCATGCGGCCTGCGATCGGGTCGGTGATCTGATCCCCGAGCGGCACCTGGCAATCCGGTTCAGGACGTTGAAAGGAAAGAGGAGCACCATGTTCACCAAACGGCCATTCATCCGGCTGTAGGTAGCGACCCAGGTCCTGACGGGCATTGACCACAGGGATCTCGGGGAGTCCGTCCTGGTTGAAGTAGTTACTGCGCCCACCAAATCGGTTGTACGCGTTCCAGGTCAACGTCGAAGCGAGGACTGCGATCTGCTCTCTGGGCTCCGGTGGTGAGACAATCCAGGGAAACACACAGCCAGGTCCACCCTTCTGCTGGGCGTGCAAAAAGTAGAGTCCGCCGCGGTCGGGTGCGACCAATCCGTGTTTCTGGAACTCCAGGGTGTAGCCCGTGCGATTCCACTGGACGCCCGTCTGCGTGAAGTCACCGTCCGGAAGGATCTGTGTCATGGCGCGTGGCCCATGCTCATCACACCAGCCGTAGCTTCGGACCCACTCCTTCTCCCAGCCGTAACGCCACAGATCGAGCCGGAAGGCTGCGGTGCTGTGCACGCAATACTCGGAGATCTCACCACTGCGGCTCCACTTGGGCCACATCATGCCGTACATCTGGTCAGTGGGCAGGCGGAACTGAACCGGTGACTCTCCCACTGTGAGATCCACGGTTTTGGAACTGTGGCCCGCAGCGGCCAGTGTGATTCGGCACAAGCCCGCTTTCACATCCGCGTAGACCGCCCCGTTCGCACTGGAACGGACATCACAGACCGTGCCCTCTTGCTCGATCAAAACCTGGCAGTCAGGAATCGCCACATAATCTTCGTCACTGACATAACCGACCAGCATGTGTCCATCACCCCTGTTTCTGACTGTGCTTGACGACGGTGCCTAGTCCTGTTTTTCCGCCAGTACACGTTTGGCGACCGCATCGAGACTGACAATTTCCGCCCGATCTGCGTTTTGTTTGACCAGGTCACAGATCATCTGCATCGTCTCCAGGGCAGGATCCTCGATTCCCAGGCAGGAGGGATGGGCCAGAAAATCATAGACCGCCCGGTGTTCGATCGCCCACTCGACCGACCTGCGAATCGCTTCCAGAAACCAGTCCAGTTTCCAACGGCCATTGCGAAACGCATTGACATCACTGATCGGACTCATGGGAATTTCAACCAGGCCGCCCGGGTAGATATAAGGTTGGCCTTGCGTTTGCGCAGCGACAATCGAATCCAGCACTTCGCGTGACGGTTTCTCGAACGGTTTCACCGCATGGTGACGCGGATAACCGGAGCTGACCCAAGTAAATCCGAGCTCCTGCAGCATCTTCTGAACATCGGGACGGTCATTCAGGGCCGAGTGAAATCCCCCCGGGGTGCGGAACCCACTGCTCTTGATCCCAGCTCGCATCGACAGCGCCGTGTCGGCCAGCCGAATGTTGTCGCGGATCAACTGCGCCGGCTTCCGCCCACCCGCCAGCCAGGGAGCGCGCTGGAAACGAAACTGGACCGCCGGCACCGTCGTCGCTTTCACGTTGACATGGTCATAAGTGTGGTTGCCGATCGGATGCCCTGTTTCGGCAAGCTGCTTCAACCAGGCCACACTTGCCTGCTCAAGCACGCGCCCCACACAAAAATAGTGGATAATTCCCCCACGTTCACGCACCAGTTGCCCTGCTTTGACCGAGTACTGCTTGGTGGCGTCATTCAGATTTCCTTTCTGGAAATCCCACTCCATCATGCCGCGTTGTGGGTAGTGGCGACTCATCTCCAGATCCAGCGTGAGGCAAATCTGCGCCTTCCTGGAGGGCTGCTCAGTCGCCGCGCCACGTGCAGTTGCCAGACACGCTCCGCTGGTCGCTGCGGCTGCCAGAAAATCACGCCGCGTCGTGAAACACCTTCGATCGATTGGGTCCATCAATAATTCCCGCTATTCTGTTGAGATGCACACGTCGTACCACATGGCTCCGCTCACGCCGCATGATACCCTATCTGAAAACCATTTCAGAGTTCCCCTGATGACACCACTACTTTCCCGTCTGGTCACCGCTTGGTCCCTCCCAGTTCTCGCTGGTTTGATCCCCGCCCTGGCCTGCCCGGCGGCCGAACCGACCGAGACACCCCATACCGACCGCGCCGTGGCACAAATCCGGCAACAGGCAGCCCATCTGGCCAAGGGACGCCGCTTGATCTCCGCCGACTTCTTTCGCAGCCTCGCCACGGCGAACTTTGTGCAATCGCGGTTAAGTTCTCTGAACTATGCGATACGGGCCGCGGCCAAAGAACCGCTACCGACCAATGTTGAAGAAAGCTTGAAATGGAATGCCGGCATCTGCGGCAATCACGTGGCCGCCTTTCTGGAAATCGCGCAGCGGATCGGACTCCGCGCACGTCCGGTCGAGTTCTATTTTCGTGGCACCCGCCCCGAAAAGAACCACAGCCACATCTGTGTTGAAGTCTACTACGCCAAACGCTGGCGACTGTTCGACGTCACCTGGGGGACCTGTTTTCGCAAACCTGATGACGCGCTGGACAACCTGATCGACATTGAGACACTACGCACCAACCCACAGGTCCGCGAGTGGGCAGTCACCAACCAGTCCGACCTCTGGTACCAGCAATGGACTGCCAGTGGCCTCGATCCACTCGAGTACCTCGACCACGCGCGGATGGATATCCTCCGCGGCCGCCAGGGTACCATCCGTCTTGAGGCCATCAACCGCCAGCCGGATGAGGCAACCTATCAACCGCGTCACCAACCCAACTTCTTCGGCCGCAACCGCGCTGACAAAGATTATGGTGCCGTCACGGTCCAACTGGAATCCCCACCGGCCAAGGCCATGGTGCTGCAGCTGGAAGTCCTCGGGTTCGCTGGCACGGGTACGCTCACCGTCACCAGTGGTTCCCAGCGATTGTCGATTCCGTTTACAGAACTCTCCGCCGGAAAAACTCTCTCCCTCTCTTTTGAGTCGCCCGTGAGCAAACAGGTCGTGCGGCTCGACACCCGGCCGGATCCACCTGGTGGGGTCGCCTACGTCGTCTTTCGCACCATCCGCCTGTCAGATCGTTAACACGACATCACCGACTTGCATCAGCCTGCAGGAAGCGATCCTCACGGCGTTCTGCGCAGCAGCACGCTACGTGGATGGCCGGCAACTCTGCGAACGACAACTCTACGGTGAGGAGCGCACTCCGACTTCCCACTCTCCCGTCCGTAAACGGGCACCGCTGACTGGATTCGCGCGGGCGACAATGCCGCCTGGCAATTGGACACGATAGTCGGACAACCGCGGATCGGATTCCGGATAATCGGTACTCACAAATTGCGCCCCGCTGGACAACGCCAGGTCACGACGGCGCACATCCGAGCGCCGCGCCTGCTGCGTGTCTGCATCGGCCCGCGTGCGCACGATAAAACCAGCTTTGACCAGTCGCTGAATTCTCTGTTGCGCGTTGACGGGATCGTTAACCTTCATCCAGGCCGCTGCAGGATGGCTTTCCGGGACACTGGCAAACAACAAGCCGTTACGCAAACCCGGATGCAGTTCCAGATACCGGTCACGAATCTGACCTTCATTGTCCAGCGCAAACAAAACACGTCCCGCCACCTCGTCCAGGGGCGGCCAGCCTGATTCGGTTACTGCGTCGCGCAGACAGGTCGCCGTGCCCCGCACATCATCCGGGCGCAGGATACGTTTCAGCGCCAGCACGTCGCGGATCTCCGCTTCCAGCTCCTGCAGACGCTCCCGCGTCAGAGCCACGGGGCGGGTCAAACCGACGATCGCACGTTCCTTGAGCTCCAACAGCACCATGATCGGCACATGGCGCGGATGCGCAAGCGACCAGCGATTGATTTCGCGCAGCGCTGCCCGAAACGTCGGCACCGTCGTGCGATAGTCAACATCCTGGACGTGCATAATTTTGTAGCCTGGTCGCTGCCAGATTCCTTGCGGATCAAACTCCCGTCGAGACAAACCATCGAGACGTGCTCCGAGGGGCCAGGCAAAGTGCCCCCCGTGCGGATCGGCAAAAAGATCCAACTCGACCTGACGGATGCCGAGCTGATCGAACTGTTCGGTCAACGGCCGATGGCGGTACGCCAATTCGGTCTTCGCGCCCGGGTATACCGTGGTGATCGCCTGCACGACGGCTGTAGACGGCTCCAGATGGTAACTATTGTGCGTGCCGATGACCTGAATTTGATTCAACCGGGGACGCGGCTCTGCCCCTAGGAGTGGGAAAAACGGACCGGCAATCACCCCCCACTGCAACAGACAGCCAATGAAGAACGATCGGGGAATACCCACGAAACACGGCAGGCATTTCCGGTAGAACCCTTCATCTTCAAGTTGTCTATCGCGCGATTTCATTTTGCATTCCACTGATAGCCACGTTGGTTTCGATACCCCGACAATCGCAACACGCCGCCCGGCAACAGGTCCAAAATGGCATAGCCGTTATTTTCTTTGCCAGTCCCTTCGACCATACCGACCAGCGTACAGTAGTGAATCCCATTGACCAGCGCGTGATGATTTTCGTGGCTGTGTCCCTGAAAGACGGCCAGTACCTTGTCTGATTCCTCCAGAACCCGACGGACCTCCGCGGCGTTCCTGACAGAGTAAGTTCCCGCCGGATCAAGGCGTTGGTGCACGAAGACAACCGTCTTCTTATCCGTGGCCGCCAAATCTGCTTTTAGCCATTCGACTTCATGCGCGGGCAGGTTGGGGTCCGTCCAGTCAAAGTTCTTGCGCTGGTATGGGCGACCGTCGCTCCGAAAGCAGGCGTCCAGCACCACAAAGTGATAGCCTCCTGCATCGAACCCATAAAACGATTTGGGCTGCGACACGCCGTCGAGGAATTCACGTTTGGTAAGTGTGTCCACGCAGTGGTTGCCGAGCACACAATGCTGCGGACAGGCGATCTGCGAAAACTCACGCTGGATACGTTTCAGATACCCTTGTTCGACTGCCACCGAGTCTGCGGCATCAATCAGATCCCCCAGCTCAACCACGAATTTCGGTTTCGCGAGGGCGAACTTGCCTGCCGCCTCGGCCAATTTATCGATGGTCTCACGATAATGCCGGGTTCCGGCGGGAGCCTTATCTGCGTAGTGCAAGTCGGTGACCAATCCTAAACGCAGCTGGGGTGTCGCATCATCTGCAGCCCACAAAGCTCCCGCCTGGTCCCAAGACGTCTCCCTTGCCAGCAGGTAGACCCCGCCCGCATAGCCGACACTGCGGCGTAGTAGCGTGCGACGGTCCCAATCGATTGTTGTATTCACCATGCTCGATACCTTTGCTGTCACAATTAAATACTCCAGCCAACGAGTTACTACCGCTGCCACCAGCACACCTGTTACTCCCGCACCACGCGTACCGCCGCTCCCTTGATCTCAATCGGCGTACCCACCGGTAAGCCACGCAGCGTCACCTGCGGCAGATAATTCTGATACCGCTTGTCGTCGAGCCGTCCAGACGCGTTTCCCATTTCCATATTGACCATTAGTTTACCGAACGTTCCACCTTGGATCGTCAACGATCGTACGGGCCATTTCGGACCGCGACTGGCAGGATTGGCGTCGCGGCCTTCGCAACCGATTCCCGTTGCCGCAGTAAACCGGCAGTCCTGCAGCAAAACTCCTTCGACGCCGTAGGCAATAGTCACAGGCGCATCCGACACGCATTCCAGCAGCCGCACGTTGCGAGTACGGATCTGCGGACGTAACACGTCCCCCGGCACCGTCGCAATCAAAAACCCCGCACCACTAATATTTCGCACGATACAGCGCGAAAAACGAACTTCATCGACTAGCAGCGGACACCGGTACTCATGGTGCCTCACGTAGAACCCTGTCCCAGTCCCACCGATATTCTCGATCAGACAATCCTCCAGCTCAACGCGTTGTGCGCCTTCTTCAATCTCCCAGGCCTTCACACAACGACTGGTATTCATCGCCCGGCAGCGCAGAAAACGCACATCAGTACAACTACCGTTGCCGCCCCAACCGGAAGCACCAAAGGCGTCATGATCCCAATCCGTGACTGTTACGTTGATCGCCTCGACATTCCGTGTATGTGTGGCAAAACTCAAGCCGCAATAAGCATCCCGGATCGTCACATCCTGAATCCGAATACGGTGTGCATTTTCCACCCAGATCCCACGTGGAATGCCCCCGTTGGGTTGCTGCGGCTGGGAGTGGTAATTGGCATCCAGTGTCAACCCTTCAATCACCACATTCTCGACAATCGACCGCGCGGGCCCGGCACCACCGATGGCCAGCAGGTGGATCCTCCCGGTAGCCGGCTGCAGTTTCAACGTGGCTCCTCGCCCCAAAACGCGTACGTCACTCCGGTTCAATGCAATGGTCTGGCTGATCAGATAGTGTTGGCCGGTCGGTGGAAAAAACAACGTCCCCCCCGGTTTAACCACTGCCAACGCCTGCAGAATGGCCGCGGTATCATCGTGAAGACCGTCACCACGGGCACCGAAATCAATCACATTGATACGCGACGCGGTCAGTGCCCGCGGTCGCTCCACGGGTGCATAAGCACCAACGTACGATCCCTCCGTACCCGCGGACGCAGCGGGATCATCGGCGGCAAACCGCAGGAACACTGGACTACGTGGATCCAAGGAAAGAAATCGAGGATCCTCATAGCGGTCGTGTGGACCCGCGCCAGCCGATCGATTCGCATTCCAACTTCCCCCATAGCGACATGCCGTGTGCCACAACCAGTTATGGTCTCCAGAGCCACTGCCGGCGAGTGCCCCCTCCTGCAACGAGGGCATCTGTACAATCAGCGAATTGTGAACGGTGACCCGACTCGGGGATTCCGACTTGATTCCACCATGTTGATTGGTGCCATAAACGGTGCAGTTACGGATCGCCAAATCGCTCCGGTAACGCCCTCCCCCCGCCACGATCCCTTGAAACGACTCATAAACGAGTGTGTGTTGGATGTGGACATCGCGTGTTCCCCAGGCCATCAGTCCAGTAGCGTACTGACTGCGCAGACGACACCCCACAACCCGCACACGTTCGGCGTCGACCATGCGAATGGCATGATTATCACCGTTGATGTCACGACCAGACGTGGCAACGTCACAATCCCGCACTTGCACATCACCGACGTGCACGAGGTCGATTCCAGGCGCACCGTGATTCCCCTCTCTCTGATTGCGCACCGTCAGTCCGATCAAGACGATATGTGCGGTGCGCCCACCGCCCGAAACCCCGACTCGAATACCTGGCTGGTTGAACCGCGCTGGCACCAGCACCGCATCTTGTCCAGCAAGACAACGATAGGTGACTGGTTGCCCGGGCTGACCGGGCTGTTCGACGCGCAGCGATCGATCGACAAAGACACCTGCAGCCAGGTTAATCACATCGCCCGGAGCAAAAGACCGACCGTCCAGGATCGTACCGTCCCAGACAGTTGTGTTGACGGGCACGTCAAAATCAAACGGCTGTGTGAGTTGAATCGTGTCATCAGTCACCCGTTCGTACGCGCGCTGGTGACCATTGACAATCACTACCCCCGCGTCAAGGAACCCTTCCGTGGAAGCCACCTGCAAAGCGGTTTCACCGGATCGATACCCGGCACTCAGTCGTGTCGGCTGCCCACGAGAAGGCGACGCCCAGGCCTCCTCCCGAGAGCGGCCACTTTGACGGTCATCTCCATCTACCGCAACCCAGTACTCAGCACCATCGACGGCCGCCCCCAACTGAATGACGCAAGCTGCCACAACCTGAGCCACGCGCAACGCCCTGATCGCGCTCATCTGTCCGGCCTGATACATCGCGCCTGGCATCACTCATTCTCCTGCGATTGTCGACTGCAGTCGACGTGCACACTCAAGCCGTCCCCTCGAGAATCTCACGTAAGATCGGCTCATAGGCATCCGCATAACGAACCATGCCCAGATCATTGGGATGGGATCCATCTGTGGTTGCTTCACCGTCGCTACCAAGCAAGCCGGCCCCTGACAGGTAGTAGAGTCTGGAAAGCCCCGCGGCTGTCAGACGGCCCAATGCCTCGCGGAGCGCCAAGCGACTCTCCCGCTGCCGCTGACGCGACGCTTTACGCAAATGTGCATATCCGTAGGTACGATCCTCGACAAGCAGAATAGGAGTCTCGGGTCGGGCGCGGCGCAGTTGTTCGACGAGCGGTACAGCTCGCTGGCGGACCTCGGCGGCCTGCATGTTTGGCAAACAATCGACAACGTAAACCGCGGCGTCGAGCTCGGCCAGGCAATCCCCCACCTCCTTCTCCATCCGCCCGTTTCCGGAAAATCCCAGATTGATGACCGGTCGATTCAACCGTCGTCCCAGAATTCCGGTAATCGACATACCAGGGCGTGACGCACACGCACCATGCATGATCGAGGTGCCATAAAACACCAGGGGCTTTTCAGAGCGGGGTGGCTCCGGCGAGAAACCCGCGCCAGTCGGCACGCCAATCTCTAACTCCTCAACGCCGTTGTAGAGTGGCAAATAGAGTGTGAACAATCGCTTTGCACCACCGGCAGTCGGATCCACGCCTCCCACTAGCTTGCTTTGCACCTTTTGTGCTTGCGGCATCGATACCGTCAGCCAACGGTCCACACCCGCTTCATCGCGGACATAAAGGTCAACCCCGCTTACTCCGGTAGCCGGCATATGCGGCATGGCCAACCGAGACAACAGTAACCTGTACCGTACATGAATGTCCGTCGCGGCAGTTTGAAAACGCACCGTCATGCCTGCAGAATGCCGACTCAGATCCCAGACCGCGCCGCGCACCGAATCCTCTGCGCGACTCGGAAGCCGATCGTAATAACGGGCCGTCTGCTGCCAGCCTCTGCCTTCCACACCCCACTGCTGTGGATCGTACCAGTCAATCCCTTGCGCGGTACGTGGCTGCGCCACATCGACAGAACCAGATGACACCGTGGAGAGACAGAGCAGCGAGGACGACCCAATCAGCCAGCCTCTGCGGTCTAATTTCACATCATGCATCACAAAAGTCTCCTCACAGGGACACGACACCAGGCAGCCGCACTGGCAAAAGGGTATTCTAACAACTTGCCCGCCTGCTCCACATCACATATCAGCCCAGACTATACTGTCGAGCCGCCCGCTGGCTCGCGATCTGGCCGCGTTCAGCGTGGCACCTTTCCAGATTCTCCCGTTCTGGATACTCATCTACCAGATCTTGCTTGTTACGATGGTGAACGATTGAAAACATGAAGCCGACAGTCACTTCCACCTGTTCCTGGCAGGACTACCACTGGCTTGCTCATCGATAACCACTGGCTTGCTCATCGATAAAAGGGGCTCGCATCCCGACAGCTGCACCCGGAACTTCCAGGACAAAGCACTTCGTGGTGTGGGCAAGGACTGCCCAACGACTTCGGCTTGTTCGACATCCTGGGAAATGCCATGGCATGGGCAACCACCGCGCCTCAGCCTTTTTCTGCAGAATCCATAGTGACGGACGTCGATCCCGGAAATTACGAAATGACAACGACACCAAACGCATCTTGCCAGGTGGCGGTTTTGTCCAACCGGGCACGGCATGCCGCTCTACGAGTCGGTGGACGTTTCCTATGAAATTCGAAGCGGGCAACTGGGGATTTCGCGTCGCACGCACCTTGCAATAACTGCCGTCGTTCCCCCTGTCGCGTTGTTGATCGATTACACAAACACCCGAACAACACCCCATTTCCTGTGAGGGACACATGCGTCGCAGCTTGCTTATTGTCACGATCACAACCTGTTTCGTTGCTACGCTGGCGGTAGCCCAGGAACCGCCCCAGCGCGGTTACTTCCGTTTCCCCTCTATCTATCATGAAACCATTATCTTCACTGCAGAAGGCGACCTGTGGAAAGTCTCCACTGCAGGAGGGGCGGCAACACGATTAACGACCCATATCGCTCAGGAAACCAGGCCGGCGATCTCTCCTGACGGCACACAAGTCGCCTTCTCGGCCGGCTACGAAGGGCCCCGCGAAGTCTACTGCATGCCCTTGGCAGGCGGTCGACCACGCCGCCTGACGTACGACGGTGAGCCGTCTCGCGTCGTGGGATGGACCCCCGATGGTCGCGTCGTTTACTCCACTCAGCATTACGCAACCCTGCCCAATACCCAACTCGTCCTGGTCCACCCCCAGACGCGGGAAATCGAGCGGATCCCGCTCCATCAGGCCAGCGATGCCAGCTGGACCGCCGATGGCACCACACTTTTTTTCACTCGCCTCTCCAAGCAATCCAGCAGCACCAAAAGGTATCGTGGTGGTACGGCGGAAACCCTCTGGAAATTCACGCGGGGAACTCCTGAAGCACTCCCGCTTACCGCCGATTACCCTGGCACCAGCCGAGACCCCATGCTGTGGAAAGACCGTCTCTATTTCGCCAGCGATCGCGACGGCACCATGAACCTCTGGTCGATGAACCTTGGTGGGGACGACCTGCGTCAACACACCCGGCATATTGACTTCGATGTCCTGGCGCCAGCCCACTCCAATGGCCAAATCGTCTACCAGCGAGGTGCCGACCTCCACGTCTATAGCGTCGCCGCAGAAACGGACGAGACACTTTCCATTACTCTCTCGTCTGACTTCGAGCAAACCCGCCTCAAATGGATCGAGAATCCGCTCGAATATCTTACCGATTTCGACCTCTCACCCGACGGCAAAAGAGTCGCCCTGACAGTGCGTGGCAACGTCTTTGTCGCACCAGCAAAACAGGGACGCCGCATCCGGGTAACCCGGCAACCGGGCATCCGCTTTCGGGGCGCACGCTTTCTAGCAGCAAACGACGAATTGATCGCGCTCTCCGATGCATCCGGAGAATTTGAATTTCATCAGTTGGATCCCCGTGGCCTCCAGCCCGGTCGACAACTCTCCCATGATGGCAGTGTGTTTCGATATCCTGCCGTACCATCTCCCGATGGCAAGTGGATTGCCTATCGTGACAAGAACTACCACCTCTGGCTGCTCGACGTAACCACGGGCAAACCGCGGCAGATCGCTCAGTCCGAGTTCTTTAACTTTCGAGACCTCACCTGGTCACCAGACAGCCAGTGGCTGGCCTACGTGGCGGATACCGCCAACCACAATGGGCGTATCCATCTGTACCGCCTGGAGGATCAGAGCACCACTGCCGTAACAACAGACCGTTATGACAATTACTCACCAACTTGGAGTCCCGATGGCCACTGGCTGTACTTTCTTTCCGACCGCCATTTTTCCTCTCTCGTGCGCAGTCCCTGGGGACTACGCCAACCGGAACCTTATTTTGACCGAACCACGCAGGTTTACGAACTCGCATTGAAAACTGACAGCAAATCCCCGTTTGCAGCTCCAGGCGAACTGGACAACGCAACCGAAGCAGACGTTACAGAGCAGGCACCCGAACCGGCCCCTGCCATCGCCTTGCCTGGGATTGCCGGGCGTCTACGACGTGTTCCTGTCACTCCGGGAAATTACTCGAGCTTAACGTGCACCGCAAAACATCTGTATCTTGTATCGCGCGCCACCGCAGAACCGAAAACGTTGACCCTTACGGCACTGCCGCGCAAACATGCACCCGAACTCGTGACGATTTTGCCTGACATCAAATCGTACGACTTCTCGCGGAACGCCGGCAAGTTGCTTATCCATAAGAGTAATCAACTCTACGTCATCGATGCCAATGGCAATGCGCCAGGGAAACTGGACTCGGCGCGAGTGCCTCTCAACAGCTGGACATTTTCGATCGACCCCGTCGCCGAATGGCGTGCCATGTTCATCGATGCATGGCGCATGGAACGCGACTACTTCTACGACCCGAACTTGCATGCGAAAGACTGGAAGCAGATTCTCGAGCGACACCTGCCGCTGGTCGATCGCGTCACTGATCGCGCTGAACTCAATGACCTGATTGCCCAAATGGTCGGCGAACTGGAGACGCTCCATATCTATGTCCGCGGCGGTGACCACCGTGCTTTGAAGAAGCAAATCACGCCGGCCTCACTCGGTGCTACATTTCGCCGCGATGTGGACCAGGGGGGCTACCGTGTTGAACACGTTTATCGCAGCGACCCTGATTTACCCGACCAGCTTTCCCCCTCGCCCACCCCGACGTCAATCTAAATCCCGGTGCCATTATCGAAACGGTCAATGGGATTTCGACCCTCAGCGCGCCTCACCTGGGAGCCTTGCTACGAAATCAGGCGGGAAAAGACGTCCTGATGCAAGTACGTGATGCCGCGGCGGATCAATCAAGGCAAGTGCTCGTCAAACCGATCGGTCCTGACCGAGCGGCCAACTTGCGGTATGACGAATGGGAGTATTCCCGTCGCCTGGAGGTCGACAAACAAGGCGATGGCAAACTGGGCTACATACATCTGCGTGCGATGTCCTCCGCAGACATCGCCCAATGGACGCGCCATTATTACCCGGTATTCCACCGCCAGGGACTGATTCTCGATGTGCGCCATAACCGGGGTGGAAATATCGATAGTTGGATTCTGGAAAAACTGCTGCGCAAAGCCTGGTTCTACTGGAAACCACGTGTGGGTGCCCCTTACTGGAACATGCAATACGCATTTCGTGGCCATATGGTCGTGCTCTGTAATGAGCGAACCGCTTCTGACGGCGAAGCGTTTGCCGAGGGCTTTCGTCGACTGAAACTAGGCCCGCTGATTGGCACCCGGACCTGGGGAGGAGAAATCTGGTTGAGCATTAACAATCGCCTGGTAGATCAGGGCTACGCTTCAGCAGCACAAACTGCCGTGTACGGGCCTGAACGCAAGTGGCTCATCGAAGGCCATGGTGTCGATCCAGATATCGTCGTCGACAACCTGCCACACGCCACATTCCAGGGACACGACGCGCAACTACAAGCAGCCATCTCCCATCTCTTGAAACGCATCGAGGAAGATCCGGTCGAGGTCCCAGATCCACCTGCGTATCCCCGGAAA
>PBOG01000207.1 GCA_002724245.1 Planctomycetaceae bacterium
GGGCACACCCGCCCGCCGTAACGCCAGGAAAAATTGCACGCTGTTTTCAGCTGGCACACCGCGGTCTGCATGCGTGTGCCAGAGAAAGGTCGGGGGAGTCTGTTTGGTCACCCGCTTCTCACTGGAAAGACTGGCCAGTAGCTGGGGATCGGGATTGGCACCCAGCAAGTTGCGCTGCGAGCCACGGTGTGTATACGATTCGCCCAGGGCGATCACCGGATAGCAAAGCACCGCGAAATCGGGGCGACAGCCGACACGTTCTACCGAGTCCGTCGCCGCCGGCTGCCCGTCGTCAAAGTGCGTCGCGGCAGTCGAGGCCAGGTGGCCACCGGCCGAAAAACCAAGAATGCCAATCCGCTGGGGGTCGACCCGAAACTCGGTGGCCCGCGCCCGCACCATGCGAATCGCCCGCTGCGCGTCCTGCAGGGGCGCCGGGTGCCCATATCCTTTACCACGATGCCGGTAATCACAGACAAAACCGGCGATCCCCAGGGTATTCAACCAGGCAGCAATCTGGGCCCCCTCATGATCCATGGCCAGGTTGCCATAGCCTCCCCCGGGACAGATCACCACCGCGGTTCCCCGGGCAAGCCCGGCCGCGGGCAGGTGGATCAACAAGCGAGGTTGGTCTGCCGGCTTTGCACCCAAGGCACCCGGGGCACCGGCCGGCCAGAGCAACTCGACCTGCGGTTCCACCGCGGGCAGTGACAAAACGCCACTGCAGAAACTGACGCACAGACCCAGCCACACGATCCAGCCGGCACGGACTCGCCGGGGGCGCCACACGCCAGCTGCCGTCTCGGCGTCCGCAGGGCAGCAGCACCTATTCGGATTCAGATTCATCGAGAACTTTCTCGTACTCCGCCATTAGCGGTCGGAAGGCAAAATTGGCCAGTGTGGCGATCAACCCTCGATCGCTCTGGTCACGGACCACATCACTGAGCGTGTCGATGCTGTTGTAGAGTTGTTCCACCGCGGTCTCCAACTTCTCGATGGTCACCTCGGTATCACCTGCTTTCCTGGCGACGGCCGCCGCGCGCAACGCCTGGACCGCGTTGAGATACTCCAGCACGTACTCGCTGCGTTTGCTGTAGTAAAATAACAACTTACGGGAGCGGGCGTGGGGATCTGCTGACGAGCTGCGGTAAAACTCGATCATCGCCTCGGTGTAATGATCCACGACTTCCTTCCACCAGCCCGGATCGGGCTGAGACTGGTAGTGCTTCATCATCATCCCGCGGACCGGAAAACCGAATCCAAGCGCATGCTGGTCAACCAGGTTCGTCGCCTGCTCGATGTGCTCAAATGCCAGCCAGAGACGGTCCGACGAAGAGGTTTTTCCGGTCACCGCCACAAACAAATCGTCATGGGAGGAGCGCGGTGTCACATCGGCATCGAAAGCGGCTCGCGACAAATAGTGCAACGTCGGATCCAGTTCGGTGAGCATCCAGTAGCGCGTGGAAAACCCACTCCAGCCATGCTTGCGCAGATCGGTAACCAGTTCGTGCAAGCTACTGATACAGGACTGCGACAACACGCCAACGTTGTCATCAGCCAGCGTGAAAATCAGCCGACTATCTACCTTGTCGGCGGGTAGCGTCGCGATCAGCTGCCGATTGTCGACAATCCGTCGCGCCGTATAGTCGATAAAATTGAGCGTCGCCGCTCCCGGTGGAATCACTTTGTCAATCACCGGGAACAACGCCGGGTCAATCGAGCGAATAATCAATTTGACGTGCCCACCGGCAGGGCGTTTGAGAAGATCCTGATCGGCGAACAGCTTGCGGAAAAACACCAGCGGGGCAATATTTCCGCGCAACGCCCGCACGCCACGATCTCCCGAAGCGATGATGTTCCGGGCAGACGCCTGCTTGACCAGATCGGAGAGCTTCATGTCTCCCAATCGACCATCCGCATTGAGCTCGTCCCAGGCCGCCTCAGCGTGCTCGTCCCATTCCGGAAATTCAGGCATACCCAGGCTGATCGAGTCGACTGTCGGGTAGGTCTCGATGTAGGCCCGCAACTTGGTCGCTACTAGCTTGTGCAAGAGCGGATCGCTGGGGCCCTGCTGGGGGCCCGGACCAATGGTCAACGTCTTCAACTGATGGACCGCCTTCGATCCCGGCAGGGCGGCGGCAAATTCTTTCGTGAATTGGGCGGGCTGCAACGACAGGCAAACGGTCATGCCCAGGCGGTGGGCTTCATCGATCACGCCCCGCAACAATTGAATCCCGGCCGCCGTCAGCGACTGGTAATCCGTTTTCCCAGCCAGATCAGGATTCTCAAAAAAGGCAGCGCCACCAAAGACCGTTTTGCCGGGGATGTCACCATCGACACGAAACCGATCGCCAAACCAGGACGTGGCGGTCCGTTTCTGTACGCCACCAAACTCGTAGTGCACAAACGGCTGCCAGGGCCAGAGCGACAGCATCACGTCATTGAATTTCATTTTGGCCAGCTGCCGCAGCAACGCTTTCAGGTCCTGCTGACCCCACGATTCGGGTCCGATACAAAAATCATTGATAGTCCGCCAGGTCCGTGTCCGTAGCGTCGGCTCGATCACCATGTCGAGGCCGGTCAAGTCGACTTCGGCCGCCACGTCCGGGAAAATATCACCACGACTGAGATAGCGAATACCACGCTGATGTCCCAACTCATAGACCGCCCACAGAGTGGCCACTGGGCTGCCCCCCCCGACCACCAGACCGGGAAGTTTACCGCCAGCGGCGGTGGGCAGATCAAGACTGCGGATGACCAGGCCCTGGTCACTGAGCTGGGGCCAGCCATCGCCCACGGCGACCCGCACCGCCGGGTTGGTCTGCGGGTTGCCAACCAGCACTCGTAACTGGGCCTTGTCGGTCGGCTGGGTCCCCACTGTCACCTGGGCATCAAACAGTCGGCGAAATTGGCTCGCCAGCTCATCCGCTGCCAGACGTTCCAGTGCCGGTGCATCGCCTCCCCTAACAACCTCAACCTGGATCGCTGCGGAAGCGGCCGACACCCAACCGCTCGCGGCGAGCGCAAGACTGAACGAAAACAGCTGACGAATCATGATTCCCCCCCCGGTCGATTGCAATAACCTGAAACAGCCAGTCGCGGTGTACTGGACGCAGGCCAGTCACGCACTGTGCCTCACCCGGTCCTGAAACCGGTCAACGCGCCTCGTTGGAGATGCAGAACAGCTGGTTTAACGTACGTACAAAGATCCGATTGTCGGCGATCGCCGGAGTTGCCACCGTCGTCTCGCCCATATCGTTGCGACCCAGAATTTTGAGTTTGGCGCCCTGCTGTAACACCACCAGGTAACCATTTTCTCCCATCACATAAATCTTGCCGTCGCCGGCAATGGGCGAGGCGTAGTAGTTACCCAGGTTGCGAATCCGTTTTTTCGACCACAGCTTCTTGCCATCCGCAGCGCTAAAACTGGCTGAAATCCCACCCTTCTTGACCACGAACAACTGGTCACCCACCACCAGTGGAGAAGCAATGTTGGAAGGTGACTTGTTGTCGAGATTCCAGACCAGGTGCGTCTTGGTCACATCACCCGAACCACCGCCACGAATAGCCTGGATGATGTTCCCGCCGCCAACGCGGTTGCTGGCGGCCTGAAAGGCATCGTCGATTTCGTCATCCACCAGAAAGCCGTCGCGATCCTTGTCACCGCGATCAAATTTATCCCAAAAAGCTTTGTCGAATTCGCTTTTCTCCAGGCGCCCATCCTGATTTGTGTCCTTCCACTGGAGCAGGGCAAACTTCAGCACCCGGTCCGCATCGCCATAACTCTGCAGCGAAACGTAAATCTTGTCGTCACGAACTACCGGCGAAGTCATGATGGTGCGCAGCAACGTGTTGCAAGTCCAACGTTCCTTGCCGGTCGACGGGTCGTAGCCCTTCAGCTTGCCACTACCCGCTACCACGATGTCTTCGCGGCCACTGGCCTTGACGACCACGGGTACCGCGTACCCCCCCAGCATCTCCGGCCGTTCACTTCGCCAGATCGTCTTGCCGGTGTACTTGTCAACCGCCAGCAGGAAGGGCGATAAATCGTCATCCAAGTTGAAGATCACCATATTCTCGTAGACGATGGGCGAATTCGCCGCACCCCAACCCAGCAGGTAAAACGGCAAGGCGACGGGATGCTTCCAGACCAGCTTGCCCGTCTCCGCATCCAGTCCGAGTAACCCGAGCGTGCTGAAGTGCACATAGACGCGTTGGCCATCAACCGCCGGGGTACACGACGCATGGGTGTTGGGCGTCGTAATTTCCGGCAGCGGACCGGTATCAAATTCGCTGCGCCACAACTGCTTGCCAGTGCGCGCATCGAAGGCAAAAACGGCAAACTTCTGCTCGGCGACCATCGACGTCACGTAGAGACGGCCGTCATAAATCACGGGAGAAGCCACCCCTTCGCCCAATTTCGTCGACCAGAGTACTTTTTCTGTCGCGGAAAATTTGACCGGCAAATCATCGCTTTCGCTGGATACACCGCTGGCATTGTTTCCGCGAAACTGCGGCCAATCCTCGGCGGGCACGGGGGCCAGTCCAGCCAGGTACACGACCAGGGCGATCGCGGCGGCGGGTAACTCTCGGTGACGATCAAGCGGGCGGGTTATTGAACTGGTTATTGAACTGAGCAATCGTGGGGTCACGCGCACCATGACTCGCATCTCCTGTGATCCGACTTGGGATGAAAAAGTCGGGCTTCACGATATATCTTGCAGCGCGGCAACGCAAGGATTCCAAACCGTGACTGCCGCATCGTGGCCCCCAGCGCGGGGGGACCCTGGCATCAGGGATTTTGCTGTGCCGCCCGCCGCGCTAGCGCCGCCGCCTCGAACTGGGCATCGTATTTCGGGTTTGGCCGCTCGGGCAGCGGCGCGCCGATGTCGCGCTGCCAGTCCCTCAGTAGCTGCTGGAGCTGGCGGGCCTGGTCTGGATGCGTTTTGACCAGATTGTGGCGTTCACGGACGTCGTCACGCAGGTTGTAGAGTTCCCAGCCGCCATCTTCAAAGTACTGATGGAGCTTCCAGTCTCCCAACCGCACGACACTACAGGGCCTGGTACGGAACAACGCGTCACGCTGCTCATCGATCACCTTGTAGCTCTGCAGGTAGGCCGGAAAATGCCAGTACAGCGGCCGGGCGCCGAGCGTCGCGATTTCTCCCCGCCAAAGCGGCAACAGATTCCTCCCATCGAGCGGCTGATCGGGGGTGGACGCCCCGGCCACCGCCAGCAACGTCGGGTAGAGGTCGACCCCGATGATCGGCTCGTCACAGGTTTTCCCGGCAGGCACCACTCCCGGCCAGTGGACAAAAAACGGGACGCGAATGCCACCTTCATAGTAGGTTCCCTTGTATCCCCACAGCGGATCCATGTCGGTGGCCGGGCCGAAGCCGCCGTTGTCGGAGGTAAACAGGATCAAGGTATTCTCTGCCAGCTGCAGCTCGTCAAGCAGTTTCCGAATGCGGCCCACTCCGTCATCGACCGCCTGGATCATGGTCGCCATCGCCACATGCCGGTGCAGTTTTCCCGCTGGTTTGGCCCGGTATTTGGCCAGCAGGGAACGCTTCGCCTGCAGCGGCGTATGAACCGCAAAATGCGCCAGGTAAGCGCACCAGGGTTGCTCCCGGTGCTCCCGAATAAAGTCCATCGTCCGTTCGGTGAGGACATCGGCCAGGTAAGCGCCCTCCGGACCGCGATGCCCTTTGAAGCCAGGCAACTTGCGATGATTGACGGCCGTCTTGAACCCCTGCTGACCAGGCGTATTCCCCAAGTGCCATTTGCCAAACATGCCAGTCGCATAACCCTGATCCCGTAGCACCTCAGCCCAGGTGACGATCCGGGAGTCAAGCGTTCTGGTACCCGGTACATGCAACAGGCGTCGAAAGCGGGCATCTCCGCGGGGTCCCGTTCCCACGTTGAAGATCCGATGCCGCGGCGCATACTGACCCGACAAGAGACCAGCCCGCGAGGGTGCGCAGTTGGCCGCACAGGCATAGGCCGACGTAAACACCGTCCCGCCGCGCGCCAACTGGTCCAGGTGCGGCGTCTCATAGAAATCAGACCCCATGAAACCGGTATCTTTCCAACCCAGATCGTCGAGATAGAGAAACAGAATGTTGGGGCGTTTCGGCGCAGCAACCTCGGATTGCTCACCGCGCAGCGCAGTGAGCGGGCCCGCAAAACCGGCCACCACCGTCACCAGGAACAGCAAACGACTGTGAATCCAACGTGGGTCCATGCTTTCACTCCTTGTATCAGACTGTGGTCACGCCACGCCGCCGGGCCAGCATCCCGAAACTTTCAGACGTCTAAACAACAGTCTCTAACTGATTTTCCTCGATCATCGGACAGTCTGCCTCATCCAGCATCCGCGCAACCGCCTCTTCATCCTTGAAGCCCGAGCCCGTCACCAGACAAACGACCGGTGCCGAGGCTTCCACAAGTCCCTCCTGGGCAGCCTGCAGTGCCCCTGCCAGGGCCACGGCGCCGGCCGGTTCGGTGAAAATTCCCTCCTGGCGCGCCAACTGGCCCTGCAGTTCCCAGACACGGTCGTCGCGCACCAGATGCCCCGTCCCACCGGTCGGGCGGCACTCCTGCACGACCAGGTGGCCATCATTGATGTTCGGCACCTGCAAACCACTGATGCGGGTTGTACAAGTCACCTCTTGAGCTGCTGCCGCGCCGCGCCGCAAGGGACCCGCCATGGTGTCGTTGCCCTCGGGTTGCACACAATGCACCGCCGGTCCCTGAGGCCGCTCCCCGACCCGCGCCAGGGTGGCAAACCCGCGGGCCACGGCTACGCATAATCCGCCACCACCGGCTGGGCAAAAGACATGCTCAATCGGTAACTCCTGCTGCGCATGCAGTTCAAAACTGATCGTCTCCACACCCGTCATGCCGGCAGCGCTGTAGATATAAGAGCTGATCTGCAGTGCCGCGTCCGGTTGTTGTCCCAATCGCTGGAGCGTCTGAAACGTACTCACCGACAAGGCCGGGTCCAAGCCAAATCCGCGGACGCGAAAAACGTTGGCACCGTAAGCCATCATCTGCTGCAGTTTTCCCTGGGGTGCTGTTTCCACGACTGCGATGTGGCAATCGAGCTGGGCTGCGGCCGCGTAAGCGGCCACCGCAGAACCCGTATTGCCGCTCGAGGTGGCCAGGCATCGCGAGCGACCAGCGGCCCGCATGTGTGAAATCGCCGCGGCCGCAAAACGGTCCTTGAACGAACCGGTGGGATTGGTGGACTCCAATTTGAAGAAGAGGTTCTGCAGGCCCGCCTGCGGTCCGATCACCTGCGAACGGATCAACGGCGTTGACCCCTCGCCCAGGCTAATCCGCGCCTCGGGCGCAACCGGTTCGATCCAATCCGCCCAACGCCAAATGCTCACCACGGCCTCCTTTTACTGTCGCCCGTGGATCCTCCCATGCCCAGACAGGCGCGGTCCCGCTTCCCGGGCACGGCCACCGCAACCGGGGATCTGGCACACCGTAACAGAGTTGTCACGGGTTGTCATCCAAATCCGGCGGCAGGAATCATCTTGCAGTGCACGACTCGCAGTACACCA
>PBOG01000208.1 GCA_002724245.1 Planctomycetaceae bacterium
GGCCAGCTGCTGGCGGGCCTCCAGCCAGGCCTGCTCGTAGCGCCGCAAATAAAAGTCCATCGGCTGGGACGTCAACTCCTGCTGCCAGGCCAGCTGGCACTGCCGCACCGAGTAGGGTGTCGGGGCAAAGGAGCCGTGGTTGAGGTAGGTCGTATCCTCGCGGATTGTCCATTCGCGGCGCCAAGCGGATGTATTCGCCGTATCCATGGCATTCACTTTCCTGGTCGACGTACCCGATCACTCCCGATTTTAGTGAGAATCGTCTGGCCCGGACGTTTCCAAGGCGTTCCCGGCCGTTGCCGTGGCCTCTTCGGAGCCTGCCCGCAGTTCCTGCAGGGTCTCTTTCAGTTCACGCACCGCACCACCACCGACGCCAACCAGCAGACCGATAAACGCCACGGCACTGAGGGCCAGCAAACCCAGCCAGAAAATGGCCCAAAGTGACATCACGGTGGTTCCTTATAGGGAAAATTTCAGGTGGCGTTCGCGCTGGGCGGGCCAGCCGGGTCAGGGAGTAGCAAGCTACCGATCAGCATACCGGCTGCCGAGACGGCGAAAGCCAGCAAGGTCATATGGCCAGCCTCAATCCAGCCGGCCACGTTGCTCTGCAACCAGAGCACCGGCTCCGCCAGCCCCAGCACACCCACAACACCACCCAGCAACGCCAGGTAGGCCCCGGCTGTGCTCGCCGGTTTCCAGTACAAGCCGGCCACTACCACCGGTAGCACCCCGGCCAGGTAGATCGTCCCGGTGATCGCCATGTAATCCCACAAGTTACCCTGCAACTCGTACCACAGACCCCAGATCAGGAGCATCACGCCAATCACCAGGATGGCGATCCGGGTGATCCAGATCCGCCGCTGCTGACTGAGCGGGCCGAACAGGGGCGCAATCACATCCTGGGTCACCACACCGCTCCAGCAGAGCAAGTAGCTGTCGTGGGTCGACATGAAAGCGGCCACCATCCCGGCAGTCACAATTCCCAACAAGCCCGTGGGGATGATTTTGGCCAGGAATAAAGGCATCGCGGCTAGTGTCGAATAGTGACCCTCTTGAAACGCCGTCCGCAGCGGATCGGCCAGCGCGCTGCCGCCACCGTGAAAGAAATAGATGTAGGCGCCCAGACCCCAGAACATGGGAAGTGCCCGCCGCGCCAGGAAGGGAACCGTACTCCACAGGTAGAGCTGCTGGGCCGTCTCCGGCGACTTGACCGAAAGCGTCCGCGAAGCGCCCGCCGGCCAGAGCATGATCGCTGTGAAAATCACCACCGACTGCACGAGGATCGTCAGCGGACCGATCGCCGGTGCCTGTTCGAAGACCGCGGGATTGGTCATCCGGGTCGGGTTCACATAGGCTTCGGCACTGGCGGCAAAATCGAGTAACCCTCCCATCCCAATCGAGGATAACACGTACAATGTCACCACCAGCATGCCGACGCCGAGTACCAGAAACTGGATCAGGTCGGTAATCACCACCGACACCATGCCTCCCAGCACGGTGTAGAACAGCACCAGACAGAGCAGGGCGGTCATAATCCATTTCAGGTAGAGGGCGTCTTCCAGTCCGGAAATGGCGGTCAGAAATTCAGATCCTGCCCGCAGAAACAATCCCATGTTGAGAACCCCCGCCAGCACCATCATCACCCCGCCCAGGACCCGCACACCGGACGAATAGCGCTGCTCGTAGTACTCGGGAATCGTCAGCACCATGCTGGCCCGTAGCTTGAAGACGACGATACCGGTCAACCCCACAATCAGCAGCGACACCCCCTCAATGACCGCCATGTAAAGGGCGGCAAAATGCTGGGTGAATCCCTGCTGGGACGAGTACATGACAGTCACCAGGCCGAGCTCGGTCCCCGTCATGGTGGCCAGCGCCAGGCGGATTCGCAGGGTGCGGCCGGCGACCAGGTAGTCCGACAGGTTGCCAACAAAGCGATTGGCCCAGATCCCGATCAGGATCGAGGAACCCAGGTAGATCATCACGATCACCCAGTCCAGTTGCGTAAAATTGGTATCGCTCAGCTGCATCGGTTGGCCACCGTCAATGGGAACAAGCGTCGCCGGCGAAACAACGCACATTTGAAATCAGGCCCTGCGCCCAGCTGCCCCGCCAGAACAGAGGGAGTATAACCTCTGGGGGACAACTACCGCGACCGCCACACCCACCCTATTCCGGTCCGCAGCAACCGACGGCCAGCCAATCATGTCCACGCCCAACCCGCAAGCAACACCCGACGCTGCCGACCTGGGTCCAACGCGACCGACCAACGTCCGCTGGCTGGTATTCGTGCTCGGTTGCGGGACCTCCTGGCTGCTCTATATCCACCGCTACGCGTTCGCACTGGTCAAAAGCGACATCGGCCGTGAATTCAACCTCGACGCCGGAGAACTGGCCAATCTGGACGTCTGGTTCAGTCTGTTTTACGGCGGCGTGCAGATCCCGGCCGGGATCCTGGTCGACCTGGTGGGAGCCCACTTGTTTCTCTCCATATCGATTGCCGTCTGGTCGGTGGGACTGGCGCTGCACGCCTTTCCACCGCACTATTCACTGTTGCTCGCTGGGCGAATCCTGCTCGCCTCCGGGCAAGCCGCCGTCTTTGCCGCACTCGGCTGGCTGACCCGCAAGTGGTTTCCGCCACAAGTGCGGACCACGGTGCAGGGCTGGCTGGGCGTGTTTTTTGCTCGGTTCGGTGGGGCTTCAGCCAACTTTTTGATCGGCACCCTGCTGATCGGAGCGATCGGCCTGGCCTGGCACAACGCCCTGCTGTTGCTGGCGGCAGTGGGTGGTCTGTTGGCCTTTGCCTTCTATCTGTTGGTCCGCAACCAACCGAGCGATCACCACTGGGCCAACGAGGCGGAAGCCGAGCTCGTCAGCGCTGGCCAGACAGAAGTGAACCAGCAACCGGTGAGCGCGCAGGACCTGGCCTTCTCCCTGTTCCTGATTCGCTCGCGGGGCGATGCGCTGGTCACGCTGAATGTGCTGCTGCTCTGCCTGGCGGCCGGCATGAGTACGGTCGCCGATGCCCTGTACTCCAGCTGGCTCCCCTATTTCCTGCGGGAAGTCCATGGGTTGGAATACAAGGAAATGGGAATTTATTCCAGTTTGCCGCTGATCGGCGGCGCCCTGGGCGGGGTACTCGGCGGGTTCGTCAACGACTGGGCCTGGCGGCGGCGGCCGGGCAGCCGCTGGGTACGGGCGGTCATCGGCTGCGCCGGCAAAGGCATCGCCGTCGGCCTGCTGCTGCTGGCACTAACCCAGTATGAGAACCCCTACACCTTCTGTTGGCTGCTATTCCCGGTCAAGATTGCCGCCGACATCAGCCTGGCCACCCGCTGGGGTGCCATCACCGACATCGGCGCCCGCTACACGGCCTCGCTGTTCGCCATTGTCAACGCGGTGGCCATCGTGGCCGGGATCATTGGCGCCAAACTGTACGGCTACCTGATCCCGCTGGATGTGTCGGATGCCGGACAGTGGAAGGGCGTCTTCTACTTCGTGACCGGCGCTTACGCCCTCTGTGCGCTGTTCTGGCTGTGCGTCGATAGCCGCAAAGCGCTCGACCGCTGAACAGGCACCGCTGAACAGGCACTGCGGAACAGGCACCGGCAGACACTTCGATCGCCATAGACTGCCGCAGCCGTGGCGGACTCAGCTGAACCGGTTGTGACGCTCGGCGTCCCCCTGCAGATCGGCTTCGATGTGCGCGGTGGCGCAATTGTTGTAGCCGCGAATCCGATTCTGCTGGGCAATCGCTTCCAGGTGCACGCCGGTCGTCCCGGCCAGGCCCGAATTCTCAAAGTAGATATCGTAGAGTCCACCCGTCTCACCGCTGCGGAGCACGGTCTGGTGGGGCACCGTGGTCGCTTGCAGCCGCCAGAAATTCCCTTTGATCGAGTCGGGCCGCGGTGCCGAACCGATCTGGAACGTCCGCGCGCCGCACCCGTGCGCCGCAAACACGTCGATCTGGTTGGCTGCAAACATGGCGGTGCCCTCCGCCGAGTCGACCATCAGCCCGATGGTATCCCGGGTCCCCTCTGCGGTATCGCTGGCGCCCCCGTTCAATTCTCCGAAAATCAGTTTGTTGCCAAAGATCGGGCCATGCCTGTCGGCCGGTGAAAACTGGACGCACCGCGCGCCCTGACCGTAGACCGAAATCGAATTGGGGATCTGGACGAAGTTGACACCCATCCCCAGGGTGGGATCGGTGGGCGGGGTGTTGCGGGGGTGAAAGTGGACTGCCGCTTGCCGACCCATGTAGACCAGCTGAGTCCCTGTCCAGTCGAGATGCGAATTCACCAGCGAGTCAAAGTGAATCATGTCACCCGCCATGCGCCCGTTGAGTGTCATTCCCCGCATGGTCCATGTCCAGAAACGCATCGGCGGAACCACAATCGTCTCACTGGCCGTGAGGTTCATGTGCCAGGGTTCGCCGCCCGTGGCATTGGCGCCGCCGATCACCAGCAGTCCATAACCGTGCCGAGCGCAGTAGTTGATCGCCTCTTGCAGGCCCTGGGTTCGAGTGCCCGTCTGATCGATTTCGTTTCCAAACGGGTCGCACACAGCAAAGCGATTTTCCGTGCGGCGGTCGGCATCTTCCCGCGGACGGAGCGTCACAAACCCGTTCCCTGCCAGGTGTGCGCCTGCCTGGCCGGCCGCACCCTCCGGACCGAGGGTTCCCAGCGCCAGCGCGGCCCCCATTCCGGAAAACGATTCTCTGCGCTGCATGGCCTCTCTCCTGCGGTGGTGTGGCGGAACAGCTCCTGTTCCACAGGCGGAAGAACCGCCGGCACCGGCAATACCTGACAAACTGGTGAATGTGACAGAAAGCGGCGGCGGAGGAAACAACGGGACCACTCTCAGGGCCCTGGCAAACCACGACGCGCAGCCACTGCGAATCTGACAACGACTTCATCCGCGGGACGCCAACCGCCCACCCGACAGCAGTACCAACAGCGGCGCAGCGCTCAGTGTTACCAGCCAGGAAACCGGAATGATCAACAGCGGCGACAGCAGCGGCCGGCCCAGCACCAGGTCTCCAAAGGCCCCTGCCAGGGCCGCGGCAAGCCCCAGCAGCAGCGCCGTATTGGCGGCCAGGGCGCTGCCCCGGAGTCCGAGGATGGTCACCAGCAGGAGCCCCCCCATCGGCCCCAGCCCCAGGTGAACTACTTTCTGGGCGATGTCGATAATGTTATTGGCGTTTGACAACTGGCCGGCCAGGATCGCCATCAGCAGCACCCCCAGGCCCGCGCCCCGCGTCGTCCAACGAGCCAGCTGAAGATTACCGGCGACCTGTTGATAGCCAAACGCCGGCAACACGTCGCGGGCCATCACCGCGGCGATCGAATTGACACCCGAGTCCATCGTCGACTGGGCCGCGCCCAGCAGAGCGGCAATCACCAGCCCGCTGAGGCCGACCGGCAAGTGGTACTGAATGAAGTCGGGAAAGGCGTCGTCGGCAAATTCGGCTTGCGTGACGTCCCTCACTCCCTCTGGCAAGGCTTCGGGAAACCGCGTGTAGTACACCAGCAGCGCCGCGCCGACCGCGATCTGCAACAACGTAAACAACACGCCCGCGCCGTAATTGGCAAGCATCATCAACACCGGTCGCGGAGTGGCCGCATACCGCTGAACCACCACCTGTTCGCTGCAGTTGTAAGAGAGGTTGACGACAAACCCGAAGATCAGTGCCCCCAGGATGGTGTGCCGCGTGGCCAGATCAGTACTCACCAGTGGAGGTAGCGGGTGCGTGGTGCCAGAGACCGCCAACCACCAGGTGCGCGGACCGGTACCCGTCTCGGCAGCGATCACCACCAGCGTCACCAGCACCCCCAGAAACAGGAAGACAAACTGGATCACGTCGGTCCAGATCACCGACTGCAGGCCACCAGCCGAGGTGTAGAGTACGCTGGCGGCGCCGATCGCCAGGATCACATAGATTTCACCCACGCCCGTCATCTGGGCAATCACGCGGGCGGCCAGCAGCAGTACCAGCCCCAGGAACGCCAGTTGCATGTAACACCAGATCCCCACCCCCAGCAGCCGCGTACTGCGCCCAAAGCGCTGTTCCAGTATCTCAAAAACCGTCGTCACTCCGGCCCGGCGAAAGAAGGGAACAATGACCCACAACGTCACCGCCAGATAGAAGGGCAGGGCACCGAACCGCACAAACATGCCGATGCCATGTCGAATGATTTCACCCGGATCACCCAGATAACCAACGGTCGAAGCCAGAGACGCGAACACACTGATGGCCACCGCCCAGGCAGGCATCCGTCGCCCACCCAGGAAAAAGTCCTCGCTGTCACGTTGGCGGCGGGCAAAATACCGCCCCACGGCCACCATGCAGAACAGGTAACCGGCCACCACGAGCAAATCGACGGTTCTCATGGCAACCACCTCGGCACGTCGCTGGCAGCAGCATCGATGCCAGGCCTGCTGGCCCGGTTGAGGCCCTCGCACCACCGGCACCCATCAGTCTGCCGGCCGTTGTAGAATCGGTTGATCTCCCTGCCAGTGCAGCCGGGAAAGGTAGAGACCCTCTTCGAGTGTCTTTTCATCTTCATAGGAACCTCGATAGCAGAGCCGACCGGCCTGACGGTTCAGCCGCCGGGTCTCTTCCTTACGATCCGTCGTCAGCCACCAGTCACCCGCCGCGTCCTGCAACACTTCGGTGGCGTGAAACGCGCCCAGCGGGTAATAGCCAGTACCGACGTTGTAGGTGTTACCGCGGCTCTGGACAAACTGGTCTGGACGCGGGCTGACCGCGTGGCAGAGACCCGGACCGTAGGTAAAAAACAGGTGCCATAGACCGTCCCGAAAGCAGACGGTGGGCGACTCCACCCCCATCGTTCCGCGTAACATGGGCGCGGCTCGGAAGACAGGCCCGCGATCTATAAACGTCTGCCAATCCTCGGTCGTACAGAGCGCGATCGAGCAGTACCCGTCCCGATCGGAAGTAATGTAATACAAGAGAAACTGTCCCTCGTACTGGTAGACATGGACATCCTTGCAGGTCGCCCCGGGAGCGGCCCAGGCCGGCGCCCTGAGAACCGGGTTGGCAGCGCCCCCCTGCCAGGTTTCCAGATCGTCGGACCACATCAGCGAAAAACCAACGAATCCAGCCACACCGCGCACGCCGTAAATCATCCCGTAACGTCCGCCGTAGCAGAACGCCCAGCCATTGCTGCGCGTGATCAGGTCAAAATCTCCCTGCACGACCGGTTCAATCAGCCCCACAAATTGCAAATCCGCGAGGTCGGCGCCGGCCGCATGCCCGATGCCCGGCTCAACCGTGTTCTGGGCAGCGCCCTGCCAATCGCCCCGAGCCATGCAAGCCGTATAGGCGTCGGTGTTGCGCATCTGGCCCGTGCAGTAGAACAGGTGCCACCGCTGGCCATCGTGGAACAGGCTGTGGTCGACTTGGTAATAGCTCGCCGGTGGGCGATAAATATGTCGCGTGACCGCCGCGAATTCAAATTCACTACTGGCGTACAGCTGCCGGTGCAGCGCCAGGAAGCGGGCCTCGAACTGGTCCGGTGTTAACTCGACCCCAAAACCGTCTGGCAGTGGCACCTCGGCAGGCGTGATCGACACTCTTTCCTCCTCTTCACAGACCGGCCCGGTAGCATGTCCTGCCCCAGCGGGAACGCAGCCGCGCTGCCGACGGAACCTACGGCTTGCCGGCAGGCGCCTGCGCGGTCCAGTTGGTGGCACCCTGCAGCGCTTTGAGAAATTCGACCAGAAACTGTTCTTCCTGCTTGTTCAAGCCCAGCGGCTGGATCCGTTCATCGAGTTGCCGGTTCTTACCACCACCACGGTTATAGAACGCCACCACCTCCTCCAGGGTCTGCATACTGCCATCGTGCATGTAGGGTGCCGTCAGACCCACATCCCGTAACGTGGGGGTTTTGAAACGCCCCCGATCGGCGTCATCAGCCGTTACCTGAAAGCGACCCAAGTCGATCGGCTCTTTCCCCCAGGAAACACCCGTATTATGGAAAGACTCGTCGGAGTAGTTGCTGCCCGAATGGCACTTCCAACATCTCCCACGGCTCTCGAACAGCCACAATCCTTGTTTCTGACTCGTCGACAACGAGGAGGCCTGGCCCGCCTGAAAGCGATCGACCCGGCTGTCAGCAGAAACCAGGACCCGCTGAAAACTGGCCAGCGCCCGCGCCAAATTGGTGGGGGTCACCCCACCGGGATAGGCTGTCTCAAACTGTTGACGATATTCAGGACTCTCCTGCAGACGCTGAATCACCTCAGGCACCGACGATCCCAATTCAACGCGATTCTCAATCGGCTTGAGGGCCTGTGCCTCCAGGCTGGCCGATCTACCATCCCAGAAGAAAATCTTGCCATACGCGCGGTTCAGCACGGTCGGTGTGTTGCGGGTTCCCAACCGGTTCTTGATCCCCACCGCCCGGGCCTGCGGGTTCGCAAAACCGTGGCGGGGATGATGGCAACTGGCACACGACATCGACCGGTCAGCAGATAGCAGCGGATCAAAAAACAGTTTGCGCCCCAAAGCCACCCGCGATGCCGACAATTGATTGACTTCCGGCGCCGGGGGCGCGGGACCCAATCCGGCGGGCTCCGCGTCCGTCAGCAACTGCGCCGGCAGAAAATCAACGGCCAGCGGCGGTGTCTGTTCAGTAGCTTTTTCTTCCGCTGGAACAGGCAGTGCACCGGACGTGGCCAGGATACAGGCAGCCAGGGCCACCAGCGGTGCAGGAAAGACTACTGTCGTACCCATGCAATCGGACATCGAATTTCCCAGTTTGGAATGCGACGCGCAAGAGATCGGCTGGAAACGAATCCACCGCAGAATCTCTGATTGTACCCCGATTCTGGGCGATTGCGATTCTGGGCAATGTCGCGGCAGCGCGACCTGCCAGCAGAATCAAGACCGGTCACCGCAGGCGCGCGGCTTCGATTAAAGGCCTTCTTCGTCCCCACCTGCATCCGCTTGTCCGACGTGGATGCCCAGGGCAACCACCAGCAGCAGGACATTTGTCAGGAGCAGTCCGAGTAGGATACTGCCGACCCAGCCCAACACCTGGGCCCCCGTCTGATCACCGGCAAAACGGGTCAATAAGAGTCCCGCCAGCGTCACGGTGGCCGCAGCCAGCAAGACAACCGTGAGCAAGACTAACAGGGGAATGAAGCGGCGCGTCATCAAAAATTACTCAATCGTTAAAGTCCCCGTATCTTTGCTATTTTCCGAGGTTCCGCAGGCCTGTCAATGGCCACGAGTCCACCTGCCGGTAGAAAGCGGACTGTCGATTTGACCAACCGCACCAGCACGCCAAGAATGAACAAGGGTCCAGGCCCTTTTTTCCGATGCAATGAGGGACAGATCAAACCCGGCAGGTGTCGGCACTGATACCAGACGTGGTCGCGGACCGCGGACAGGCAACCAGGTTTTCGGAGCGGGGCCCATGGTGGCACGAGCAACAACCTTCAGGCGGGGCCAGTGGGCTTTCGGTTGCGTCCTCGCACTGACCTGCTGTCGGCTCCTGCAGGCAGACGTCGTGACGACCAAGACCAATCTGCAATATGAAGGGAACCTGGGTCGGATCACGGCAATCGGCGAAGACATTGACATCTCGCCGGATGCCAAACCCAACACCAAACCACGCGAAATCCTGCTGATCGACGACACCCTGCGACGCACCTTCATCCCCACCAAGCAGTATCGCACCTTTACAGTCAACGAAGATGCGCGGCTGCGCGAAAAAATTCTGATTCGCAAGAAAGTCTACCGCGGCACACGACGCATTGCCGGTGTCGGACCAGCACTGCGGGTCACACCGTTCGATCGGTTTGGGAATCGGACATTTTCCTTCGCGACCCCCCGGGGCCAAATCAACGTGATCCAGGGGATCACGGAAATCACGCCGTTGTATACAACGCTGCAAGGACTACAAACCAAGTCTGGTTTTGAGTGGACCATGCGACTGGCGACCAGTTCTGTCTCAAGGCAAGTGCTGTCGACGGTAATCAAACAGAATATTAATCCTAAGAACGTGAATGATCGGCTGCAAATTGTCCGTTTATTCACCGCGGCAGACCGTTACCAGGACGCCGAGCGCGAACTGGAAGAAGTGATCGAAGATTTCCCGGGATTAACGGACCTGGCAAAACAGGTCTCACGATTGCAACAGCGTAAATCCGCCCAGGCCATTCGCGAGCTCGAGTTTCGTCGCGAAGCGGGTCAACACCAGTTCGTGCATTACCTGCTTTCTAATTTCGACGAAACGGGTGTGGCGGGTGAGTTACAGTTGCGCGTCAAGGAAGTTCTCGATCAATATGCGGAGCTGAGAATGTCGGGTGAGCGGGCCACGCAATTACTCGACCAACACATGCAACAAGTCACAGTCAAAGAAAACCGCGACCAGCTGGAAGCGGTCGTTGACGAAATCAAGCTCCGCTTGAATTGGAATACTCTCGATCGTATGGCGGACTATCTGCGTCTGTCGGACGATGCAGCCTTGAAACCGGAACAGAAGCTGGCACTGGCGATCAGCGGCTGGCTACTGGGTGGAGGTGCCGGCATCGAAAACCTGGGAACCGCGTTACCGCTCTTCCAAGTCCGCAATCTGGTTCTTGAGTACCTGAAAACCGATACGGTCGACCTGCAAAGGCGTCGCGAAATCCTCGAACAACTGGCACAGCTGGAAGGAAGTGGCCCTGAGTTTCTGGCAAAGCTGATTGCCCATATGGCTCCACCACTCGACCCACCTCAATTATCGGAAGAAGACACCATTGGCGGACTGTTTCAACTTTCCGTCCCGATGGGAGACGCACCGCCATTGAAGTATCTGATCCAACTTCCACCCGAGTACGATCCCTTGCGCCGTTATCCGACAGTCCTTTCGCTGCACGACGCCAATACGACGCCCGCCATGCAAATCGACTGGTGGGCGGGCATTTACAACCAAGATCGCAAGCGACGACTGGGACAAGCGACACGACACGGCTACATCGTGATCGCCCCCGCCTGGAGTGAACCCAAACAGAGGCACTACCAGTTCTCATTTCGCGCCCACGCCGCGGTGCTGAAGAGTTTGCGCGATGCAACAAAACGATTTTCCATCGACACGGACCGTGTCTTCCTGTCGGGTGCCGGCATGGGAGGTGATGCCGCCTGGGACATCGGGCTGGCGCATCCCGATGTCTGGGCAGGTGTGATTCCGATCGTGGCAACCGCAGACCGCTACATCCTGTTTTACACAGAAAACGGTCGCAAATTGCCAATGTACTTTGTGGGAGGCGAATTGGACGGAAATCGGCTGGTACAAAACCGAGACCAGTGGAATGATTATTTGACCCACCACTCTTACGATGCCACGATCGTCCTTTTCCAGGGCCGCGGTCATGAAGATTTTCACGACGAGATCCAACGCATCTTTGACTGGATGGCGGTACATCGACGTCAGTTTTTCCACGACGAATTTCTCTGCCTAAGCATGCGCCCCTGGGACAATTATTTCTGGTGGGCAGAAGTCGATCAATTGCCACCCCGCAGCATGATCTGGCCGACCAACTGGAAAAAACCCAGCGGCCGTCCGGCTCGCATCGATGGCAGGATCATCCGCGCCAGCAACCGGGTTCGCCTGACAACCGGCGCCGACCGGGCCGTGGTTTGGCTCAGCCCGGAAATGATTGACTTCGATCAACCACTGTCGGTCAGCATCAACGGAAAAAAAATCAAGGAAATCGACCAGGGCCGCGCAGTCATGTTGAATGACGTGCGCACCCGCGGTGACCGGCAACATCCGTTTTGGGCCAAAGCGGAACTCCGCTAATCGGTCCCGGCGGACTACGCATTAGTTGCCGAAGGAAAATCCCCACCGCACACCGGGACGTCGCCGGCGACCATAAGAACGATAAGCTCGGCGCGGACCACCCCACCAGGGGCCGTGGTAATGCTCTTCAACCACCACCGCCGGTCGAGCCGGAGGACGCGGCCGCACCCCAGCCACCGCCGCCCCTTCCATGGCCTTGATGACTTCGGTTCCGACTCCCTGTTTGCTCATGGAGATAACCTCTTCCACGCGCGGTTTCCGGCGCACTCCATGTGACCGAATGTGGGCAATAATCACACTGTCTTCCACACCGGCGGAGTTCATCTCGATCACTTGATCTTTCGTCACAGGACCACTCAAACTGCGACCCAACTGATCTGCCAGCTGGGCCTCCTGAGCTGCCACCTCATCATCAATTGAATGGCCAACAACGGTTCCTGTGGCGGCTCCGACAGCGGCACCAACGGCTGCACCGGCCACGGGATTGCCGTGTTGACTTCCTACCAGCGCCCCGGTAACCCCACCAATTCCAGCCCCCAATCCCATCCCACGTTCAGCATACGAGCCAGCACTACAGCCAGCGAGTACCATCCCCAGTAACCCGGGCCACGTCAGGCCTGACATCGTGCGCATCATCTGTAACCACAGACAGAGAGGAAAGGAAGCCGCCCGCCAGACTCCCTGCATTTGGCGAGACGGGCCTTGGCAGCCGGTAGAGGACGCGGATAGTGCCGACATCCCGGCGATACGTCAAGATCGACTATTCGTCCGGGTCGGCCGGGCTTGACTTCCGGGACCGCTGATCCCGCCAGCGTTGTATGGCCTGGGCCCGAGCCTCGGGAGACTCAAACAACAGACGGTTCGGCTCAAAGACAAACGTCGGATTGGGACGATGTCTGAGGAACCCAAACTCCACCAGATTCTTTCCGGAAAGATGCAGCAAAGCAGCCAGTGCCAGGTCCCGAATCTCCACCTTTCCGTACGGAGTTCGCGAAGCATCTTCCAACAACGGCTCGAGTAAATCGAGATGCGCGTGCGTCCCGAATCGGGCGGTCACGAAAATCGCAAACATAAGTCGGTAGCGATGTGGCCCTTCGACAGCACCGGCACGTGGCGTGTCCGTCACCTTTGTCTCTTCCAGCACTTTCTCAGCCGGCACCAATCCCTCCGGCACCATGTAAAAGAGACTGAGATAGAGCGCCGGATAGACGCTTTCAATCTTGAGTCCCTGAACCCAGTGCCCCAGCAAGCGGCGTACCGCATCACGGTACTTGCCCATCCCGGATGCCTGCTGAAAAAGGTAGTTGGGCAACTCCTGTTCCAGGTCACGTAACTGGACCTGGTTGTCGGTCACAGCAAAGAGCAAAGCCACCACGGTACCCAGAGATAATTTCGACTGATCTGGTTGAAAACGTTGGCCTTGTTTCCACCGCGCTAGTTGCTGGTATCGCTGGACTAACGCCGACCTAGTGGCAGCCGGTCCCTGCTGTACCGCCTGGACCAGCTCCGATTCACTACGATGCATTTCGATGAACAGCGCGCGGTTAATCGGGGTATCGCCCACCAGCACACGAAACTTGCGCCATCCGGCGAGTCCAAAATCGCGGTCGCTGTCCGATTCGCGCAAAAAAGCGGCACGACGCTGTTGGAGATCTCTGCGAAAAACAATGCGCAGCGCACGGGCCGCCCGGGCGCGCATCTCTCGATCCTTGCTCAAACTCGCTTGTTTGAGTGCGGGCAGGGCTACGGAACCGATTTCGATCAGCCGCCGCGTGGCCCGCTCGCGCGTGTCGAACCGCGCATCTCCTAACTGCTCGACCAGTTGCGTAACCAGTTGACTCGTCTGGATCGGCACGGAGGTCGATGGGCTCTGTCGATCGGACTGGTCTTGAGACCAGGCCGGCAGGACAGGCCCAACCAGACCAATCAGGCCCAACAGCAGGACGTGTTGTCTCGTTCGCACTACAGAGTAAGTCATGATAGTTCTCGTTTACCTGTCCTGAATTGTATTCCAAGCCCCCAGAAGACGTCTAGCAAATGTGCTTTCACAGCATTTCGGCTGGTTGACCCTGGTCGGTCCCGGTTCGTAGACTGGCAGCTGCTGAAACTCTCGATATTCCCGTCCCTGTGGAACTGTTGCCAACACGTCACAGAACCCACGTGAAATGCACAAGTGCAATTCTCGGGCCGGGAAGGACCTTCGTTCAGGGAGCAACTGGGGTGCCTGGAACTTGTGTTATCGGTTTGCAGTGGGGAGACGAAGCGAAAGGAAAGCTCGTCGACCTGCTGACCGATCACTTTGACATCGTCGTTCGTTACCAAGGTGGAGCCAATGCGGGCCATACCGTAGTGGTCGGTGATGAAACGTACAAACTACATCACATCCCCAGTGGGATCTTGAATCCAGACGTGATCAACGTCGTCGGACCGGGTGTCGTTCTCAACCCGCCGACAATTCTGGAGGAGATTGACTCTTTGCTCGCTCGGGGGATCAAAGTCGATTCCGACAATTTAATGCTCAGCGATCGGCTACACGTCGTTCTGCCCTGGCATCTCGAAGAAGATCGCCTGCTCAACCAGCAACCGGTCGACGGGGAGTCGATTGGTACCACCCTAAGAGGGATTGGGCCCTGCTACCGCGACAAGGTGGGACGGACCTGGGCAGTTCGCCTGGGTGACCTGTCGCGTCCTGATTTTGCTGACAAGATCCGTTCCATCGTAACGAGCAAGCAACAGTTGTTTGACGGGCTGTCAGGAGACATTCAGCTCGATGCAGCTCAGATTTATGAGGAATTCCAACAATACGCGCAGCGTCTGCAACCCTTTGTCCAGGACACCACCAGTTACCTGCTGGACGCAGTAGAAGACCAGCAGCGGGTCCTGTTTGAGGGCGCTCAAGGGGCTCTGCTGGATATCGACCACGGTACATTTCCGTTTGTCACCAGTAGCAATAGCTCAGGTGTGGGGGTGGCCGCAGGATCGGGTGTACCCCCGCGTTGGATCCAGCGCGTGCTCGGTGTCTGCAAGGCCTATTCCACGCGCGTCGGCGGCGGGCCCTTTCCCACCGAACAGGATAACCCCATCGGGCAAACAATCCGGGACCTGGGAAACGAATATGGCACAACTACTGGTCGTCCGCGCCGCTGCGGATGGTTCGATGCAGTAGCCGTACGCTACGCGCGTCGTCTCAGTGGGGTGGACGGACTGGCCGTCATGATGATGGATGTCATGAGCCAACTTCCTGAAATCCAGATTTGTATCGGCTACCAGATCGACGGACAACGATTAGACGTCTTTCCCAGCCATGCTGATGATCTGCGGCGTATCCAACCGATCTACGAGACAATCCCTGGCTGGCAGACAGATGTGACTGCTGCCCGAAAGATGGAAGATCTCCCGGAAGGTGCGCATCAGTATCTCCAGCGTGTCAGTGAGTTGGTGGGGTGCCCCGTTGACGTCGTATCTGTGGGACCAGATCGGGCCCAGACGATTTTTACCCGCGAATTCGCTCACCGGTGACATAGAGATCGCCGTGTCCGATAGCACTAACGCAACACGCACCAAAAGAGACGCTGAAGAACAACTGGGCGTAGCTGCCGAGCTGCGACCCAGACACGTTGCCATCATCATGGATGGCAACGGGCGCTGGGCGAGTCGACAAGATCTTCCGCGAGTTATGGGACACCGTCGCGGCGTAACAAGCGTGCGACGCACGGTCGAAGAGTGTACGAGGCTTGACATTGCCCAGCTGACACTTTTTTGTCTCTCCAGTGAAAACTGGAAACGTCCACAAGACGAACTCGACTTCCTCATGCACTTGCTCGAACAGTATATGATTGAGGAACGTGACACGATCATGCGTCAAAACGTCTCTGTCCAGGTCATCGGGCGACGCGACGGGATCCCTGCGAGAGTACTCGCAGAGATGGACAAAACGATCGAGCTGAGTGCAGACAACACAGGTACCCGCCTCTGCCTGGCGATTAACTATGGAGGCCGTGCAGAGCTGGTCGACGCCGTGCGGGTCATCGCCGGAAAAGTTGAAACGGGCGAAATGACCAGGTCAGACATCACCGAGAATTCGATCACAGAACATCTCTACACGGCTGGCATGCCTGATCCTGATTTGCTGGTTCGGACTGCAGGTGAAATGCGTGTCAGCAATTTCCTCCTGTGGCAAATCAGCTATACCGAACTCTGGGTAACTGATCGATGCTGGCCCGATTTCACAGAGCCCTGTCTGCACGAGGCAATCACTGCTTATGCCAACCGTGACCGTCGCTTTGGCGGTCTGAATCAATAAAGGAACTTGCTTTTGCTTCGCTGGCGCCTTATCTCTGCAACGATCATCCTCAGTCTTTTGTTTGGCTTGATCTACCTCGACATCACCCGTCCCATACGGGGCGTCGCGGGTGTCTGGCTGTTGCCGATCTTGCTGCTGGCGATTGTCGGCGGTGTGGTGGAATTACTGAACATGCTGGCCACAGGTGGCCATCGGCCCGCGCGGTGGTCAACCTGCACCGGCGCGCTACTCGTATTCCTGGCCACTTGCGCCCCCTTGGGATGGCCATTGACAGGAAATACCTACCCCGTTGACTGCCCTTTCGGCAAACTCGGCTGGCCCTTGGCAGCCACCGCATGTGCAACCCTGCTGGCATTCCTGGCCGAAGTCCTCCGCTACCACGAGCCGGGAAAGGCGCTCGTAAATGTCGCTCTGGCCGTATTCGCAATCTGCTACGTAGGACTGCTGGCAAGTTTTCTGGTGTTGTTACGCACGGTGAACTCAACCGAACCCCTGTGGGGTATGATCGCCCTGCTGTCGACGATCAGCATTGTGAAAATGTCCGACACGGGTGCTTACACATTCGGAAGATTGTTTGGAAAACACAAGTTGGCGCCACGGCTGAGTCCGGGAAAAACGATTGAAGGCTTGATCGGTGGACTTGTCACCGCGGTCGTGACAGCACTCATTTGGCCACTTGTACTGATCCCCATGATGCTATCTCCAGCCGCAGCGCCCAATTGGATCGGATGGTTTCTCTGCGGTCTGATGATCGCCATCGCTGGAGTTGTTGGCGATCTCGCCGAATCCCTGCTGAAGCGGGACATGCGCTGCAAAGACTCTGGACACTGGATACCCGGCCTGGGCGGCTTCCTTGATATTCTCGATTCACTGCTGTTCGCAGCCCCCGTCGCTTTCTGCTGTTGGACGGTTGGACTGGTCGGACCGGCGTAAGCGGTTTTTCGGAACCTCAGAATAATTCTCCGCGACCGACGCAGTAGCATTTGCACGATAGACAATGATTCGCGACTTCTGTGTTGATTTGGAACTCCTATGCTAGACCGCTACTTGGGAACCGATGAACAAGCAGCCCAATTATGGAACGAGCTGGGCCGTAGCGCCCCTACACTGTACGCCTTAGCGTGTTTGTGCAGTCAGCGGTGGTCACTCGCCGCGCCACCAGCAGATCCTTTGTCAGTGGAAGCACAAGCCATCCTGGTACTCGCTGCCAAACACGGGATGTTTGAGCTAAAGGTTACCAACACATCAGCCAATGCCGTAGAACGCCTGCTTACCGTATTCGTCGAAGTCACTGAAAACGAATTGATACCTGTACGGATTCGCGGTGATCTGCAAACATCTCTCCGGTTGTTCGACGGCTTTCGGCAACTGTGTGCCACTTCACTGGTAATGCACCATCAGTTGAATGAGTTCTCGCTTACCACGGCCGGATTTACAGCCGCTGCTGGCATCACGAACGAAGAAGTGGACAAACTTCTCGCGCAGATTCGGACACCAGGATCCGAGGACTAGACATCGGACCTCAGCACGTAGTGCAACCGAACCTGCGAAAGGCACTACAACTCCAGATTCTTCTGAAGTGCTTTGGGAGCAATTACGTGCCCACTGCTAGCGCGTCAACCACTGGGACTGAAGATGGACCAGTTGACGCTGTCGTTCCGCAGTGGTCGCTGCTGGATCAAATGCAACTTCATCTGGCGCGATTTCGTGCAGTTGGCGCAAGGCAAGTTCGCGCACTTGCAGCGCGCGGTGATTCAGCAAGGGGAGCCAGATAAACTTGTCATAGCGCAACCAACTGGCAACTCGCTGTGGCGTATCGCCGGTCTCCACATCCAAAGCGCGGCGGATTCTGGCCAAGCGGATACGTTGTTCGGTACTCAACTCGCGAGAATTCAGGAGATCCGGATAGGCCAGCGCCACAAACCCAGCACGGCGCAAAGCGCGTTCAGCTGCCTGTCGATCCAAGAACCTTGGCGCGTCCAGTTGATGTACCCACCTGACAATTTGTCCGCGTGGGTCGCTCTGCTGCCCCATTTGAATCAGCAAAGATTCTAATCGTTGTGTCTTGGCAACCAGGTCCCAACCGGAGTGCAGCTGTTTGAAAAGCGGAATCAAATAGGATCTGGTAGTGTGGGGTTCCGTCAGTAACAGATGCCACAACGTAGGTGCGGCAAGATGTTCTGATCGCTGCCGAGAAACGATAGTCAACTCGCAATCACCCACTGCTGGTTGGCGATATTCAACTCGGATTCCGGGATACAGTTTGCGATCCTGCCTGACAAGCCGAACTTGATCACCGTGCAAGATCTCGCATTGCAGATCGTATTGCGGGTCAACTCGACGAAACCAAATCGAAAGCCGCTCATCCTCGATGCTGGTTCGCACTGTTTCCAGAATACCGCGGCCCGCGTCTTGCGACCGAAAAAAAGACGTCTTCTGGTTCCCACAGTCAATGGCGTGTAGACGCCCCAGAATGATCTCTAACCGCAACCAATGGCAGCGATCCAGGACGGGTAGCGCATCGTTGCCAGATTGCCCGACCGATGATCCAACCAACAGTAAAAGTACAGCCAGGGTCACGAACGGTGTCTTCCGGTATCCCATTGCTCACTCCCGATTTCTGCGCGTGGGCAGGGAGTAAATACAGGCCGGGTTGCGTCAACGTGCATCCCAATCGGTATTATCGGCAGTAAGCGACATGTAACCCCCTCTTATTTCCCACGAAATGGGCCGCCGCCCCACGGTGAGCTACCAACGCCCCTGCCCGGACCCATCCCAACTCACCGTGTCATAGCGGACAACACACTCCGTCGCAGAGTTATTTGGTCGACTGCCGGCGCACCCGCGCACCACTTGGAAAGGGCCAGAAATCCAACACATCTGGCATAACGGGGCACCATCTCGACTGCTTCTGTTGCGCTGATCGAGTAATCCGCAGCGCCGGTACCACCAATTCCCGAAACAGAAAAAGGACCGGTTCCCGCTCGCGTACGGGACAAGCAGATTCGAGAGGAATCCACACTCATGCCAAGACTACTGAGGGCAATTTGCGTGGTGGGCCTTGGTCTCTGTGCCGCGCTGCCGTTTCGTCGATCCACACCTCGGCCTCATGTCGAACGGGACAGCGCCGCGCAGAGTCAACCTCTGTTACTTCAGGAAAATCACGAGACCGTTGATCTTTCCGTAGCGGCCAACACCTCCCCAGTACCCACTGGAAACAACAGCCCCCGCATCGAAGTGACTCCCATTGGCAAGAGTGATACTGCCGGAGACGAGATGCTCCCGGAAACCACTACCCATTCCGAAGAACCGCCCCAGATTGTAGTGCCGACCGACCCGTTCCCGCACAACCCCACTGAAAGGTTTCCAGAGCGCGTTGCTGATACCGTGGGCACACATGTCCTCACCTCCCAGGACACCTTGCGAAATTTGGCTGAAAAATACTTGGGAAACAGCAATCGCTGGCAAGAAATTCTCGATCTCAACAGCCGGCTGTTACCCAACCCTTATCAACTACCCGTGGGAACCCGGATACAGATTCCCCGTAAACTTGCCGTAGTTTCAGAAAAACCGCAACTCCGTCCACAGAACCGATCACTCCAGCTGCCGCAAGCGCGACCGGCGCGGCAACCCGCACCAGCGACCGACACCACTCCAGGAGAAGCGCCTCTGGTGCCGGTCGTGCGCAGTCCAGCGGTACTGGAATGAGACTGCTGCACATGCACTGCTAGCACCTGAGCAAGAAAAATCGGAAAAACCGTCACTCGGCTCCAGCCAGTGATCCGATGACAGCCATACGCAACGTTCGCCGGTCTCGGCCAGAGACCGCGTTCTCTCGAACCACTCAACGGGTGCGGTATGGACAGGCTATCTCTAGTGGCAACATGGTCGGCACGCTGCGCGACAAGTTGCGTGGTGCTCGCCCTCACCACGGCTAGCGTTTCTGCACAAGACGGCGTGGCTTCCGCCAGCACTGCCAATCCAACCAAGCGGTTGATCCAGATGCTCCAGGATGGTGGCCCGCTGATGATTCCCATTGCCGCCTGTAGCTTCATCCTGTGTGTCTTTATTTTCGAACGTGCGATTAGTCTCCGCCGCAGACGAGTCATCCCACGGCCGTTTGTAAAACGATTCTTGTCACAGCTCCGCGAGGGGCAGCTCGATCGCGAACAAGCATTACAACTCTGTACAGAAAATCGCAGTCCGGTTGTCGACGTGTTTGCCAATGCGGTCAAGAAGTGGGGAAGGCCTGCGGTCGAAGTCGAACAAGCGATCATCGATGAAGGCGAGCGTGTAACCAATCAACTGCGTCGTTACCTCAGACTCTTCAACGGCATCGCCACGATCAGCCCTCTCCTGGGCTTGCTCGGCACGGTGCTGGGGATGATTGGCGCCTTCAATGCCATCGTCCAGGCCGGTGCCATGGGCAGACCGGAATTGTTGGCCGCGGGAATTGGCCAGGCACTTTTGACGACCGCCGCGGGTCTCTCCGTTGCCATTCCAGCACTCATCGCCTACTTGTTTTTCGGCAGTCGCGTGGATCGCCTGATCATTGAGATCGACGCTCTCGGCCAACAAATTGTTGATGTCATTGCGGCCGACCACTTTGAGCCCGCGGCAACCTCCGAGCAACGCAAGAAAGCCGCCTGACCCGCCGGGACTGCCACAACCGTAACGCAGCCCTCTGCAGGCACCCCCACGAGGATCTCGATGGCTCTCAAGACGCATTTCGACGAAACGCCAAACGTCAACCTGACACCGATGATCGACATCGTGTTTCTGTTGATCATTTTCTTCATGGTCGGGACCAAGTTCACCGAACTGGAACAGCAACTCCAACTGGAACTCCCCCAGATCTCGGCGGCCGATCAACCCAATCCACAACCGGTGAATCGGGTGATTAACGTCTACCGCGACGGGCGCGTCGCCTTGGAGCAGGAATTACTGTCCCTGGACGAGCTGATCGAACAGCTCCGCTCGGCACGTACACAACACAATCGCCTTGGTGTCATCGTGCGGGGCGACGCAGATGGGCCTCTGCAAAACGTGGCGACCGTTTTAGGGGCGTGCCGTCAAGCGGGCATTTCTGACTTGGGAATCTCCGTGCGGTTGGCAAAAAAGGAGTGATCATGCGGTGGTTCGAATGGTCCGCCCGCCAACTACAGGCTCCTTTTGGAGTGACGCAGAGCCCGTGGTTGTCCACCTTGCTGTGGTTAGGCCTGGCGGTCTTTACGGTCGCGTTACTGATACTGACACGGACACGCTGGGGCCAGGCCAAGCCGATCTCTAAATGTGTCGTACTATCAGTGTTCGCGCATATCCTGCTGGCTATTTACGCGTACAGCACCAGCCTGCTTCCCAATCCACCGGTCATTCCCGAAGAGCCCGTCTTCAAATTAAGGATCATTACCGCAGAACTTGATCTTCAACCGGCGCCAACAGCAATCACGTCGACTGACTCTGTGGCACAAACACCCCTCAGCACCACCGGGCCGGCAACGGTACCGAACCAGCAACAACCGGCAGTGGATATCGAATCGATCGTAAATCGGTCCGTATCCCCTGAACCACACGATGTCTCCAAATCAGCCTTGGCCGACGAAATCGCACCGGAGACTGTGGAGAATCCTCTCCTAAATCAGCCCCCTGTAAACGACGCAGAACCCGGCCAATCAGAAGAACGCACTGAGAAAACAGCGCTTCCCGATGAGGAAAACGCAACGCCTGATCCAGTGGCTGCAGCGCTCCCAGCGGTAACACCTCCAGTACCCTCTGACAGTAGAACGCAAAGTTCTCAGCTGCCTCCCGATCCCTCTCAGGCGCCCGATCTGGTCAACACAGGATCCGACCAGGATCCTGCGCTCCCCGATCAAGCTCCTGTGATCCCCGATCAACCCCCCGCGCTCCCCGACCAGGATCCTGCACCGCGCGAAGAAAATCTCGTCACCGTGAATCGCTCACTCCCTGCCACATCACCTGGACCACTAGACACCAACGCGTCCCCGCCATTAAGCGCGCGCAATCCGCCTAGCCGACCAGCGAGTGTTACCAACATTGAGTCTGCGCCCCCAGCACCCGCCGAGCACCGAGCGCGTCAGATTACCGAAACCCCAGCTATCGATGCGAGCGAAATACCCGCGCGCAGGGCTCGTTCACGCTACGCACACCGGGCTGCAGATCGTCGCCCGGCAATCGTTCTCAGCGGTGGAGGTGGAGAACACACGGAAGGGGCTGTCGCTGCCGCACTTCAGTGGCTCGTGGCCAATCAAGAGCCAGACGGACATTGGGACGCAGCCCGTTTTGGCGGAGGCCGCGAGGCGCCCATGGCCGACCGCCAACGCAATCGCGCTGGAGCCAACGCCGATTCCGGGATTACCGGACTGGCACTACTCGCGTTACTGGGGTCGGGACAAACCCATCTCCAAGGTGAAGCCAGGCAGTCGATTCAATTCGGGTTAGAGTACCTGCTGCGACAGCAAACAGCTGACGGAAATTTAGGTGGAAACGCCGGGTTGTACGCCCAGATGTACTGCCACGGTATTGCGCTACTGGCGCTTGGAGAAGCGCGCGTTGCCAGCGACGA
>PBOG01000209.1 GCA_002724245.1 Planctomycetaceae bacterium
AGGACGCGTTTACAGAAACCGGCCCCTCCCTCAGCGAACGACTCGACGGAACGCTGGAGCAGGCATCGGATCTGGGAAAAAGATCACTGGCCGGCAAAGGTCCGTTGAACGCAGTACTGCGGGCCTTCACGAAAGCGGCAGGACTGACGCCACCGACCACGGATGAAGCGGCAGCTCCGGAAGACGGCGACGGAGAGGTGATCGTCGAGAGCGAAAGCGAAGAAGCTGACGAAGCTCCGTAACGATGCGACCGCGTCAGGCCAGCGCGAACGACAAACGCGCCGGCGGCGGTACGCTTTGCGAACCCGCTGAGGGCTTGCCGAGGCGGCGCGCGTTTTCCCCTGCATATTCCTGGCTACACCGCGCTGTCCCGACCAGGGTGTTACGCGCTGCCGTGGTCACACCCTGGCCCGATGCGCCGCCAGCAACTCCCAGTCAAATTCCACGCCGTGGCCAGGGCGCTGCGGCGCGACGGCGCGCCCCTCATGCATTGTCAGCTGGTGACGCAAGAACGGTTTGAGACTGAATCCGTGCACTTCGAGGTAGGATGCGTTGGGCACGGCCGCCAGCAAGTGCACATGCAGATCGTGGACGCCGTGTGAAGTTACCGGTAGCTGGGCGTCGGCTGCCAGCCGGGCCACCTGGAGCCAGGCCGTAATGCCCCCGATGTTCGACACATCCGGCTCTGGATAGGAGACTCCCCCCGCCTCGACCAGCTGCCGAAACTCGGGCACGCTGCGCAGATTCTCGCCGCTAGCGATCGGCACACCACCTGCGTCGAGGATACGCCGGTGCCCCGCGTAATCTTCCGGTAGCGTCGGCTCTTCCAACCAGAATACGTCGTACCTGGCCAGTTCCTGGGCAGCCTCAATGGCCTGCTCAACCGACCAGCGCATATTCGCGTCGACCATCAGGGGAACCTCAGGCCCCAACAGGGTGCGCATCGCCGCCACCCGCTGGACATCCTCGGTCAGCTCGTCGCGACCCACCTTCATTTTGATCGCGCGGAAACCCTGAGCGAGGTGCCTTTCGGTTTGCGCCAGCAGGCGGTCCAGAGGCCACTGCAAATCGATGCCACCCGCGTATGCCTCAACATACGGATCGCTCCCGCCAAGGAATTTCCAGAGTGGCTCGCTGGCGCGTTGCGCCTGTAGGTCCCAGAGCGCGATATCGACTGCCGAGATGGCAAACGCGGCGATCCCGCCCCGTCCCACATAATGCAGTCCCCACCACATTTTCTCCCACAGCCGTCCGATCTCATTCGGGTTCTCATCAACCAGCAATGGCACGACATCCTGCTGGAGCAAAGACAAGATCGCCGGACCGCCTGTCTTGCCCACGGTATACGTGTAGCCTGTGCCGATGGTGCCATCCTGATCATGGACACGCACCGTGATATGTGAGAAAAACTCGATCCGGCCGTGGGTGGAGTCGCTCATCACCTCGGGCAAGGGGATGAAAAACAAGTCGCATTCGATCGCCGCAATTTTCATGGTCGCTCTGATTTCCCGAAAGTTGAACCAATAACACCGCCCACAGTTCGCGCCAGGTCCCCGGCGCGGCTGGCCAACGATGTACCTGGTCGACCACAAAGGTGTGATCCGCCATAAACTCACCGGCTCGCCGGGCGGCGAAACACTGGACAAACCAATCGACCAGTTATTAGACAAAGCTGTAACTGCTGCCGCGGATGCCTGAATCGGCAACGCCGCCCCATCCCCGGGCGACGGCATGCCAGCTACTGGACGACGCCTACTCGCGGAACGACGGATCCTTTGCGTCTAGCAGTCGAACCAGGGCATTAAACTCGAGCTGCCCAACATCGAGCACGTGGCGATCAAACTTAACCATCTGGGCAGCCGAACGTTCGATGACCTCCTGTGACGGGGTCACCAACGGACGGCCACAAGCCAGCGCGTCGAGCTGCACCTGGCAGGCTCGTTCCAACCGATGCAGATACAGAAAGGTCTCTGGAATCGTCTGCCCCACTGTGAGCAGTCCATGATTCCGCAGGATCATCGCATTGGCGTCTCCCAGATCTGCCACCAGTTTTTCACGTTCCTCGCAGAGAATCGTGGAACCCTCGTATTCGTGGTAGGCGAGATTGTGGTAGAAGCTGGTGGCATTCATGCTGATCGGCAACAAGCCACATTCCAGAGCAGCAACCGCCATCCCCGCGCGGGTATGGGTATGCATCACGCAAGCAGCGTTCTCGCGATACATGTGGACCGCACTGTGAATCGTAAAACCGGCCGGGTTGAAGGTGTACTCGGTCGGTTCCACCAGGTTCCCGTCCACATCGATCTTGACCAGGTTGGAAGCAGTCACCTCATCGTAACGCAAGCCATACGGATTGATCAGAAAGTGGTGGTCGGGGCCGGGCACGCGCACCGAAATATGCGCGTAGATCAACTCGCACCAGCCCAGGTGATCGAAGATCCGATACGCGGCAGCCAGTTGCACGCGCAAATCCCATTCAGTCTGTGCAGCGTCACTCTGCCCAGTGGTCGTCGACCCGTTGGTCTCGGTAGATGTTGCCATCAGCTTCTCCTGTCGGAATCCGGCTTCTCCTGTCGGAATCGCAGGCCCCATCATAGCATGATCCCCTCGGGGAATTGAGTTCACCCGCGCCGCATTTCCCGGCCTGTCGCAATAAATCGATCGTCTTTGGCCCGGTCTCAAATTCGCGCCCGCCGTCAGCATGCTAGAATAAATCGAGCCTGGGGCAGCCCGCCGTGCCCAGGTGGGACAGTACCAGCTGTTCAGGCAGTTTTCTGGCACGGGACGTGCGGAATGCTGGCTGCAAAAGGTTGGCTACTGTCGGCGACCAGGATCAGGAGAGGGAAAAGGAAAATGCAACGCTATACACCGGCGGTTTTGCTGCTGATCGGTTGCCTGACACCGCGCGTCCAGGCTGCCAAGCCGATCGACTTTAACCGCGATATCCGACCGATTCTTGCCAACACGTGCTTTGCCTGTCACGGACCGGACGTCGGCGAGCGCCAGGCCGGACTGCGGCTGGATACACAACAGGGAGCCACCACGGCAGCTGATTCGGGACAGGTGGCAGTCGTACCCGGCAATGCCGCAGCCAGTCAGCTGCTCGTACGCATTAGCAGCGCTGATGCCAGCCAGCGGATGCCACCCTCGGAGTCCGGCAAGACCCTGTCACCGCAGGAAATCCAGCTCGTTACGGATTGGATCGCACAGGGCGCGAAGTTCGCGACACACTGGTCTTACACGCCACCGGTTCGCCATGCGCCGCCCAAGCCAACCCGGCATACCGATTGGGTCCGAAATGAAACAGACCATTTCATTCTTCGCCGTCTGTTGCAAGAAGGCCTCAGTCCCTCGCCCGGCGCCGACCGCACTGCACTCATCCGACGTGTGTCGCTGGACCTGACTGGCTTGCCTCCCAGCCTGGAAGAAGTAGACGCCTTCGTCAACGACAACGAGCCAGCCGCCTATGAACGTCTGGTCGACCGCCTTCTGGAGAAGGAATCCTACGGAGAACACTGGGCCAGAATGTGGCTCGATCTGGCCCGCTATGCCGACTCGGCGGGCTACGCCGACGATCCACCACGTACCATCTGGGGATTTCGCGACTACGTCATACGCGCACTCAACACGAATAAGCCATTTGACCAGTTTACGGTCGAACAACTGGCGGGCGACCTGTTACCCAATCCGACACAAGAACAGCTCATCGCCACGGCATTCCACCGCAACACACTTACAAATAACGAAGGGGGCACGAACGACGAGGAGTTCCGCAACGTGGCCATCGTCGATCGCGTGAATACCACGATGTCCGTATGGATGGGTACCACCATGCGGTGTGCCCAATGCCACAATCACAAATACGACCCGATCACACAGCAGGAGTACTTTCGCTTCTTCGCCTTCTTCAACAACAGCCAGGATGCCGACCGTCGCGATGAAAGCCCCCTGGTCGAGGTCTGGAATCCAGCACAGGAAAAACAAAAGGCCGCCTGGCGGACAACCATCGCGGAATTAAAAGCCCGGTTGACCGCAGACACACCCGAATTGCGTGACGCCCAGGCTCTCTGGGAAAAGAAAGTCGTGGCCGCTGATGCGCAAGCCGTCTCTGGCCGATTTGTACGCGTCGAGATTGTCGACCGCGCAGAATTCCTGTCGCTGGCGGAAGTCCAGGTTTTCCACGGGCAGGAGAATATCGCACCCAAAGGTAAGGCCACCCAGTCCAGCGTCGATTACAACGGCCCGGCAAAACTGGCCATCGATGGCAACACGGACGGTGACTACAACCAGGCCAAATCGACAACCCACACCAAAAAAGACCAGAACCCGTGGTGGCAAGTCGAACTCGCAAAACCGACCGCGATCCAGAAGATCGTCATCTGGAATCGCACCGACGGCAGCGTCGGTGCGCGACTCAAGGGTTTTCGGGTCTCCGTACTGGACAGTCAGCAGCAGCTGGTCTGGAAAACCGACGTAGCCGAACCGCCCGCACCGCATCGGGAACTGCAGATCGACGGCGTACCCGCCGAAATTCTGGCCGCAGCCAAGATCGCCGCGACCAAACGCAGCGCGAAACAGCAACAGCAGCTGCGCGACTACTATCGCTCGATTGCACCGATCTTGAAAACAACCCGCACGCAACTGGCCAAGGTGGAAAAACAGCTCGCCGATGCCAAGCCGATTACCACGGTACCGGTCATGCGGCAGCTGGCCGACGCCAAACGCCGCGTGACCCGCATCCAGCAGCGCGGCAACTTCCTCGATACGGGAGCCACTGTCTCAGAAGGAACTCCGGCCGCGTTCCCCTCGCTGCCCAAGGGAAAACCACTGAACCGACTCACGCTGGCGCAGTGGCTTGTCGATAAACAGAACCCCCTTACCGCGCGCGTGATCGCCAACCGCTACTGGGAAGCGATCTTTGGCACCGGAATCGTGCGCACCAGCGAAGAATTTGGGACCCAGGGTGAACTCCCTTCCCATCCTGAACTGCTCGACTGGCTGGCGACGGAACTCGTACGACTCGACTGGAACGTCAAGGCTTTGTTGAAACACCTGGTCACCTCCGCCACCTATCGCCAGTCATCCGCCTCACCTGCCGCGCTCGTGGCCCACGACCCCGAGAACCGGCTGCTGGCACGCGGACCGCGGTTCCGCTTGTCGGCGGAAACCATTCGCGACCAGGCGCTCTTCGTCAGCGGACTGCTGAGCACAAAAATGTACGGAGCGCCCGTCAAACCACCCCAACCAAGTATTGGTTTGACCGCTGCGTTTGGGAGCGGCATCGATTGGAAAACAAGTGCCGGTGATGACCGCTACCGTCGTGGCCTGTACACGACCTGGCGGCGTTCCAACCCGTACCCCTCGATGGCAGCCTTTGATGCGCCCAACCGTGAGGTCTGTACGATCCGACGGAACCGTACCAACACACCCCTCCAAGCGCTGGTCACACTGAATGATCCAGTCTACATCGAAGCGGCGCAGTCACTGGCGCGCCATTTGGTAAATGCCGGGGAAACCGTCGATGCGAAAGCAACCTACGGCTTCCGCCGTTGCCTCGCTCGAGCTCCCAGCCAAACCGAACTGTCCCATTTGATCAACCTCTACCAGCGTGCCCACACGCACTTCACAGACCACGCGGAAGCGGCCAGGAAAATGGCAACCGAGCCCCTGGGCGACGCGCCTGAGGGAAGTGATCTGGCCGAACTGGCCGCGTGGACTGTCGTGGGTAATGTCTTGCTCAACCTGGATGAAATGTTTTTGAAACGATAACCGGCAATTCTCAGGCTGACCGTTGACCTCAGCGGATCGACTGTGTTGATGAGCCCAAGAATACTGTGGCGCGACAAGGAGACGACGATGCACCCTCGCCTGGAACAAATTCAAACGGCCACGCGCAGGCACTTCCTGCAGCAATCAACTGCCGGCATCGGTGGCGCAGCACTCGCGGCGTTGTTAGGTGACAACGTCGTGGCAGCCCCGGGACTCGTCGATCCACTGGCGGCCAAGCAACCGCATTTTCCTGCGAAGGCAAAACAAGTCATCTACCTGCACCTGACAGGTTCGCCACCGCACCTCGATCTGTTCGACTACAAACCCCAGCTTGTCAAACATTCGGACCAGGACTGTCCGAACGAATTCCTGGAAGGCCAGCGGTTTGCCTTTACGTCCGGTGTACCCAAACTGATGGGGACTCCCCGTAAATTCAAACAGTACGGAGACGGCGGGGTGTGGCTCTCGGATGCAATTCCGCATCTGCAAACCGTCGCCGATGAATTGTGCGTCATCCGTTCGATGACCACGGACCAGTTCAACCACGCGCCGGCCGAGTTGCTGCTCTACACCGGTTCACCGCGCTCCGGTCGACCCTCACTCGGCACCTGGGTGACTTACGGCCTGGGCACAGAAAACGCCAACCTGCCGGGGTTCGTCGTACTTATTTCCAGCGGCGTACAACCCAATGGCGGCAGCAAGTCATTCGGGAGCGGGTTCCTGCCTTCGGTCTACCAGGGCGTGCAATGCCGCTCCCAAGGAGATCCCGTGCTTTACGCGTCCGACCCTGCCGGGATGAACCGAGATTTACGCCGCCTCAGTCTGGACGCGCTCAGCGATCTGAATCAGTTGCAGGCAGAAGAACTTGGCCATCCCGAGACCTTGACCCGCATTGCACAATACGAGCTCGCCTTTCGCATGCAGATGTCGGTTCCCGAAGTCATGAATATCAACGATGAGCCACAACATGTGATCGACAAGTACGGTGCCAAGCCCGGCGCATCGAGTTTTGCCAACAATTGCCTGCTGGCGCGCCGTCTTGTTGAGAATGGCGTTCGTTATGTCCAGCTATTCGATTGGGGATGGGATTTCCACGGCACGGGCGCAGGGACGGGCCTGACCTCAGGACTCACCAACAAGTGCGCCACGATGGACAAACCCGTGACCGCGTTGATCAACGACCTCAAACAACGTGGCATGTTTGAGGAAACGCTCATCGTGCTGAGTGGAGAGTTCGGACGCACCCCATTCCGCGAAGGGCGCACGGCCAAAGGCAAAGTACTCGGACGCGACCACTACCCTGACTGCTATTCGACTGTGCTGGCCGGCGGTGGTGTCAAAGGCGGGATGATGCATGGGGCATCAGATGAATTGGGATTCCGCATTGCCCGTGACCGGGTGCACGTCCATGATCTGCAAGCCACGATCCTGCACCTGCTCGGATTTGATCACGAACGGCTGACGTTCCGTTTTCAGGGCCGTGACTATCGTCTGACCGATGTCCACGGTAGCGTCGTCGACAACATCCTGGCCTGACGGCCAGCCACCCGGACCCGCAGCCAGAATTTAGCGGTCGAGCCGCAGGACCCGGCGCAAACGCTGCAAGATGCCGCGACCGACTCCGGTCCCGCCGGTCGTACTGCCGACACGCGTCCACTCTTCATTCCAGGGGTCACCACCCGACACCTTCTGCCCCGTCTGGGAACGGCGGTTTGCATCCAGCCGACGACGCGTCTGGAAGTACTCGGTCGTTTTGCCACGACTGGTTTCGGTATAGTGCCACTTGATTCCCTGACTCTGCGCGTCGATGCCGATGAGCATTGAATGCCCGGTGTACAACTGCCCCTGATCAAAACCAGCAGAGCTCGATTTGACTGTCTTCGACTCGGCATCCCAATACATCATGGCCGTACCGGTCGAAATGACTTGCCCGGTCGCAGTAGCCATGTAGTGTGTGTAAAGAACCACCTGACCATCGTGCGCCAGCTGCATTCCATAACGCACGGTGTAATCGAGGCCAGCCGGAATTCCCTCCCACAAGGCCATCGTCTTGCCACTGGATTGCCAGGTGCCAAAGTCACCACCTTGCTGATGAAAGGCCACGAACTCTTCCCAGGACTTGGGCGGCACAAAACCGGCATCGACAGATGGTTCAGCAGCTTCCTCCGCTGAAATGAACGTCACACTACTCAACAAGACGACTGCGAACCAACTTGCGAATTTCATCTGGCCCTCCACGGCTGCACATCCAGCGGAAACGGGTGTCAAGAAACACGGTCTGTCACACCATATTCACGCGTCTCATTCACGTGTCCACGACAGGCCGCCTGTCTGGTCATCAGCCAGCACCAGGTAACGCGTGCGGCAGACCAACTCAGGCGGATTTTCACCGATGTCCGACTTGCTTGCAACCATTGATACAGCCACGGTCGGCCGATACCACCCACTGCGTTTCCCCACCCGCTGGCGGCTGCGGGTCAGGCCGACACGACCGCGGGACCATGAGTGACCTCGTGCCCCAGGCATCCACCTCCGCCAGAAAGCTGCCCTGTTGCTGCGAGGTGCACCGTTTTCCGCGGTGAAGTTCCCACCCGCTGTTGCGGTCTCTGCTGGAAAAAAGCATAGTATGGTTTGCCTTCCCCGCTGCACGCTGGCAGCGGGGAGTCAGCGTGGCAGAGTGCTTTTCGCTCCACCAAGCTAGAACAGAATAAACATCATGCACACCTGGTCCACGATTACTGCCGTCCTGGTCCTGGCTGTCACGCCGGCCACTGCGTTACCTGCTGATGATTCTGCGCCGGCGTTGCCCGCTGCCTTGCAAGCACATTGCATCAAGTGCCACGGCCAAGAGAAGCGGGTTGAGGGGGAGACTAACCTGCTGGAAATCAAGTCCGGCGCGGATCTTGAGGCCCGGCCACAACTACTGGAAAAACTGATCCAGGTGCTAAAAAACCGAGAAATGCCGCCCCCGGATGCGCCACCGCTTGCCGCGAACCAACGACAACACATCGTCTCCAGCTTGCATGCCATGCGGCAGCGTGTCCGCGCCAGCCAACCGTTCATTCCGACTCCCATCCGGCGCATGAACCGGTTCCAGTACAACAACGCCGTGGTGGATCTCCTCGAACTCGATCGAGATCTGTTCCGCCTCAATGAGCGGTTGCTGCGGCGACGAGACGACTACTTCCAGCCGGCAAGTGGCAAAATGCCAGCGGAAGTGAAGGTCTCCAGCCGCCCGCTCTCCAAGGACATCGATAATCAACGTCCCGAAGGCTTTCGCGGTGTGGCCGCCTTTCCCCAGGACAAACGAGCCGAGCATGGTTTCGACAACCGCGCCGACCATCTCACGCTGTCGCCGCTGCTGATGGAGTCCTTTCTCCGCTTGAGTCAGACAATCGTCGAAAGCGCCGATCTCAACGCCAAAGAATGTCGCAGCTGGGATCGACTTTTTGCGCCACCGGGTAAACCGGCACGGGCTCCAGCGGAAGGCCATTCCGCAGCCAAAACCAGTGAGATCGATGCGGTACAAAGCCGCCTGAGCAGCCTCTTGCGACGGGCGTTTCGCCGCCCCGTTGATCCGGGCCTGCTCCAGCGATTTACCCAATTTGCACAGCGGCAACTCGATGCGGGAACCCCCTTTGAACAGACCATGCGGACGCTGGTCGGAGCCATTCTGGGGATGCCAGACTTCCTCTATTTCTACGAATCCGGCAAGGACCAGAAAACCCCGGTTACCAATCCAGGCCGTCAACCTGTGACTGATTTTGAGCTGGCTGCGCGACTGGCCCAGTTCTTCTGGAGCAGTATCCCCGACGACCCCTTGCTGGACCTCGCGGCAGCGGGACGCCTTCGCAATCCGGAAACCCTCAGCACACAAATCGACCGCATGATGAATGATTCGCGGTCGAGTCGATTCTGCGACAACTTCCCTTCCCAGTGGCTGCAACTGGACCGCCTGATCACCTCGATCCCCGATCCCCAGAAGTTCCCCTACTTCTACTATTACGGGTATCGAACCAGTATGCATATGCTGTCCGAACCACTACTGCTCTTTGAAACTGTTTACGTAGAGAACCTCTCGGTGATGGACCTGTTGGTCCCGGATTTCACCTGGGAGAGCAACATGCTCCGCGCGAATTATGCGGGACACTCCAAGGGTGACCACCAGGTCAACGTCCAGTCGTTCAAACGCGTGCCGCTGGAGGACCCCCGCCGAGGTGGTGTGATCACCAATGCGGCCGTGCTGACAATGACCTCCACACCGGTGCGGACCCAACCGATCACCCGCGGCGCCTGGATCAATGCGGTGATCTTCAACGACCCCCCCGAACCACCGCCTGCCGACGTCCCCGTCTTGCCTGAAGTCGACAGCGAGAAACTGGCGAAACTCACGATTCGTGAACGCCTGGCAGAGCACCGCAAGCGAGCCGACTGCGCCGGCTGTCACGAGCAGATCGATCCACTTGGTTTTGCGCTGGAGAACTTCGGTCCCACGGGGGTCTGGCGCGACACCTACGAAAACGGCCGCCAGGTGGACGCCACTGGAGTCCTCTTCAACCGGCATAAATTCAAGACAATCCTGGAGTTCAAGAAAATACTGGTGAAAGAGAAAGAACGCTTTCTCCGAGGATTTGTCTCACATCTTCTCTCCTACGCACTCAGTCGAGACCTGGGGATCGCAGATGCGTCCACGCTCGACGACCTGACAGCCCAGGCAGTGCAAGGCCAGGATCAAATGCGCACCCTGCTCAAGGCGATCGCCATGAGTGAGCCGTTTCTCCACAAAAGTACCCTCGCGCCACCAGCTCCACGGCGTCCAACGAATCAACCCGCTCCTCCGACAAAGGACAACGCATCTGATGACCGCGCACCTTAACGCTGGATCGTTTTCTCGACGTCGCTTTCTCGCAGGCGCCGGTGGGACCATGTTGTACCTGCCCTGGCTGGAGAGTGTGCGCCACACTAGCCAGGCGGCAGAAGCGGGGGACACCGCTCCCCCCCCCAGCGGCTGGCGTTCTTTTACCTGCCCAACGGCATCGTGCGACGCGGTTTTTTCCCCGGCGAAAGCGATCGGCCGATTCCCGCTTTTGCCGGCCAGAACAATGTCTGGCGGTTCGAGGGCAAGGTCGCTCCCGTCGGCAGTCATCCATTGACACTGACCGAAACGCTGGCACCTCTGCACAAGATGCGTGACAAGGTCGCGCTGATCACCGGGCTGGATCGCATCTTTCAGCACGGAACCGACTCGCACGCGCAGGCCGCTTCCTGTTTCCTGACCAGTGTGGCCCCTTTCGAGGTAGAAAATTCAGCGTACCCACTGGCCCGCACACTGGATCACATCGCAGCCGATAAAATCGGCCGGACGACACCTTATGCCACTCTGGAATTGAGCTGCAACGACCACAAGAACAACATCGAATCGATCTATTTCGACAACATGTCGTGGTATGGCACCGGTCATGTTGCGCCCTCGATGCGCAACCCGCGGGCGGTCTACGACCGCCTCTTCGGCACACGCGACAATACCCGGTTCCGCAACATCACGGACCTGGCCCTGGGCAATGCCAACCGCCTGCAACCGCAATTGAGTCGTGCAGACCAAAGGAAATTTGAGGAATATTTCGAGGCCATTCGCACGATCGAAACCCGCATGGACCGCATCGCCAGTGTCAAATCTGAGCTCGTGACTGCCAACGTGAAACGTCCGGAGGACCACTTGCCACGCAACGAGTACATTCACCTGATGGGCGACCTGATGGTGCTCGCCCTGCAAAACGGCTTGACCCATGTCGGTACGCTGATGGCAGGCCCCGAGCGCTGGACGACACCTACCAACTGGGAAGGCATTCTCGACAAACCGCAAAGCCACCATGCCATGACACACGCCCCTCAGAACCACCTGGAGGATCTGCTCAAGCTGGACCGTTTCCACATCTCAGCCTTCGCGCGTCTGGTGGAACGCATGGACAACATCGAAGAAGCCAACGGCACCACGTTGCTAGACAACACGATCTTCACGCTCGGTGCCGGACTGGGAGACGGAACTACCCACCAGTACAACGACCTGCCGCTGGTCGTCGCCGGTGGCGGTGGTGGCAAGCTCAAGCTAGGCAAGCACGTCCATTGCCAGCAGGGCACCCCGCTGGCCAACCTCTGGCTGACCCAACTCCACGCGCTGGGCATCGATCGCAAAACGTACGCGGACAGCACGGGGACCCTGTCCGAGATTATGGCCTGACACCGAAGTGGTACCCCGTCGCGTCACGAAATCACGACTGGCCCGCCGACAGCCAGCGCAGAGCTACACGGCGAAACCGCACAGGCGACGACCGACCGGTAACAACCAACGCTGCGAGTGTTTCGATCCGCGCAAAATAGCCTTGCGCTACAATGCACCACCAGCGAGATTCCCGGTCAGGGCAACCGTGCCAATCAGCGTCCTCGCGCACCCCATCCCTTTTCCAGACAGGCCTTGCGAGCACACCATCAAAGCGGGCAAGATGCAGCAGCAAGGAGACCACGGATGATATTTTTCCTGCTGACTGTCGAATTGCTGGCCGTGTTCCTGCTGGCACCTGCCCTGGTCATCGCCTGCGTCTCACACAATAAAGCCACGCGCGTGCGTTTGGCGTTCTCAGCGCTAGCGGTCGTGCTACCTGGTCTCTTCCTGCTGGCACCCGCCGCGACCGCGACCTACTTCGCCCAGCAGGCCAACCTGAAGTTGGGCTGGTTGACTCCGTTGCTGCAACTCGCGCTGATCGGGTATGTCGCTGGCGTTATCGCGATCAGCTGGAGAGGGTTTCGCGTGTGCCCAGAGGGAATCCGGGCAAATCATTGGCCCCGTGCGCGTCTGGCAACAAGACTCTGCATCGCCATCATCCTGTTGCTGCTTACCCTCTGGAAGATGGACTCCACCGCTCGGCAGGAATTGGCATCTGTCCGCGACGAAGCCAGCACCCTGGCGCTGGCCGTCGCGCCATCGCAAGTGCCTGACCGTGATAACGCAGCTCTCATCTACCAGCGGGTAATCGAAACCATCGAAGCCAAAGATTTCTGGCCCACCGCGGCCACAGACCAGTGGCTGCAATGGATCGACCCCATTGAGGACGAGCGCGACTTCACCGATGTGAAGCTGACGGCGTTCCTGGAGCGGCAGCAGGATCTTCTGCAGGTGATTCAAGATGCAACCGGGCTCCCCGGCTGTTACTTTGAGCGCGATTATGACCGCCCCAGTATCGACATGCAGCTACCCGAGCTCGGAGGGCTGCGCGACATGCAACGGCTGTTGGCGTTACAAGCCCATTGCCAGGCGGCACAGGGGCACGTCGCCGAGGCGGTGACCACCATCAATGCCATGTACCGGCTCGCGGACCATACAGGTCGCGAACCGGTACTGATTACCGCGCTGGTCACGATTGCGATGGAGCACATGGCCAACAACGCCCTGCAGTATCTGTGCACCCAAACCAACGTCTCCCTGGACGATCTGCAAAGAGTCGCCTGGCCCCACACTCCGCTGCGTGAACTGCTATCCGACGCACTCCAAATGGAAGAGGCGTTCGGACTCTCCGCATTCTGCTCATTGGCTGAAGGACGCCATGATCTCAGCGCCGTGATCGAGTCAGGCGATGTAGCACAAGTCGACGATGCCGGCCTGGCAGATCACGCTGTACTGGCACTGTTCCGTATCTTCCTGCTGGCACCCGACCTGACCGACTACCGCAAGACAATGCAGCACCAGCGGACCGTGGCAGCCCAACCGTATGCCCAAGCGCAGGACGCATGGGACCGTCTCGATGTCGAATTCGCGACACAACCCCGCGGGATCTTGACGAGCCTGCTACTTTCCGGGCTGCGCAAATGCTCAGAAGCCGTCATCCGAGCCGAAACCGAGCGCCACTGCGCGCAAGTCGCACTGGCCGTCTATCGGTACCACCTGACAACGGGCCACCTGCCCGCATCCCTGGCAGAACTCAGCCCCAATGAAATGGCAGTGGTTCCCAGCGATCTTTACAGCCGGGAACCTCTCCACGTGAAACAGTCAGGTCGGGACGTCCTCATTTACAGCGTCGGACCAGATCTGGCGGACAATCAGGGCGCCGACTTCGGTGGACGAGAGCAAACAGGAGACCTGGTGTTCCGCATAACGCTGCCGGCAGCCAAGGACGGGCAGGAGTGAGCCGACGGAGACACTCCAAGTCGCGCCCCAAGCCGTCCCCAGAATACGCAGTGCCAACCGGTCCTCTGCCGGTTCCACACGTGGACTTACGATAAACCGGTGTACCATTTCGGCAGCGGCAGTTGATAGGACCGCTGACCACCAAATCCCTGGATGGTCAAGAGCTTCGCAAGCGTGATTTCAGCAAAGCTGCAGTTCCAATGGGTGGCCGCCATCGTGATGTAGTGGGTCTGGTCGTACACGGTCCAGCGAT
>PBOG01000210.1 GCA_002724245.1 Planctomycetaceae bacterium
CTGTCCGCGTCTCCAGTGCCTCGCATATGCGTACGGTCGTCGTGTCATACGAACCGCCAACAGCTTGCCTCTGCGTCACCAGAACCATGCAGCTGAACCTAGCAAAACATGGGCCGACCGCAATGGATCTCTCGAGGCCCGCACAGGCCGACATGCACAGCGCATGAATTCCTGGCGACCTGGCTACGACTGTCGGCAGCTGAGTTCCAACGCTGTAGCGGCACACCGCATTTCCAAGTGCCACCGCACCGTGAAACCTATCAGCGAAACCTATCAGCAAAGATGAAAATGACCCCGACGGGACTCGAACCCGTGTTGCCGGCGTGAAAGGCCGGAGTCCTAGACCGCTAGACGACGGGGCCTCTGATCTTTGGGATTTTGTAGTCCCGCCTGTAGGAACAGGTCAAGTGGGGTTCCCAACAGCCACCATAAAAGAACGAATGGGCGCTCTATAGAGCAGGGGGGGGGCGGGTTAGGTGAAAATCCAGTCCAGTCGTAGCCACCAGCTCAAATTTCACTGGCAGGAGCTTCACTCGGAGCGTCCTCTTGACCATTCTGCTGATTCCGCTTGATGGCCTCAAACACTTCCTGTCGATGGACGGGAATTTCCTTGGGGGCGTCAACGCCCAATCGCACTTTGTCTCCGCGGATTTCAACCACCACGATCGTAATGTCATTGTCGATGACAATACTCTCGTTCTTTTTCCGTGATAGTACCAACATTGATCGATTCCTTCTCCCCAGAACACCGTTTCCATCTTCTGGCCACCGCCTGCGGCCAACGGGAACGTGGGGGCCAAGCCTTCCAAGGCCGTGCGTTTGGGCGGTTCTCATCTACTCTACGTGGCCCCTAAGCCGAGTCAAGAAATCACAACTGGCTACAGCCGATTTCGGGCAGATACGCCACCTGGCCAAGACAGTTCCTCCAATTACACCGGATAGGACTTCTTGGCGAATCGCTCAGGCAGGGAAGTAAGTCACTACTCAGACTTGACTTGTGAACCGCACCAAGCATTCTCTCGGTGGCCCGACTTGCACCTGGCACCGGCGTATTTTTTGGGCTTTTCGGTGCTGACCTACCGGAAAACAAGAATGACCGTACTGAGACACCGCACGCGCGTTCCGGTCCGGACGGCCGTAGTACCGTTGCCGATGGGGATAAAGCGAATCTGCATAGACAATCCTGGCCCAATCAACTCGTCGGGACCTGGGTACGCCGTTGGCCGTCAGCCAGCCGCGGTGTACAGCCTAGCCCCCTTCCTTGCGAAGGTTTGGTACCCGCATATAATAACCCGAGATGGAAGATATACTGCTTCTGCGGTTTGACCGTAGCGGTATTTGCTCTAGATCGGCAGTAAAATCACATGCTTGATTGGCTCGGTAACATTCGCAACGCCGTGGTGACAATCGCCCACGGTATGTGGATCACGCTCAGATACTGGCTGAAAACCTACCAGGATGGTCGCGGAACATTTACCGAACAATTTGAATACCCGGAGAAACCAGTTCCGGTCATGGCCCGCTATCGCGGCTTCCACCGGTTCGACCTGACTACCTGTATCGCCTGCGATCAATGCTCGAAAGCCTGTCCTGTCGACTGCATTTACATCGGCAAAGAACGGGTTGAAAATGGGAAAGGCTTCAAGGTAACCGGCTTCACGATCGACTACTCGAAATGCATGTTCTGCGCGCTTTGCGTGGAACCCTGTCCGGTAGATTGCATCTTCATGGGGGCCACGCACGACCTGAGTTGCTACAGTCGCGACGGGTGCCTGGTCGACTTTTCGCGACTCCCGCTAAACGTCTCCTGGGGCCGCAGCACTCTGAACCCAACCGCAGTCGCAGCGTCCAAAGTGCTGATTGACCCGGTTCATGGTGGCCCGAACCAGTAATACCGATCTTACCCGCCAGGGTGAATGGCAATGTTGAGGGAGAGTCTGCCATGCAAACTGCCACGATCAGGCCAGCCCGTTTGTTTACGGTCGAAGAAGCAAATGCGACCTTGCCACTGGTAAAAGCAATCACCCTCGATCTGCAACGCCTCGCGGAAGACTTGCTCGAGCGGCAACAACGGCTGGACGCCCTCGGTAAAGGACGAAAAGCGGATCAGAGCGACCCGTATCAGGACGAGGTCGAACAGATTCAGGCGGACCTGGAAACAGATTCCAAGCAGCTGGAAACCTATGTCGAAGAGCTGCGCGAACTAGGTGCTGAACCCAAGGGCCTCGCAGAAGGTCAGGTCGGTTTTCCAGCCATGATTGATGGTCGTATCGTGTACTTGTGCTGGAAGCTGGGTGAGAGCGAAATCCGTCACTGGCACGAGATCGACGCAGGCTTCTCCAGTCGGCAACCGCTGACGGAAGAGGTCGGCGCTGGCCCGTCTGAAACGCTCGGCCAGGATTTCCACGAGGAAGGCTAAAGCCTGAACGACGCAGTTGCCCTGTCAATCATTTCTCCATGCAGGGCCCCGCCAACCTGCTGTCATTGCACCCGGACTGCCGCTGCACATTGGGATCCTGCCGTATTGGCAGTGTGAGCAGACTCGGCCCGGCCCCCGGCTGATGCAGGAGAGGCCACGTCCGGCGGCGCTCTGCTCCGCACCTCGTACCTGATCCGATTCGCTCCTGGCAGCGCCGCCGCGGGGATCTTGCAAAGTCCTTGCGGCTGTTTACAATTCGGTACTGCGTACTGTCTTACGTGCTTTTCCGATTCCGCTGGCCGCGCCCCGCGCGGGGCCGTTTCCCCGTCAGGTCCGCAACCTGACCGGTACGAGAAACCGCATGCCCTCGAATCCCCTGGCCATTGCTGCCTACTTGTCCTTGTTTGCCGGCGTCGGCCTAGTCTTCCTATTCGCGAACCTGCTGGTCGGCCGGTTTGTCCGCCCTGCCAATCCACATCAGGAAAAACTCGAAATCTACGAGTGCGGCGAACCTTCAATCGGATCGAGCTTTGTCCAATTCGACCTGCGTTTCTACGTAGTCGCCTTGCTCTTCATCATCTTCGATGTGGAGGTCGCGTTCTTCTTTCCATGGGCGACCGTCTTCGGCAAAGCCACCAACCTGGCCAATCAAGACAACACCGTGGCCGTGTCAGCTGTGGATCCCCAGCTAGGTCGTACGCGCCCCTCGCAACTGACACCGAATACGAAGTATTTGTATCGAGAACTGGGGATTCGCAACACTGCGCTCCCAGAGAATGTGCAAGCCTCCGCGACTGACGCGAATGACAAGGTCAGAGATTCGTTCAGCAGGCTGGCGAAGTTCACACTGATTGACATCGGTATTTTTTTTGCGGTGCTGATTGTCGGCTTTTTTTACGTCTGGAAACGGGGGGATTTGGATTGGGTCAGGGCAGTCAGCGAGGAACGTGCTTTACCAGATTCAAGGAATGACGCTTCCCCATCAGCTGCTCAAGAACCTGTGCTATCGTCTTAGCCGTCGGCGTCCCCCACTACCTCCGTCCCCCACACGGCGCACCTGCAACCCTTCTCCGTTTGATCAAAAGCAATGACCGAACTCAACCTCTACGAAACACTGCAAGCGAAGTTTGGTGACCAGATTGCCGGTGCGAACCTGGAGGCGATCGGTGACTCCTGGATCGAAGTCACGGCGGCCGGGCTGGTCGAAGTGTGCCACTTCCTCAAGCACGATCCCAATTGGCAGTTCAATCTACTGAACTGCATCACGGTGGTCGACTATTTCGAACCCGACCCCAAGAAAGCGGCCAAGGCAGGCTGGGAACCGCACCTGGAAGTTGTCTACCACTTGTCCAGCACCGAGCAGAAACATGAGGATGGGACCCGCTTTGGCGTCGTACTGAAAGTGATGACACCGCGCTGGAAAGACGATCAGGAAGGTCAACTACCTGAGGTTCCCAGCGTCGCCAGTGTCTGGCGCACGGCCGACTGGCACGAGCGGGAGACCTTCGATCTGTCGGGCGTGATATTTACGGGCCACCCAGACTTGCGGCGGATCCTCTGCCCGGAAGACTGGGAAGGACATCCACTGCGTAAAGACTATGAAATGCCACTGGAATACCACGGCATTCGAGGCCGCTAACCGCCCGGAACAAAATTCACCTGATTTACCAACACTTTTTTTGGCGTCATCACTATGGCCGCGTCAGTTGCAGATCAACGTGTCATCGAATTCGATGTGCGCACCGATGAAATGCTCGTCAACATGGGACCACAGCATCCCAGTACGCACGGCGTGTTGCGGCTCGTCCTGCGGACCGATGGGGAAGTCGTATCCGAAGTGGAGCCGCACCTTGGATACTTGCATCGCTGCGCGGAAAAAATCGGTGAAAACTTGACGCCACGGCAGTGGGTGCCCTACACCGATCGCATGGACTACCTGGCCGGGATGAATATGAACCTCGGCTGGGCCCTGTGTGTCGAGAAACTCCTCGACCACAACCTTTCGGACAAAGCCAAGCACTTGCGTGTCATCATTGCGGAGATGGGGCGGATCGCCAGCCACCTGGTGGGAATGGGCGCGTACGGGCTGGACCTGGGTACTTTCAGCCCTTTCCTGTACGCCTTTCGCGAACGCGAAAAAATCCTGGACTTGTTCGAAGAGGCCTGCGGCGCCCGGCTGACTTACAGCTATTTGACGCCGGGCGGTGCTACGGCCGACTTGCCGGAAGGCTGGCTAGACAAATGCTCCGCCTTCCTGGATCAGTTTGAACCCGTCATCCAGGAATACCACGCGCTGCTGACCACGAACTCCATCTTCATCAAACGCACCGCCAACATCGGCGTCATGGACGCCGAAATGGTCACGGATTACGGTTGCACTGGGCCTGTGCTACGCGGTAGCGGCGTGGATCATGACCTGCGCCGTGATGGCGAAGAAATTTATACCGAGATGTACGAAAACTACGCCTTCGAGGTCGTGGTCCAGAAAGATGGCCACTACCCGCGGGACCACACCTATCCCCCGGTTCCCAAGGAAGCTGTCCTCGGTGATTGCTGGCATCGTTTCTATGTCAGAATGCTGGAAGTCGTACAAGCGATCGATCTCGTTCGGCAGGCCATCGAACGCTACCGCAGCGCCGACGGCGACTGGGGAATCCCCATCAAACTCACTCAAAAACTACCGAAAGGCGAAGTCTACCTGGAAACCGAGGCTCCGCGCGGCCAAATGGGCTTCTATCTGGTCAGCGATGGCAATTCGATACCACGCCGGGTACGTGCACGCAGCAGCTGTTTTTGTAACCTGTCCGTCACCTCAGATGTCTGTCGTGGGGCTCTGCTGGCCGATGTGCCGGCAATCGTTGGCTCACTCGATGTGGTGATGGGCGAAATTGACCGTTAACACCACCCCGCCGGGTGGGGACTTGAGCTGCTCGCTCCGTGTCGAGTGGCTGTGGCCCCACAGGCGAAACCACCCCGATTTCCCATCCCCAGCCCGTAAACGAGACCACCTGGTTTTCCTCTGGGGTACTTGCCGAACCTAACTACTTTGTGCCATATTCCACGCTCTTTATAGGCTCGCCCTGCCAATTCTCTCGTGTCGAAGCGACCGTGAGAGCTAAGGGGCACTTTGATGGCCATCTCTGGTGTAATCGCCAGGGACAGCCCAGGAAACGTAAGTTGTGCAGACGACGCTAGTTGACTTGCTGACAAGTGCAGGGCTCCCAGATCCCTTGGCGCACGTCATTCGCGCCCTGGTGCCCTGTGTGCTCATTATCCATCTGGTGGCAGTCGGCGCACTGGTCTTCATTTGGCTGGAACGCAAGGTCTCCGGACGAATCCAGGATCGACTCGGCCCTACCCGTGTCGGTGGTCGTTTTGGCTGGCTGCAAACACTGGCTGACGGCATCAAGCTAATCGCCAAAGAAGACATTACTCCAGGCGAGGCAGACGCAATGCTGTTCCGCATTGCGCCGTATGTAAGTTTTGCCGCCAGCTTTGCCGCCTGGCTGGCGATGCCCTTCGCCGTCGGGTGGTCCGGTCTGGACATGAATGTCGCCGTCTTTTTTGTCCTGGCGGTGCTCGGCCTGGAAGTGTTCGGAGTGATTCTGGCGGGCTATGCATCCGGGTCGAAATGGTCTCTGTTTGGCGCCATGCGCGAAGCAGCCCAGGTCGTCAGTTACGAAGTCCCCTTAGGGTTGTGCGTGGTGATTCCTGTCTTCATCTGCGGCACGATGAACTTGACCACGATTGGTGAAATGCAACGTGGCTTTGCTACCAACTGGTTAATTTTCCACGACCCGTTCACGTTTTGCGTATTCTGGGTCTACATCACCTGTGGCGTGGCAAGTGTCAATCGGGCCCCGTTTGACTTGGCTGAAGCGGAGAGTGAACTGGTCGCCGGATTCCACACCGAGTACTCCGGCCTCCGCTGGAGCTTCTTTTTCATGGCCGAGTACGGTTCCATGCTGTTGGTCAGCGCACTGGCCGTCATCCTCTTCCTGGGGGCCTGGCATGGACCGATTCCCATCTTCAGCATTGGGCTCGGCTGGACCGATGCGGGCGGAATCCTGGGTTATCTCGCCAGCCTCGCCGGCTGTGCAAACTTGATCCTCAAGTCGAGCCTCGGTGTGATTGTTATGATCTGGGTCCGCTGGACGCTGCCGCGGCTGCGGATTGACCAGGTGATGACGACCTGCTTGAAATACTGTGTCCCACTAGCCTCATTTTGCTTCCTCGGCGCCCTGGCGTGGCAAGCCTGGATTCCCAACGTGACACCGGCCAGCCTGCCAGCCCCCTTCGGAATTGACCGAGCCGCTATCCGTGAATCCTGGGTCACCAGAGCTGGTGGACCTCACGCTACTGTGTCCGACGCCCAACTCACTCCGCAAACCGCGTCTCCAGTTCCCACCACACTGGCTACTCAGTCGGTCCCTGACAGGAATATTCCGGTCGCTGGGTCAACTGCTCCGATCGGCCGGGAGGAAACGCCATGACGCTCGCTGTCGACGCCATCGCCTGGCATCAATTCTTCTTTGTGATGTTCGCCCTGTTGACCTGCGGATTTGCCGTCGGCGTGCTGTTCTCCGGCAACATCGTGCGGATGGCGTTCTACCTTGTTCTCTCGCTGGCCTCCAGCGCTGGCCTGTTTTTCCTGGCAGGCGCCGAGTTTGTGGGCGCGATGCAACTAATGATTTACGTCGGTGGGACTTTAGTGCTGTTGATCTTTGGCGTGATGCTGACGGCCCAGGACCGCTTCATTTCGCTAAAGACCCCCGCTGGCGAGTGGGTCCTCAGCCTGATCATCGGCGGTACGCTGCTTGCGCTCTTGCTGGCCGCTGCGTTTCGTTACGAAGGCTGGCAGCAAGCAGAACTCGGCGACACAACACCGACTAGTTCTCAGGCCGATACGACGGCCCGCTTAGGACTTAGCCTGGTGGGTGTCCGCCCGGACAAGCTGGATGACAGCCCGCGCAAGGCCGGTATGTCTGGATACCTTTTTCCGTTCATCATTGTATCTGTACACCTGCTGGTCGTGCTAGTTGGTGCCGCCTATATGGCGCGCGCCAAGAAACGCACGACCACAACTGCGAGGTGATCTGTGGCATTGTTGGGAACCGTAACTGTCTCACACTACCTGGCGGTGGGTGCCGTACTGTTCGTCACCGGTGCGCTCTGCATGGCGACGAAACGGAACGCCTTGGGTGTGTTGATGGGAATTGAGCTGGTACTCAACGGGGCCAATCTGAATTTCGTCGCCTTTGGCAGTGAGTTGCTACGTAAAGACAATCTTGGCCTGGATGGTTCCCTGATGGCACTCTTCGTGATCGTGCTGGCTGCCGGTGAAGCGGCCGTCGCTCTGGCGATCGCGCTGAATTTTTATAACAACCACATGTCGATCGACATCGATCAAGCAGACGATCTTAAAGGCTAATGCACTTACTCGCCGATTCCGCCGATTTCCTGCACCAACTGCTCGCCCTTGCGGTGCTGCTGCCACTGTCCTCGTTTTTTCTCATTCTCTGCTTTCCAGAGTGGATGGGGAAAGCCGGCAAGAACGGCGCGTTCATAGCAACAGGTGCGATCGGTGGTGCGGCCGTTTTGTCGTTTATCTGCCTGGCGATCTGGCTGATGAACCACTGGCCTGCAGCCAGCAGCCATGGTGACGGGCACGAAGTCGCACACGGTGCTGCCGCACACGGTGATGCCGAACACGGTGATGCCGAACACGGTGATGCCGAACACGGTGATGCCGAACACGGTGATGCCGAACACGGTGATGACGCACACGGTGATGCTGAACACGGTGATGACGCACACGGTGATGCTGAACACGGTGATAGCCATGCGCACGCCGCGCCGCACTACACGGGAAATTACTACCGCCTGGGACGGTTCGGCAAACTCGATCTCAGCATCAGCTACTACATCGATTCGCTGACCGTCTGCATGTTCTGTATGGTCTGCTTCATCGCCACCCTGATCCACGTCTACGCGATGGGTTACATGCACGACGAGCTGCATGATTTTGAAGACCATGAGGTCTCCCTAGCCGATGGGGACCATCTCGTGCGTCCCGGACGCTACCACCGCTTCTTCCAGTATTTGTCGCTGTTCTGTTTCAGCATGCTGGGTCTGGTCCTGGCCGGCAACGTCGCCATGGTCTTCGTCTTCTGGGAACTGGTGGGGATTTGCTCGTACTTCCTGATCGGTTTTTATCGGGAACGCCACAGCGCTTCGACCGCGGCCAACAAAGCCTTCATCGTCAACCGAGTCGGCGACTTTGGCATGATCATCGGGTTGATGGCCCTCTGGTCGTCGCTGGGAACTTTCGCGTTTGGCAATATCGATGAAGACCCGGAAAAGCCGGTCATACTGCCGGCTCAGCTGGCCGCCGAAATCAAAGCGAACGAGACTCTGTCTGCTGAGGCCAGGAAAAGCCTCGACGAGCAGGGTATTGCCTTGCCCAGCTTCGTAGTTATTCGGCAAGGGAGCGCGCCTGACGAGTGGCTGCTCGGTGAGCCCAATGCCCATCACCAATGGGTGGTCGTTAAGGCGGGAGAAGAACTACGCGTCAAGCGGCGCACGCTGGGAATCTTCAACCAGGTCCGTCGCGAAGAAAATCATCGCAAACTCGAAGTACCTGACTCGATGGTGCTGGCCGATGCACCGCTGAATGAGATCCTGGGAGATCACGCCAGCTTAGCGAGTGAAAACCCTCGCCTAGCGTTGGCCAATAGTCGCGCCGAAGCCACCTCACCAGGAAAAATCGACCAGTGGCGGCAGCAGGGCTACGGCTACTGGCTGCTGGTGGTTGCCGGTGTCGGTATTTTCTGCGGTTGTGTCGGCAAAAGCGCACAATTCCCCTTGCATGTCTGGTTGCCGGACGCGATGGAAGGGCCCACCCCTGTTTCCGCCCTGGTTCACTCCGCCACGATGGTGGCGGCCGGAGTCTACCTGGTGGGCCGCTTCTTCCCAGTCTTCGCCCCTGAAGTCTTGCTGGTCATTGCCTCCGCCGGCTGTATCACACTCTTTATGGCGGCCACCATCGCCATCACGGCTACCGATATCAAACGCGTACTGGCCTATTCGACCGTCAGCCAGCTAGGCTACATGATGCTCGCCCTGGGGGTCGGTGGCTGGCTGGCCGGTTTGATGCACCTGATCACGCACGCCTTCTTCAAGAGCCTGCTATTCATGTGCTCTGGTTCCGTGATTCACGCGGTCCACACCAACGAGATGCCGGAGATGGGTGGACTCTGGAAAAAGATGCCGGTGACCGCCTTCACCATGTTGATTGGCTGCCTGGCAATCGCCGGTGTAAGCGTGCCCTTTGTCGTCGGATTCAGCGGCTACTACTCCAAAGACCTGATCCTGGAGCAGGCCTACACACTGGCGACGTACGAGGGCAACAATTCTTTCCTGGCCTGGGTGTTCTTTGCCGCCGCCGCCGGTGGCGCCGCCATTACCGCGTTCTATATGTTCCGCATGTGGTACATGACGTTTGCCGGTAAACCTCGCAACCAGGAACGTTACGACCACGCGCATGAATCGCCCCTGACGATGTACGCCCCCCTGATTATTCTCTCGGTCTTCGCAGTAACCGTGGCCTGGGGTGGGCGAGAGGGGTCAATGCGCTGGGTCGAATTGCTAACCGGCACGGGTATCGCCGGAGCGATTTCTGCTTGGCTACTGCTACGTCAGCGGTCGGCGTCTGACTCCGGAGAGGACCACGATCACGACACGGCAGACGATCACCATCACGCCAATCCAGAGTGGTGGATCTGGACGCCGGCTATTTTGACCGGAGTCGTTTTCGTGCTGGGGCTCCTTTGGCAGGTACCCGCACTGCACTCCGTCAGTCTATCCGGATTGCTGGAGCAATCCCGGCCCGTACCGCTGGCCGATGTCCAGGGCCAATGGACTTCGTTGATCTGGCCTGACGAACATTTCGCCCACAAACCTGCAAATCACGCCAAAATTGTCATCCCCGTCACCCTGCTGGCGACAGCCACCGCGCTGGCTGGCATTGGACTCGCCACCGTGATGTACTGCCTGGGGTGGCTCAATCCACAGGACGTACGCCGCAGTTTCCAATCGGTACATACCTTCCTGCTCAACAAGTGGTGGTTCGATGAGTTGTACCAGTTGATCTGGGTCCGCCCCTCCTTGTGGATCGGGCGATTGATCGCCCGGTTCGACAAGACGTTTATCGACTGGGTGGTCGACGGCTCGGCACGCGTGGCGCGAAGTTTCTCACAGTTCTGGAACTACTGGGCGGACCAGTTCGCCGTCGATGGCCTGATCAATCTCATCGCCAGCAGGACCCATGCCATCGGGTTGGCCCTGCGTGGGGTGCAAACCGGGCGTCTGCGTCAATACGTGATGTTTATCGTTCTCGGTACCACCGTCGTTTTCATTCTCGTCAGTTTCTGGAAATCTGCCTTCGCCGGCTAGTTACGCTCACTGCACATGCAGAGGACAACGTAAGGGCACATCAATGGACCCCATCATTACCATTAGCGCTCTGGTATTTCTTCCCGCACTCAGCGCGCTCGTGCTGGCTTGTATTCCCCTGAATTCTGACGAGTCCCGTTTGTGGGCGCTGATCACGACTGCGGTCACTTTTGTCTACTCAGTTTTCCTGTTTACCGCGAGCGGCGCGCAGTTCGACGCCAACCTGGGCAACATGCAAGCCAGCTTCAGTGTGCCCTGGATCCCGTCCTTTGACATCGACTATTTCATGGGGATCGACGGCATCAGTCTGCCACTGGTCATCCTGACCACGTTTGTCAGTCTGCTGGCCATGGCAGCCAGTACCTCCAAGTCGATCACCAAACATATGAAGGCCTACTGCGTGCTGTTTCTGCTGCTGGAAACCGGCATGATTGGCGTCTTTCTGGCCCTCGACTTCTTCCTGTTCTATATCTTCTGGGAAGTCATGCTGCTGCCGATGTACTTCCTGATTGGCATCTGGGGTGGACCACGGCGTGAATATGCGGCCATCAAGTTCTTTCTCTATACCCTGTTCGGTAGCGTGTTGATGTTAATTGCTATCTTGATGCTGTACTTCAACAGCGATCTCGAGCATCCCGATCTCGACCGCGGCCAATTACTCAAGGCACTGGCACTTTACCCGGCTGCTTCCAGTCCAGCAGCGACGCCTGTCGCCTCTCCCAGCGACGAGGGAACTAGCGACGAGGGAACTAGCGACGAGGGAACTAGCGACGAGGGAACTA
>PBOG01000211.1 GCA_002724245.1 Planctomycetaceae bacterium
AGCGGGCGGAGTACATCAAGGTCGCTACCTGCGCGTGAAGTGGCTCAGTGAAGTGGCTCAGTGAAGTGGCTCAGTGAAGTGCGGGTTAAGGATGGAGGCCGAACGTGGGTGCAACGCTGGTCACGCCGGCCAACCTTTTCAAACCGGCCAACCTTTTCAAACCGGCCAACCTTTTCAAACCGGCCAACAAAGTCCGGCAACCAAAATAGTACTTGAGAAGTACCTGGCTGGCAAAAGGGCAGGTTGCCAACAGTAAGCCAGGCGGGGCTCGCGAAAGGCCAGGCGGGTCTCGCGAAAGATAGCCAGGAAGCAGGAACGCACACGGGACGAGCGGACCCAGTGGCCAGCGGTCGACATCGATGTGTTACAGTAAGCACCCAATGTGCCGTGGCTGGCTTGCATCCGGAGTCGCCGGCAGCTCTGCACCACTTCTTTTGTTTTTTTGGCCACATTCGGAGACCAGCGATGCCAAGCGAGAGTCAATCACCGCGTCAGGGGCCTGTTACGGAGCGGCGGAGATTTCTGGACCCTCAGTTCTTTGACATCACCGAACGGGATTGTGCATTGTACGATCGCATCATCGGCAGCTTTGTCCCCCCGGACGCCTTTGATGCGCACGGACACTGGTACGATCTGCGCCATCTGTTCGAAAGCTCTGCTGCGGATCCCCCGCTCGAGCAGCCGCGGGTGGGCTACCAGGCGATGGTGGACAGTATGGGGCGTTGGATGGGGGAGCACCTGATTACCCGAGGGTTGTATTTTCCATTTCCCGCGCGCGACCTGGATTGCGAGTCCGCGAACGCGTTTTTGGCCGAGGAATTGGCTGCCCAGCCGGCGAGTCGTGGTCTGATGATGATCCGGCCTCAGGACGACCCAGACAAAGTTTTGGACGTCCGTCGGCGATCGGGGTTTGCGGGATTCAAGGTCTACCATCTATTTGCCGAGCGGGCGGATACTCCGCAGGCCGAACAGGGTGAGTTTTTGCCAGAATGGGCCTGGGAAGCCGCGGATCGTGATGGTTTGTGGATCACCATGCACATGGTTTTGTCCCGTGCTTTGAGCGACCCTCGTAATGCGCAGTACATTCGCGACCATTGTCTCCGGTACCCAGGTGCCCGACTCGTGTTGGCACATGCAGCACGCGGTTTCAATGCGGCCGACACCGTGGATGCGATTGATGAAGTCCGCGGCCTGGACAACGTGTTTTTCGATACCTCGGCGATCTGTGAACCTGCTGCGCTGGAAGCCATTTTGCGCACCACGGGGACCACGCGTCTGATGTATGGCAGCGATTTTCCGATTTCCGAGACGCGGGGTAGGCCCGTATCGCTGGCCAATGGGTTCATGTGGATTTACTCGCATAACGTCACCTGGGAGGGTTGGGAGGAGGGGGGGCCTAACCCGGTGGGACTTGAGGCGCTGCTTGCGCTGCGGCAGGCCTGTCGGACTTTGTCCCTGCGTGACAGGGACATCGAACGGATTTTCAGAGTCAATGCCGAGCAACTACTGGGCGTTCAGCCACCTCCAGACGGAGGGCAGGTGCAGCGTCAGTACCAACGGGCAAAAGAACTGATTCCGGGTGGTACGCAGCTGTTATCGAAACGACCTGAATTGTTTGCTCCCGGCCATTGGCCGGCGTATTACGAACAGGCGATTGGCTGCGAGGTCATCGACACGGCAGGCAGGCGGTTTGTCGACATGACGTCCAACGGGATCCTCGCTTGCATTCTTGGATTTGCAGATCCGGATGTGAATGCGGCTGTGATACGTAGGGTGCATCTGGGGTCCATGGCCACCCAACAGACCCACGATGAAGTGGAATTGGCCGCCAGGCTACTCGACATTCACCCCTGGGCGGACATGGCACGGTTTCCCCGGACCGGGGGAGAATCCATGGCGGTCGCCGTACGGATTGCCCGGGCCGCGACCGGACGCGACAAGGTGGCCATTTGCGGGTATCACGGTTGGCATGACTGGTACCTGGCCGCCAATCTGGGATCCGGAGTGGATCCGCTGGCAGGTCACCTGTTACCTGGCCTGGAACCGGCGGGAGTACCCACTGGTTTGCGAGGTACGACGTTGCCATTCGCCTACAACCAACTCGACGAACTGGAGGCGATTGTGGCTTCGCATGGGGATGATCTGGCTGCCATCGTGATGGAGCCTACGCGGCAAATCGATCCACAACCCGGATTTCTGGAAGGGGTACGCGACATCGCGACGCGGTACGGGGCGTTACTGGTGTTTGATGAAATTTCGATTGGCTGGCGGCTGTGCCTGGGAGGGGCCCATCGGCTGTTTGGAGTGGATCCCGACCTGGCGGTGTTTGCCAAAACGATCAGTAACGGGTTCGCCATGGGGGCGGTGATAGGAACCGAACGGGCGATGGATGCGGCGCAGTCCACGTTCGTCTCCAGTGCGTACTGGACTGAAGCGATCGGTCCCGCCGCCGCGCTGGCGGCGGTGGGCAAGATGCAGCAACTCGATGTGCCGGCACACCTGGCGCGGATTGGGGGACAGATGTTATCCGGTTGGCAGGAACTGGGGAGTCGCCTGGGGGTTCCGGTGCGCACGGGGGGGCGGCCGGAAATGGTGGCCTTGGGCTTCGAGCACCCGCAAGAAGCCGCCTTGATGACATTGTTTACGACCCGCATGCTCGATCGAGGCTATCTTGCCGGTGGTGGTTTCAATCCGACGATGGCGCATCAGCCGCGGCACGTTTCCGGCTGTTTGGCCGCCGCGGCGGAGGTGTTTCCAGAGATGAGCGAGGCCATTGCTCGTGACGACGTCATGCAGCGCATTGGCGGTCAGGTCAAGCATGCGACCTTTGCCCGTTTGACGGGGTGAGGCCTGCCTTTGGGGGGGATGCTGGGCTCCTCCTCTCCTGCTGAAATGTGTTAGAATTGTGGCTATGTTGAGAACACTTTCGATGATTTTCGTGTGCCTGGTCGTGGTCGGCTTGTCCGTGACGGCAGGGCTTTGCGACGAACCACCCAAGCAGGAGCGAATCCTTTTTGAACGGGATGTGTTTCCCCTGCTCAAGGCCCGCTGCGGAGTCTGCCATTTCGGTGATCAACCGAAAGGGGGCCTGGACCTGTCCCGACGGGCTACCATTGTCCGCGGTGGGCAGTCGGGCCCGGCGATTCGTATTGCCGCTGCGGAGACGAGCTTGCTCTTTGAGGTGTTGAGCAGCAACCGGATGCCGTTGCGTGGGCCCCGCTTGACCGCGGAGGAGAAGGGGCTGATCCGCAGCTGGATCAATGAAGGCGCCGAGAGCGAGTCAAAGGACGTTGAGTCCGTCGATGAGGCGGAAGCGACGTATGCTGCCGCGGAATACAATTATTGGTCATTTCAACCGCCGCAACGCCCGGCCATCCCGATGGTTGCTACGCCACAGGACGCTGAGGGGGCCATCGATCGTTTTCTGCTGCAGCGGTTGGCACAAGAGCAGCTGCATTACGCGCCCGCGGCATCCCGGACGACACTAATACGCCGACTTTACATGGACCTGGTGGGATTGCCACCCAGTCCTGCCGCAGTCCGGCACTTTGTGACGGACAGGTCGCCGACGGCGTACGAGGAACTGGTCGATCGGGTGCTGGCCAGTCCGCAGTTTGGTGAACGCTGGTCACGGCATTGGCTGGATGTGGCGGGTTATTCTGACTCGGCGGGTGTGCTTTCTTCAGATGAAGAAAGGCAATTGATCTGGCGTTACCGCGATTACGTGATTCGAGCGATGAACCGAGACGTTCCCTATGACACGTTTGTCCGTGAACAACTGGCAGGTGACGAGCTGTCGGGCTATTGGGAGGAGTACCACGCGGAGGAGCGGTTGTCGGAGAAGGTCGTCGAGGCGCTGGATGCCACAGGATTCCTACGCACCGGCCCCGACGCCAGCCGTCCGGACTTCAATACGATTAAAAATGTCAAAGGCCTCTATTATTACCCGACGATTGATGCGCAACTCAATATTCTCACTTCGGCGCTAATGGGAATCACGGTCAAGTGTGCCAAATGTCATAACCACAAGTTCGATCCCTTGACCCAGCGGGAATACTACCGACTGCAGTCGATCTTGATGTCGGCTTACAATCCAGACGAATGGGTTCCCTTTCGCCGCCGGAACCGGCCGATCGCCACCCGCAAACAGGTGGAGTTTGCTGAGCAGCGTGCTCAGGAAATTGAAACGCGTGTGGCTGCGTTAAAGCAGGAGCAGCAGGCGCTCCAGAAGGAACAGAGGGAGAAGCTCTATCAACAGCGTGTGACCGGAACACCGGAGGCGATGCGGGCCGACGTGCTGGCGGCGATCGCTACGGCACCCGAGCGTCGCAATGCGGTGCAAAAGTACCTGGCCGACAAGTTCGCAAGCTATTATCGTCCGCCGGAGGATCAACTAGACGCGGTGCTTTCAGGCGTGTTTGCCGATTACAAGAAGGCGGTGGCGACGAATGCTGAGGCGATTGCCGCAGAGCAGCGTCGTCGTGTGTACTTTGACTACAGCTACGCGACGTATGATGTACCCGGCACGCCGCACACGCCGCTGTTGCGGCGCGGCGATGCACAGACCCCTGGTCCCGTTGTTCAGCCAGGGGTTCCAGAGATGATTCGTGCGCGGCTGCCGTTCTCGTGGCGTCCGCCAGCTGAAGGGGCGCACTCGTCTGGACGTCGTTCGGCGCTTGCCGAGTGGCTCACTCAGCCGCGGCATCCGCTCACAGCCCGGGTGATCGTGAATCGCCTGTGGCTGCACCATTTTGGTGAAGGGATTCTTTCCACGGTAGACGACTTTGGCTGGGCCGGGGAAGACCCGACGCACCGCACACTGTTGGATTGGTTGGCCGTCGAGCTGGAGGATGGTGGCTGGAGTCTGAAACGCTTGCATCGCAGCATGGTAACATCGGCGGCTTATCGACAACGCTCGTCGGACGGGCATCCCGATGCGGAGCGTGCGGAGCAGATCGACCCTCAGAACCGTCTGTTGTGGCGACAAAACTTGCGTCGACTCGAGGCGGAACCATTACGAGACAGCATCCTCGCGGTCTCGGGTGGTTTGCTGACGAACATGTACGGGCGCCCGATTCCGGTGGCTGCTCGATCGGATGGGGAGGTGGTTGTCAACGACGGCAAGCTGCCGCAGCGGCGGTCGATCTATTTGCGCAATACGCGTTCCGCACCGTTGTCGATTTTGCAGCTTTTCGATCAGCCGGATATTGAGACGAATTGCGCGCGGCGCTCCCAGTCGACGGTTCCGCTGCAAGCGTTGTCGCTGATGAACAGCGATATTGTCAGCAATGCCGCGATTGGGTTTGCCAGTGTTGCGGTAGTGGAATCGCCAGAAGATCCGGTAGCATGGGCGTTCGAAGCGGCGCTCAGCCGGCAACCAGACACCACGGAACTGGCGACACTCAACGGGTTTGTTGCGCAACAGACGCAACACTGGCTGGCTCAAGCCGAGACGCAGCGTATCTGGGAATACGGTTATTGCGGCCCGGCCAGTGACGAACAGACGTTGCTCACGTTTACCGCGTTTCCTCATTTCGGCGATCAGCAGTGGCAGCTTGGCAGGGATTATCCGTTTCAAGGTTCGTTCTGGGCAGGATTGCACGCGACCGGCGGGCATCCTGGCGCGGGCAAACCCGTCGCACTTAAATGGACGGCGCCGGCGGCTGGCATCCTGCGGCTGAAAGGTCGCATTGAACACCCATCACCGGGAGGTAATGGGATTCGCACCAGGTTCGCGACCCGTCGGCAAGGCGTGTTGCAGGAGTGGGGCGTAGCACATGGTGCGAAGGATGTGGTGAGCAAGCCGGTTTCCCTGCAGGCAGGGGAAGAGGTTCTACTGATCACGGACATGATGGGCGATTTAACATCGGATGGTTTTCACTGGGCGTTCGATCTGGAATTGGTCGATGGGGAGCAACAGGTTGTCGGCCGCTGGAATTCACAGCGTGGGTTCCACGGGCCGGGGGCTGGGGCGGAGGGCGGACAGATGGCTGCCCGCAGGAAAGCGCTCGTCGATCTCTGTCACGTGTTGTTGTCCAGTCATGAGTTTTCGTATGTCGATTAATGGTTGACCTGCGTGTTTACGAGTCACAGATCTGAGAGCAGAGCGATGGAATACACATCTGCGGAACATTACCGGATCTCACGTCGACAGACCCTGCAACAAGTGGGCGCGGGTTTTGGCGGATTGGTGTTGGCAGATCTCCTTAAATCTGAGGAGGCGGAGACGAGACGCATCCACAATTTGCTTCCTCAAACGCCCGCCCGCCTTCCTAAGGCGCGGGCCGTCATTCAATTGTTTATGCATGGTGGCCCCAGCCAGGTTGATCTACTGGATCCCAAGCCGCAATTGAATCGGTACGATGGTTCGACACCTCCGGCGGAAGTGCGGGATGATGAACAGCGGACGAAGTATCTGCTGGGAACGCCCTTTAAATTCCACAAGAGCGGCGAAAGTGGTGTTGAATTTTCGGACCGCTTGCCCCACATCGCCCGGCATGCCGACCGGATCGCTGTGATTCGCTCGATGTTTACCGAGCATCGAAATCACGAACACGCGATCTGGATGGCGCAGACAGGCCTGATCGTACCCGGCCGACCGACGCTGGGAGCCTGGGCAGCCTACGGGCTCGGGACCGTGAACCAGAATCTGCCGGCGTACGTGGCGTTGCCTGATCCCCAGGGGCAATCGGTCGACGGGATTCGCAACTGGTCCAGTGGGTGGCTGCCACCGATTTACCAGGGCACGGCGTTTCGTAGTCAGGGCACACCGGTACTGAACCTGAAGCCGCGGCAGGAGAAACCGGCTGCGGTCGAGGCCGGAAAACTCAATTTACTGCGGACGCTGAACGCCGGTCACAAGGAACGTCACTCAGGGGAACTGGAGCTGGATGCGCGCATTACAAACCTGGAGCTGGCGGCCCGTATGCAATTGGCGGCGACCGATGCGATGGACATTACGCACGAATCGCTGGTGACACAGGAAGCGTATGGGCTCACAGAGGAGACCACCGCGTCGTATGGGCGGCGGTGTTTGATGGCACGCCGCCTGGTCGAACGCGGTGTCCGCTATGTGCAAATCATGATGAAGGGGCAACCCTGGGATACGCACCAAAGCAACGTAGCGAATACCACGAGTTGTTGTGCACAGACAGATCAACCCATCGGTGCGTTGTTGACGGATTTAGCGCAGCGGGGGCTGCTGGACAGCACTCTAGTGCTGTGGGGTGGGGAGTTTGGGCGGACGCCTGCTGCGGAGTTACGCGGAAAAGATGCGGGACGCGGAAACGAGGGACGCGACCATCATCCCTACGGGTACAGTGTCTGGATGGCCGGTGGCGGGGTCCGGGGTGGGCAGACGTATGGTGAAACCGATGAATTTGGTTACCGCGCGGTCGTCAATCGCACTAAAGTATCGGATTATCACGCCACAATCCTGCACTTGCTCGGATTGGATCACGAAGAGCTTGATTACCGCCACAATGGTCGCAGTGAGCGACTGACCGACGTCTATCGCGCACAAGTCATCCGCCAACTTGTCGGTTGAACGGGCCTCTGTCGCTGGCAGTAGTGTTGCTGTGAGACGCGGATCCGGCGTGGCAGATATCCGTACGGGTTGGGTGCTACTGGCGTCCGGAGGTGGCCTCCGCTGCCAATCCACAGATTCGCGGCGTGGTCCGTCGGCGTGGACTGATCAGGCAGTGTCCGAGATGGTATGATCGACTGTCGGGCCATCGAATTTGGCGATCGCGATCGTGCCACAGGTCCACTCGAGACGCAGGTCGCCGTACCCCTTAGCCAGAATATGCCCGCCAAGAATTCTCGCGCTCGTTATCCCACGCCTCGGCTTTGGTTGCGGTGTTTCAAGCCGTTTCTCTCGACGCTGCAGCGGATGCCTCCAAGTTGCCGTCCGGCACTCTTCTACGAGACGTTCTATAACATCGGGTCCGGGGCGTTTGTGGCATTGTTCGGTCTGGCGCTGGCCACGCTCAAGAGCGAGGTCTTCACACCAGGTGGGACGAAGGAACACTTGATGTTCGTGGCGGCCATGTTCGGTGGCAGCAGCTTGCTGAGTCCGCTCGTCGGTTACTGTGGCAAGAATGTCTCCATGCGGCTGATGGTAATTGTCCCCAACCTAGTGGCAGCGGGGATCCTCTTTGCGACCTGCACGCTGCAGAACGCGGGATTTTTTGCGGCGATTATCGGGGTGGCCTTTATCATCCGTGTTTTTCCGCGGGTGGCCGAAATGAACATGTTTCGCGTGCTTTATCCGGCGACCCATCGTGGTACGGCGGTGGGCTGGGTCAAGGCGGTCGCTGCGGTGTCCGGTCTGTGTGTGACTGTCGCCGCGACATTCTGGGTCATGTGGCGGCCAGCACTTTATTTCGTACCGTACTGGGCGGTCGGTATTGCGCTGGCTTGTTCCGCATTTGCCTATGCCAGGATTCCCGTGCGGCAACGTCTGTTGTTCCGGTCGGGTGAGGACCGGCCTCCGCACCGCGCCTTCTGGTCCGGTGCACGTGTTTTCCTCGCGGATCGGCGATTTGTGCTGTATCAGATTGGTTTCTTTTTTGCGGGTTTCGCCAATCACATGGCACATGCTTTTGTGGCGGAGTCACTTAAGGTGAATGCGTTGGCCTCGGATCGTGCAGTGTTCTGGATCGTGGCGGTCATACCGGCGCTTTGTATGGCGGGGTCCGCACCCCTGTGGGGGCGTCTGCTGGACCGGATGAATCCGATGTCTGGCCGTGCGCTGTTCAATTCGATTCAATGCGTCGCCTACGGGTTTCACTGTTATGGAGGATTGACCCAGCAGGCCTGGCCGTTTTTGATCGGTTCGATTGTGCACGCCGTTGGGATGGGCGGCAGTACGATCAACTGGTTGACCGGAAGCCTCTATTTCGCCGATCGCGAACGCGTCACGTTGTACAACAGTATCCACGTGGCGTTGACCGGTCTGCGAGGGCTGTTAGCGCCGCTCGTAGGCGTGTTGATTTACGGCGGGACTGTCGTTCTTGGCCCCTGGGCGGTTCCAGGCCTGGGCCTTGGTCCCTGGCTATTCGGACTCTCTGCGGCGCTCTCCCTGTGTGGGTCGGTGTATATGGTATGGATGACCCGTTGGGACCAGGGGTCTTCTGAGGAAACCCGCCTGGAGAGGGGTGTGCCGCCAGGCGCTCAGGCTATTTCTTCTTGATTCACCGGGATTATCTGGTCGATTTAGAGCGTATGGAAGACGCAAGGTGAGTCGGCCTGCCAAGTCAGGTTGACACACCAGTGCTTCCCAAAGGAAAATAGAACCGTTCAGAACACAGAATCCATGGAGATGTCCCATGTTAACAATTACTGGCGGTCAAGCGGGGCGTGGTGCGTATTGTGATGGTGTTTCGCGCCGCAGTTTTTTGAAGATTGGGTCCTTGGGCGTGGGTGCCATGGGACTCAACCTCGCAGATCTGTTTCGAGGCGAGGCCTCCGGTGCGGTGACGCAAAAACACAAGTCGGTGATTAACATTTTCCTGGGTGGTGGTCCCCCGCATCAGGATATGTGGGAGATCAAGACGGAAGCGCCTAAAGAGATCCGCGGACCTTTCCAGCCCATCGCTACGAATGTTCCCGGAATCCAGATTGGTGAGTGTTTCCCGAAAATCGCGCAGATCATGGACAAGTCAGCTGTCTTGCGCGCCGTCGTCGGCTGCGAGGGTCGGCACGACTCGTTCCAATGCATGACCGGTTGGCGGCACGCCGATCTCCGCGCCATGGGAGGACGCCCGGCGATGGGCAGCGTGCTACACAAGCTGGAAGGTCCGGTCCACAAGAGCGTGCCTCCCTACGTCGGGATGGTTACCGCGGGCGTGTGGCGCGATCCAGGCAAACCTGGGTTTCTTGGGGCCAGCTATGCTCCCTTTAAACCGGAAGGACAGGGCCTGGCTGATATGAAGCTCAGCGGGATTTCGCTGGATCGCCTGGGTAACCGCAAAGCGCTGCTGACCAGTGTCGATCGCTTGCGTCGAGAAGCGGATTCGAGCGGCCAACTGCGAGCCCTGGACGCGTACGAACAGCAGGCCTTTGACGTGCTCGCTTCCAGCAAAATGGTCGACGCGCTTGACGTTTCAAAGGAAGATCCAGAAATTCGGGCCCGTTATGGTACGGGCAAACCGTATCAGTACCAGTATGACGGAGCCGCGACAAACAACGAACAGATTTTGATGGCGCGTCGGCTCGTGGAAGCGGGAGTTCGCTGTGTGACCCTGACCTACGGACGGTGGGACAGCCACGGAAATAATGAAGGCCTGGTGCGGCATCACGGAGTTCGGATTGATCAGGCTGTGGCAGCCCTGGTCACCGACCTGGAAGAACGCGGGATGCTCGACGATGTGACGGTACTGGTGTGGGGTGAGTTTGGTCGAACACCGCGTATCAACAAGAGTGCGGGACGCGACCACTGGACGCAAGTCAGCTGTGCTTACATGGCCGGCGGTGGCATGCAGACCGGACAAGCGATTGGAAGTACCAATCGTCTTGGTGAACACGCCCATTCGCGACCTGTCCACGTTCAGGAGATCTTTGCGACCGTCTACAAGAACCTGGGCATCGATACTCGCAATGCCACGATTGCAGATCCTGCTGGTCGTCCACAGTATCTGACTGAAAAAGAACCGATTGCCGAACTGGTGTAGCCAGCGTCAGTGATTGAATGAGCTAGTTTGCAAACCAGCGGCAATTCGATTTGCCGCTGGTTTTTTTTGCGCTCAGATACTGGTCACGGATCAGCACGACGGATCGGAGAACGGCTGCAGTGGTGAGAAGTCGCGTTCGTTCTGGTACCAGGGGCGTTCCGTTTTTGTGCAGGCATTGCTGACGGCATTGTAGATCAGGTAGGCAATGGCGCGGCGCCAGGGTGATACGTTGTTCGCGGATCCGTGGACCAGGTTGCAATGGACGAAAGCCACTGAGCCAGCGGGGCCGATCAGAGGTTCGATTCCGTGCTCGCCCGCTAGTCGGATCAGTGTCGGGTTATCAAGGTGGTGGAGCTCGTAGCCGCGCCCGTCAGCGTCCTCGTGCAAACGCGAGTCGAGTAATCCGTGGCGGTGTGATCCGGGAAGTACCAGGAGCGGAGAGTTGACCGTCGTGCAGTCGTCGACGAAGACGGAAGCCATGACACAATGAGGCATCGGCATTCCGTCAATCGTGTGCCAGGGGGGATAATCCTGATGCCAGGCCCAGGAGTCTCCGTGACCGAATCCGTATTTCGGATTGAGGCGGCTCTGGTGGAGATAGACGTCGTCGCGCAGTAGTTGCTGCACAGGGTGAAGGAGTTGCGCACTGAGTGACAGCTTGCGGAACACGTCGTCGTAGTGATGCGCTCCGAACACGAGTCTCGCGGTGTCTGGCTGGTCCTTTTCTGGCACCACTTCCGGCCCCTTGCGACGCAGCAATTCTGGCAGGGTAGCTTGAAGCTCCTCGACCAGACCGGCCGGCAGCAACGAAGGCAGGAAGACGAAACCTCGGTGCTCAAACTCCTGGAGTTGGCTTGATGTGAGTTGCATCTCGGATGTTCCTGTTACGGTTGTTTGATCGAAATCGGACGGCCTTGGGAGGCCGATTCTAGTACCGCCAGCGCCGTGGCCAGCGATCTGCTGGCATCATAGGCGTCACTCAAAGGCGTTTCCTGCTGTTGGATGACCTGGCAAAAATGTTCGAGTTGAAGGCTCAGCGGGTCTGCGGTTCTGGCGGTCCATTGGCGATGTGCCAGAGGGTGCTGCCAGCCCCGTGGACTGCCCTCAGGGTAGCTCCACGTGGTCAACTGTGGAAAGGCAAGTGACCCTCGGACTCCGCAGAAGTGGTAGCAGTTTTCGGAGACGTGATCATAGGTGGGGTTTTCTCCTGTGGTGGCTTCGTACGACCAGGGCGCGGGGGTGGTGTCGGAAGCGAAAATCGATCCGAGCGCGCCGTTTTCGAACCGGAGCGTGATGGACAGGGAGTCCTCTACCTCCAGCTGACGAGTGGCAGAACTGGTGTGGGCGAAAACTTCACTGATGTCACCGCACCAGTAACGCAGGCTGTCCAGATCATGTATCAAGTTAATGAGGGTGGGTCCGCCAGCCGGTGGAATGCATCGCCATGCTTGTTGGTAGTATTCGTCGGGTTTGCAGAGGGTCCAGAGGACGGAGACACCGACTAGCGGACCGACGGTGTCGCTTTGCAGGATTGCGTGGGCTTGCCGAACGAGTGGATTGTGGCGGCGGTGATGGCCGACCAGGACGGCGGTTTTTGTCGCGTCGCTGGCATCGATGATTTGGCGAGCGGCTTCGAGCGTGTCCGCAATCGGCTTTTCGATCAGCACCGGCACGCCTTGCTGAAGGCAGTGTACGGCCTCGCGGGCGTGTTCCGCGTTCGGTGTGGCAATGATTGCACCGTGTATCCGCTCGCGTTCCAGTAGTTCAGGTAGTGTGCGATAAAAGGAAACTCCAAAGTGATCTGCGACGGAGCAAGCCGTCGGGTTGACATCGCAAATCGCGGCCAATGAGCAAGCTTTCTGTCCAGTGATGAGGGCGGCGTGCTGCCGTCCCATCTGACCGGCACCAATCACGGCCAGGGAGATACGATCGGGTGCGTTGGTCATCCAGGCTGCTTTCATCGAGGAGATTACGGGGCTAGTCAGGATGACGCATCACGGGGCTTGAGTCCGAAGCCCATGTGCTGGCGGTTGACTGAACTCTGGTGCCGTTCTTTGGCATCGGCGTCTACATGCGCGCTGACACCTCGATAGACCAGGGCAAAGGCCCGGCGCTGTCGTGTCGATGAATGGTTGGCATCTGCGAGGTGAATGGTTTCTCCGTGGTGCACGGCCAGGTCACCGGGGTGCAGAGTAACAGCGGATTCGCGGGCGGCATCATCAGGGCCATAGTCCGTAATCCCCTGGGAGAACCCCAGCACCTGGGTTTCGGCATGGGATCGCAGACCCCGCTGATGGGACCCGGTAACGTACCGGAGACAGCCGTTCTCTTCGTCGGTGGGATCGAGCGCCAGCCAGGCGGTGATCACCTGTGGCGGGGAGAGCTTGAAGTAGAAGTTGTCCTGGTGGGGTGGAGTGGGGTGTTCGACGCCAGGTGGTTTGTTGAACCACTCGGGGCCCATAGATACGGCCGGTTCACCGAGCAAGCCGGCCGCCATTGCCAGCCACTCGTCCTGCAACGGGTAGTCGGTAAGAAAAGGAGCCCGCTGGAAGTGCTGCATTTGTTTTAGCGTTTCGGGGCGTGCGCGGTCGTGGTAGAACGCGCTGCTGTCTGGTAATCCGGGCACTACTTCGCGGATGTAACGTTCGAGAGCATCCGTGAGTTCCCGGAGGCCGGTCGGCGACAAGAATTGGCGCAGGACCACAAAGCCGTCTCGGTTCAGCGTCTGGCGAGATTCTTCGTAAACGTTCATGCGCAGGTGCCTGGGAAAAGGTTGGCAGGCGAGAGTTTCAATCGTCTTGAACGCCAACTCGCCGGGAAAAGTACTCTACGACACGGGCGGTGTCGGGCTCAAGCGGACACGTGGGGAATTCTGGTTCAGGCAGGAAGTCTGTTGGTGTTGTGGCAATTGACGTGACCGGAATGACCTGTATTGTCGGGAATGCGTGTGGACTGGCGGACGAGTTCTCCCGACACCTACAATGAAGCCTCACACTCCTTGCAACGGGCCGTACTTCCCATGGCGCAGTCTTTTCACGAATTGCCGATCCTTAATCAACCGAGTGACAGCCCTGGCGCACTGGAGAGCCTGGTGGCGGCCTCGGGGATTGAACGGGCAACCCGGCCGCTACCCATGAGCGCGGAGGAAATGCGCGACTGGGGGTGGACCGAAGTCGATGTGGTGTTCGTGACTGGCGACGCCTACGTGGACCATCCCAGTTTTGCCATGGCGATTCTGGGCCGGGTACTGGTGGCCGCGGGCTTTCGGGTGGGGATCGTCAGCCAACCAGACTGGCAAAACTGTGAGGCTTGGCGGCGGTTTGGAAAACCGCGTCTGTTCTACGCGATCAGCGCCGGCAATATGGACTCAATGATTAACCACTACACTGCGAACCGGAAGGTTCGTAATGACGACGCGTACTCACCCGGCGGGAGGATTGGATTGCGGCCGGATCGGGCGACGTTGTCGTATTGCCAGCGGGCGCGGGAGGCTTATAAGGGTGTACCGGTCATCGCCGGTGGAGTCGAAGCGTCTCTGCGAAGATTGGCGCACTACGATTATTGGAGCGACAAGGTCCGGCGTTCTATTCTGCTCGATTGTAAAGCTGATTTGCTCGTGTTTGGGATGGGAGAAGAGCTGATCCTGGAGATCGCGCGACGATTGGATGCAGGTGGCGCAGTCCGTGACTTGCGGGAGTTGCGAGGTGTTGCGTATGCGATGGGTGCGTCGGAGACGCCGCCGGAGGATGCCCTCACGCTGCCGAGTTACGAAGACGTCAGCGCGGACAAACGATTGTTTGCAGAAGCCACTCGGATGATTCACAACGAGACAAATCCGCACAACGCGCGGCGTGTTGTCCAGTGGCACGATCGGCAGGCCGTGGTGGCAAATCCACCTGCTTTGCCCGTTTCCCAGGAAGCCATGGATACGATCTATGGTTTGCCTTACACCCGCAAACCGCATTTCAGTTATCAGGAGTCGATCCCCGCATACGAGATGATCAAGGACTCGGTGACGATCATGCGGGGATGTTTTGGTGGGTGTACTTTCTGTTCGATCACGACACATCAGGGGCGGATTATCCAGTCGCGGAGCCAGGGTTCGATTCAGTCAGAGATTGATGGTCTGGCTGCGGACCCCGACTTCAAGGGGGTGGTCAGCGACATTGGCGGACCTACCGCGAATATGTATCAGATGCGTTGCCGGAAACCGGAAGTCGAAGCCGTGTGTCGGCGCCAGTCGTGCATTCACCCCACAATCTGCAAATTACTGGACACCGACCACGCGCCGTTGATTGAATTAATGAAGAGTGCGCGGGAGACCCCGGGCATTAAGAAAGTCTTTGTGGCCAGCGGCATTCGCATGGATTTGGCCAGGCGGTCACCAGAGTATATGCGGGATTTGACAACCCACCACGTAGGTGGGCACCTCAAGGTAGCGCCAGAACACACCGACGAGAAGGTATTGAATCTGATGCGCAAGCCGGCCAACGATGATTTCGAGAAGTTTGCGGAAACGTTTGAAAAGGAGTCACGCGACGCGGGGAAGAAGCAGTATCTGGTGCCGTACTACATCGCGAGCCATCCGGGCAGCGACCTCAAGGCGATGATCGAGCTGGCGGTGTTTTTGAAGCGTAGTGGTTATCGCCCCGACCAGGTCCAGGACTTCATTCCGGCACCTTTTGATGTGGCGACGGCTATGTACTACACCGGACTGGATCCGTTTACACGCAAGCCCGTCTATGTGGCGCAACATCTGCGCGACCGGAAGTTGCAACGAGCACTGCTGCAGTTTTTTGCGCCGGCGAACTATTTTGACGTTCGGAAGGCTTTGGAAAAGGCCGGCCGGCAGGATTTGATCGGTACGGGTTGTGATTGTCTGATCCCCGAGAAACCACCACGCGAGGCAATTCAGGAACGCCGAGACCGAGCGAACCGATCCGTGCGCGGCGGCAAAAAGCGGGAACGCAGTGGTGGCAAAAAGAAGGGAAAAGGCAGACGCCAGAGTCGGAATCAGGCGGGGCAAGGGGATCGCCCCGGTCGGTCTTCCTTAAACGGGTAGCCAGGCCAACCGCATGTGGTGAGACGAGGGCGATTAACTGGAGAAATAGGTGTCGCCGCTGAGACTCTGCTGGTAGGTGGCGACCATCTTTGTCGCCTGCTGGCTGTTCAGCTTGCCCTCTTGAACCGCGGAAGCGGCGAGATCCCGAACGCGGTCAACGAGGTGGGAAGGGTCGTAGGCAACATAGCCCAGCACCTCGGCGAGAGAATCGCCACGACAGTGTGTGAGTGAATGGCCGTTTCCGGCGAGTTGTATACTGATCACATTGGTGTCACCCAGCAGGTTGTGCAGGTCTCCCAGCGTCTCCTGGTACGCACCTACCAGGAATACACCTAGGTGATAGGGAGTCGTGGAGTCGATGGTGTGTAGGGGCAAGCAGGGACGGCGTTGTCCATTTACAACGAATTCATCCAGTCTTCCATCACAATCACAGGTGATGTCTGCCACGATGGCGTTTTGTGTAGGCCTTTCATTGAGGCGATGAATGGGCATCATGGGAAACCACTGGTCGATTGCCCAGCTGTCGGGGAGGGATTGGAAGATGCTGAAATTGCCGTAATAGACATCGTGACCGTCGGGAAGCGACTCCAATCCTTCCGGGACGTGGCTGAGGCCCTTCAGGCGACGTTGCAGGCGAGACAAGATCCCACGAAAAAGGTAATCCGCATGAGCCCGCTCCCGGAGGGAAATGCGGCCGTGATTGAATAGTGCGAGAAGCTCGCTGCGGTAATAGACGGCGTCGTTGTAACACTCCTGCATGTTGTGATCGTTCAATCGTGCTTCGACTGCGTGCAGGCTCTTGAGAAAGTTATGCGACGGCGCGTTGACGGTCTGAGGAGAGGTGGGGCCATGGAAGCGGTTGACTTCCAGGACATTGAATATCAGGGCCGAGTAATATGCGGTTAACGCACGACCGGACTCGCTGACAATGTCAGGATGTGCCTGTCCGGTCTCGGCACAGACGGTGCTGATTGCCTCGACGACGTCAAAGGCGTATTCCAAGGTGCCGTAGTTGCGGCTACTTGTGCTGTTGGTCTGTGACCCATCGTAGTCGACAGCCAGCCCGCCACCGATGTCCAATAAGCCCATTGCCGCACCCTCACGCGCCAGTTCCACGTAGATGCGTGATGCTTCCATGGCCGCATCGCGGATCGCTCGAATGTCCGGGATCTGCGATCCCTGGTGGTAGTGGAGCATGCGGAGTGACGAAAGGTTGCCGGTGGAACGGAGCGTCTCTACGACCCGTAAAATCTGTTCCGCGCTGAGGCCGAATACACTGCCGTCCCCACTGGATCGTGACCATTGCCCTTCGTGCCGGGTAGCGAGTTTAGCACGCACACCAAGAGCCGGAGTCACGCCCAGACGCGCCGCTCGATCGAGAATCAGCTCCAGCTCGCCGGGCATCTCCAACACCAGGATAACTTGCAAACCCAGTTGCTGGGCGCTAAGTGCGAGGTCGACAAACTGGCAGTCCTTGTAGCCGTTGCAGACGAGTAAGGCTTCCGGGTCACGCAGGTACGCCAGGGCCGCCAACAGCTCAGGTTTGCTGCCGACTTCCAGTCCGAAATGATAGCGTTTTCCACAGCGGGTTACCTCTTCGAGAACCTGACGCTGTTGATTGACTTTGATGGGGTAGACGCCGCGGTAGCAACCTTGGTAGTCGCACCGCTGCATCGCGTTGTGGAAGGACTGGTTGAGTCGGTCCAGTCGCGCAGCCAGCAGATCGGGGAAGCGGAGCAGGAGTGGGGTGTTCAGGCCTCGGCGTTGGGCTTCGTCCACAATGCCAGGAAGGCCCAGTGAAATACGTTGGCCCTCGCGATCCAGATAGACTTCCGCTTCGCCGCGGGGGGAGATACCGAAGAACCCATTCGACCAGCTGTCGACACCGTAGGCTGCCAGGGAGTCGACGATGGTCCAGTCTGGAGAGCCGGTCGACAACCGGGGCTCGATTGTTGGGCGAACGTCGCGGAGATGGGGGGGGCGGAGGTCCATGCTGGACAGGCGTGTTGGGGCGGGAGGACTGCGGGCAGGCAGCGACCGGTGCAGGGTCTTACCCGCGAAGCCTGACCAGAATGCGAATACAACAGAGAATCGCAGCCAAGTCAACCCGAACTGGTTGGGCCCGCGTGGAGGGTGGTCCCCCCACTGGCTGACGACGGTCGACGGACCCTCTATGCTGGCGATAGGGTTTCAGGTTGCTGAGGGGATCGAGCGGCGTTTGCCTCATATCGAGTTTGGGTATTGTTTTTCCATAAGGTGAGCTTGTGAAGACACTCCGTGTGGCCACGTGTCAATTTTCGGTGGAACCCGACGTCGAGCACAACTGCCATTGGGTGCTCAAACAGATGGCACAAGCTGCCCGGGAAGACGCCCAGATTGCGCATTTTTCGGAATGCGCGTTGTCTGGATATTTGGGTGTCGATTTGCCGGGCGAAGGGCAACTGGATTGGGCGGCCTTGCGGCATGCAACCGAACGTATTCAGGAGGCGGCGCGGCGGCTGAAAATGTGGGTGGCGCTCGGGTCGACGCACCAGTTGTCGCCCGGGGTTCGGCCGCATAATTCGGTCTACGTGATCGATTCGCGTGGTCGGATTGTGGGCCGTTATGACAAACGTTATTGCACTGGGGAAATGCGCCCCGCACCGACATTTGATCTGGCGCACTACTCTCCGGGAGGGCATTGCACGACGTTCAAGATCGGAGGTGTACGATGTGGAATATTGATTTGCTACGACTATCGATTTCCCGAATTGTACCGTGAGTATCGCAGGCTCGGTGTGGAAGTGCTCTTGCAGTCATTCCATAATGCGCGGGCGACTGTGGTGGATGACCCGAAATACAACATCTGGAAGACGATTGTTCCGGCCACGATGTCGTGTCGCGCGGCCGAAAACTATTTCTGGATTAGTGCCAATAACAGTACCACGCGCCCTTCCAGATGGGCCAGTTTTGCGGTTCGCCCGGATGGGCAAGTCGTCGGTCGCTTGAAGCTCCATCGGTCAGGTGTTTTGCTCACCGAGATGCAGGTGGGTCCTGGGTATTTTGACGCGGCTGGCCCCTGGCGTGACAGCACCTTGAAAGGTCAGTTGCACAGTGGCCAATTAGTTGACGACCCCAGGTCGCGTGATGTGACGTGCTTGTAATCCGGTGGTCACCAGACCGTCAATTCGACGCGATGTTGATCGAGCGCTGCGAGCTCCTGTTCGTTGAGAGACCACCCGAATGCTCCGAGGTTATCGTCGAGTTGAGTGATCGTGTCCGCACCTGTGATGGCCACGCTCACGTGCGGTTGGGAGAGGACCCAGTTGAGAGCCAGTTGAGGCATGGTGACACCGCGGGCCTGGGCGGTGTGGCGAGCGGCCTCCAGCAGGTCGGCGGAAGGACCTCGCATGATGGTATCGAATTCGGGACGCCGAGCGTCCCACAGCGACCCCGCGGGAGGTGCGGTGCCCGGTTGGTAGTTGCCACTCAACAAGCCAACAGCAAGTGGGCTATAGGCCATTAATCCGAGTCGCTGGTCTTCGACCAGCGGTAGCATTTCACGTTCGATCTGGCGGTTAAGGAGACTGTAGTTGTTTTGTGAGCAGATGGGGCGCGTGATCGCTTGCCGCTCACATGTCCAAAGCGCTTTGCAGAGTTGCCATGCCTGGTAGTTGCAGCACCCGATGTGCCTCACCTTGCCGCTTTTTACCAGTTGGTCCAGCGCGGCGAAGGTCTCCTCCAGGGGGGTGAGGTGGTCAAAGACGTGCAGCAGGTACAGATCGATTGTGTCGGTCCGCAAACGCCGCAGAGACTGTTCGGCTTGCAATACGATGTTGGCTCCACTGCCACCACCGCCATCGAACCCGAGTCCGACTTCGGCACCCACTTTGGTGGTAATCACGACCTCCTGGCGGTGCTGGGCCAGAACCCGCCCGAGAATTTCTTCTGAGCTGCCATGTTCATTTGGCGCCCCAGTCAGGAGGCGGTATTTGTTGGCACAATCAATGAAATTGATTCCTGAGGCGATGGCGTGTTCGATCAGGCGCTGCGCCTCGCGTTCAGAATCCTGCCCGCGGAATCCAAGTCCCAGTGCGAGACGCGAAACACGTAAATCGGTGTTGCCCAGATTGGTATACTGCACGGGTTGCTCTCGAAATCAGGGGCGTGCCTCCGCAGGATGCCCAGCGGGCTCCCTATCATAACCGGGCAAGGGCCGAGGACCTGGCAGGTCGCCAGTTGATGGGACGGGTGCGTAGCGGGTGTTGCCAAGGTACGGCAACGGCCGGGCAGAGAAGAAGGTGAGATCCGCAGCCAGGTGGCCATGCGGCCAGCTCTCCGGTTCAGGCCGATTCGGAAGCGGCTTTCTCGGCACGACGGGCGCGTCCAGCAGCCCGGAAGGACTGAATACAGGCCACCACATAGGAGGCGCTGAGGATTCCCATGACAACTGTCATCGTCAGGCCCAGATAGCTGGGGCTTTTTTCGCTGGCCAGGGCGCGGGCAAGATTGCCCAATGCGCCCAGCACGCCGATCAGGCCCACCAGGGCAGAGATGTGCATGGCGTGCATGCGTGCGGATTCCTTGACGGCCGAGATCACGCCACAGAGCACCAGCAGCACACCGACCACTGAAGGGATGAAGGCGGTGAGGCTTTTACTGTCGGCGTCTGCCATGAAATAACCGGCAGCCCCGTTGAGGATCAACAGAATTCCGAAAACGTAAGCATAGGTCACCATAGTGTCGTTCCCACAAAGGTCAGCAGGGTACGGGGGCGGCCGACAAGCCAACGTGTCGACGCTGAATCCACTATAGGGAGTGGGGATCGCTACGGGAAGGTCGGCAGTACGTCTGAAGGGGCGGGCACCTGCCCAGCCGGTGCTTGGCTCGTCGATATGTGGGCTGGTGTTCTATAATCAGATCCTATGAATAAATCGTTGTTGATTATCAATATTGCTGGGCTCGGCGCGGAGGCAATCACCTCGGCGACGCCGAATCTGCTGGGACTGAGTGAAGTGGGAGGCCGACTGGCGGTTCAGCCGCCGGTACCGGCGTTGACGAGTGTTTCCCAGGCCACACTTTTGACCGGAACAAGACCGGTTCAGCACGGGATCGTAGCGAATGGGTGGTATTTTCGCGAATTGGCAGAGGTGCTTAACTGGCAGCGTTCCGCGCGGCTCCTGACGGGTGCCCCGCTGTGGGAGGCCTTTCGCGAACGCGATCCAGGGGTCCGCTGCGCGAATCTGTTCTGGCGTTATGCGACGCATGCGTCGGCAGACCTCAATGTTACGGAACGTCCTACGTACTGGGCGGATGGGCGGAAGTCGCCTGACATCTACACAGAACCATCCACGGTGCGCGATGAACTGGTTGAACGTTTGGGACCATTTCCTTTGTTTCGCTTCTGGGGCCCCGCAGCGGATATCACTTCGTCGCGTTGGATTGCCGATGCGACGCTCCATGTCCTGGGCCAGCAACAGTACGGCGTGATCCTGACGTATTTGCCGCACTTGGACTACGATCACCAGCGTTATGGGCCCGAGTCGCCGCAGGGTTCTGCAGCGCTTCAGGCCGTCGATCGGGAAGCGGGACGGTTGATTGATGCCGCACAGGCGGCTGGCCTGCGGGTGGCGGTGTTGTCGGATTATGCCTTCGAAAAGGTGTCGCAACCGGTCTACCTCAATCGTGTATTGCGTGCGGCCGGTTGGTTACAGGTTCAGCGTGCCGAAAATGGGGAACTCCTGGAACCGGGTGCTTCGACCGCATTTGCCGTCTGCGACCAGCAGGTAGCGCACATCTACGTGAATAAGCGGTCTGCCGTTGGGGAAGTCCGTAAATTGCTGGCGAACACAGACGGCGTCGAGCGGGTAATGCATGGTGAAGAAATGCGCGAGGCCGGGATCGATCACGCGCGTGCGGGCGAAATGCTGGCATTGGCGGCTCCCGACCACTGGTTCGCGTACCCTTACTGGCTCGAAGAGCGACTGGCTCCGGATTTCGCAGGCTGCGTCGCGATTCATGACAAACCAGGTTTTGATCCAGCTGAGTTGCTGTGGACTCCAGGCTGGCAAGGAAAGCTGAAGGTGGGCTGGCGGTTGGTGCAGAAATCGCTGGGGTTGCGCGCGCCCTTTGATTTGATCCGCCGGGATCCAACACCAATACGGGGCGCCCACGGCCGCGTTCCGACGACAGATGCGAATCGTCCAGTTCTGATTACGAGTTGGCCGATTGAAGCCACACAACCAGTGCCCATGGAGTCGGTCCGGGCACTACTCATCTAGGGCACAGGCAGGGGTGGAAAGGGTGATCGATGGTTGCGTGCTGTCGTGACCTGCCTGAAAACGCGATGATGTGCAGGCCGGAATGTTGTGTTCCAGCGGGGCGCACCAAGGCGCCTGTGGCGGAGGTGGGATTCCAGCGACGGAGCCAATGTCTGGTATGATGACCGCGCCAGGTGTGAGGATCATTGTCGCGTGTTTCAGGTGAACGATGCGTATCTTGCGGGAGGATGTCGGTTGTGTGGTGCTGCTGGTGGCGGTGGCGGTCTCGTCGGCGCCAGCCCAGCGCGTGGCGCTGCAGACGCAACGGACATGGCGATTTGAGTCGGATCATGTCTGTATTACGAACGCCTTTCCGGGAGCGCGGCTCAGCGATTGTCAGCGCGTGGCGCGCCACGAGTATCGGCTGGTCGTACGTCCGGAAAACCAGCCGGTGAATAACAGTGCGTGGTATGCGTTTCGCGTCGACGTTCAGGAAGCGGTGACCCTCACCGTCCACCTTGTCTACGAAGGGGGCCGCCACCGCTACCATCCACACCTCAGTCCGGATGGCCGGGTGTGGCATGTGCTTTCCGCGGAACGGTACCGTCACGACCGTGCACAACACTCTGCCACGTTGACCCTGGCTGCGGTCGTGGAGCACCCGTTATGGGTGGCTGGGTCGGCACTGATTGGCGTAGCCGATCTGGATAAGTGGTGCCAACAGCTGGCGAACGATCGCTTTGTACAACGTGCGGTGGTTGGGCAATCTCTGGGTGGAAGACCCTTGCACATGCTTACGATTGGAGAAACCACTGCCGCAAATCTGGTATTCATCATCAGCCGGCAACATCCTCCGGAAGTTGCCGGAACGATGGCGCTGCAAGCATTTGTCGAAAGGCTCTGTGCGAAAGAGTTATTGGCACGCCAATATCGGCAGGCATTCACCACAGTGGTCGTCCCGTTAATGAATCCGGATGGTGTGATGCAAGGGCACTGGCGGCACAACAATAATGGTGTCGATCTGAATCGCGACTGGCGTCTGTTTGCGCAACCGGAAACGCGGCAGGTCCGCGACGCACTTCTTAAGGTTGCGGCCGTAGCAGATGCTCGACCTTTCCTGTTTCTCGATTTCCACGCTACGCATCGCAACTTGTTCTATACCCAAGCCGACCAGCACGAGACGTTTCCGAAGGATTTTACGCGGCGGTGGCTCGTCGGGCTGCGACAGCGTTTCCCGGAATATGAATTTCGCCGGCATGGTTCTCACAATCCGAGGGGAGGCACATCAAAATCGTGGGCGTATGAGCAATTCGGGATTCCTGCGATTACCTATGAAGTGGGTGATCGAACCCGACGGGAGTTGATTGATCGTTTCGCGGCGGGTGCGGCTGAGGGCGCGATGAAGCTGCTGCTTGCCGCGTTGGCGGGTCGTGCCGGCGCAGCGGCGGACAGTTCGCCGTGCGGCGGCGGTGTCTGCCATTGACGAACAGGGCGCAGGTAGCGGAGACGCCGGCGTTGGTCCAGCAGGAGGGAGTGGTAGTGATTGGGACAGCGGACATTGTGATTGTCGGGGGCGGAGTCCATGGCTGCAGTCTTGCTTTCCAACTTGCCGTAGCGGGCGCAGGCAGCGTGGTGCTGCTGGAGCGGAGTTGCGTCGCAAGTGGCCCCACCGGGCAATCGGGCGCGATGATACGGCCGCTGTTTGACCAGCGGGTTTATGTAGAGCTGGTGATTGCATCGACACGGATGTTTGAGCAGTGGGACCAGATTGTGGGTGGGGACGCTGGATTTGTACAGCAAGGATTCCTGCGTATCACCAATTCACTGGATAGCGCGGAGATTGGCGGTGATCTGGCACTGACACGGTTGCTGGGTGAACCTGTGGAGATTCTCGATACAGCACAGTTGGCGGAGCTGGTGCCGATGGCCAACTTCCGGGACGGTGAGCTGGGAATTCTGTTTCCGCGCGGTGGCTATGCGGATCCCTACCAGGCGACGGTTGACCTTGCTGCTGCGGCAGTCCGTCACGGCGCCCAGATTCTAGAGGAAACCCAGGTCACGGGATTGCGGACGAAGTCGGGTCGGATGACAGGGGTCGAGACGACCGATGGGCTTATCGCGACTTCCGTGGTGGTGAATTGCGCGGGTCCCTGGTCGGACCGGATTGCCCGGATGGCGGGTGTGGAGCTGCCGATTGAGGTACAGCCCGCACCGACCTGCTTGTTTCGCAGGCCACGAGAAATGGCGACGGTGGGACCGGTACTCTCCGATGGGGTCCACCAGGTGTACTTGCGGGCGGTCGGTGATGCCGTTTACCGCGCGGCGCACTTCGGCCGTGCGGAAAGGACGCTGGATCCGGATCTGTTTGACAGGTCGGTGCCGCCGGAGCAACAGCAAATGCTGCGTGACGGGATTGCGCAACGTTACGACGCGATGCGACGGACACCCTCACTGGGTGGGTTTACGGCCATCTACGATATGAGTCCAGATGGCCATCCGATGGTCGGTCAACTGGAGGGGGCGGACGGGTTCTGGTCGGATTGTGGTTGGAGTGGGAACGGCTTTGCGCCGGCGCCCGCCGCAGGGCGAGCTTTGGCCGCGTTGATTCTTGGACGCGAACCGGACGTTTCCCTGGCTGGATTTAGTTGGCCTAGAACGGTCGACCTGGGAAGCCGTCTTTATCCGGATTGGATCCACCGGTAAAGACTCGGTGAGGTCACGGCGCCACTTTCCGATAGGCGGCAATACCACCGATTTCGGGTAAGATTTCAACCCGGTCGTGGAAACGCCGTGGACGTCGGTTGGAAATCAAGACGGCGCCCACGCGGAGCCGCTCCAGGACCGCGTCCGCTGTAATCACATCGATCCCCAAGGGCGAGTAGACGTAGCAGAGATCGTAACGACTGAGATCGATGACCTCCGGCTGAAATGCGTTTCCCGTTTTCAAACTGACGCGAGCAGGGGAATAGGCTTTCAGTCGGGACAGCTTTCTCAACAGGCAGTGCGCGAGGCGGTTGAGGCCAGGGTGCTGCTCGATACCCGTTGCGTGCGCTGGACTGTAGTAGTGCACCGTCGCGATCATCGTCCCGATGCCGCTGCCGAAATCGAGGAAACGTGTTCCCTGGTTCAATAGCTTCTGCCTGAGCAATTGCTGAACGAAATGGATGGCAAAAGAGGTGCCACGGGAGTCGAGGACGTAGTGGCCCCGGGTTTTATCCCACAACTCGGGATGCCGGTGGCGGGCCTTTGCCATGGTGTTGCGGTGACAATGTCCCAGATAGGCTGAGAATTCCTCCACCCGGGCCGGGGTCACGCAGCGCGCGTCACGCCGCGCTGCCATGCGTGTCAACTCCATGAAATAGTGCGCGTAAGGAAGGCTGGCTGGAAGTTCGCGGGTGATCGATTGCTCGGCGAGATCGCGGCACTGGTCACCGGCCTGATCGGTGGGTACGGAGCTCGGCACGTCGACCGTGGTGACGAATTCGGTGGGAAGCGAGGGGATCAGCCTCCTCGCCAGGAACGTCTGCAGTTCGTTGGTCGTTTCTGCCCCAGCGCTGCGACAGAGGTGGCGAATGAGGGCCCGTTCCTGCACCCGGACCTTCAGGTGAATACCGTATTTGTAGGTGCTCCCCAGGAAACGGGCTGACTCCTCCGTGTAGATATAACGCCGCAAAAATGCGCTATCTGCCAAGGCCTGTCGCAGCTCGAGGAAAACCCTGGCGGTGGTCTGGGGGGCGGTTCGCGGCGAGGGTTCCGGCATAACAGGTCTTCCTGTAACGGGGAACGCAGCAGGACTTGCCCGGGCGCAGTCAGGGATTGCGCGTACCGGGTGCGAGTGCTTCATCCACGGCCTTGTCAAATTCGTCAGCGAAATTGATCTCGGGGACCTCCGTGGCGACTCCGGCCTCGTTGGCTGCCTCCGTCGCGGCGACCACAAAACCTCGCAGTTCCTCATCCGTGAGCGATTGCCGAAACGTCCGTGGGCCCTCCGGGCTCTCACGATCACTGATCGTATCCAGCACAGCACTGACCGTGTCAGGTGAAATCGATTCGTCCAGTGAGCCATATGCGAACCGCTGGATCTCGCGGCGCGCGGCCTCTTTCTCGTCGGCGTTCAGTCCCGATTGATCGAGGTACTGGCGTTCCACCACGAGTGCGGAGGCTGCCGGCAGTAAGGGGCTCTCGCTGATCACCTTGACGATTTGACCGAGTTCTTCGGCGCTGAGGTCGCCGTCCGCGTATTGTTGCGCTAGCTGATCCAGACGCCGGTCAATCCGTTGGCGTTGTTCCGCTGGAATCCGTAGTTCTCGGATGGCCCGCTTGATGACCAGGCTGCTAGTTTCCGCCGCCAGGAAACGCCAGTTGCTCACGACCCAGAACGAACCAACGGTCGCGATCACAAAGCCCACAGCGGTCAGGCAACCGCACCCTAGTAGCAGGTTTCGGCAGCCTTTTGATTGAGTAGGAGGCGTTGCGGCCGGGGAAGCCCCGTTGGGGAGGGGGATTTGACGGGGGGGAGGCGGGTGGCTTGTCGAATCCACGGTTGGGTCATCAGACATAAGGTAATCCACGGCGACCAGTGCTCAGGCAGGGGCATCATAGCAGCTGATGGGGGGGCGACAATACATACGGTCTGCCAGAGGCTATAGGGTGAGTTGGTGGATTTGTGCGACGCTGCGTTGGATTTCTTCCGCCGTGGTTCGATGGTTCATCACGACCAGCCTGAGAGTGGTACGGCTTGCGAGTGTGGTGGTGGACAACATCAACTCGCCGCTGGCGAGCGTGGCTTCCATCAGCTTTGTGTCTCGTAGTGCGCGGTCGACTTCCGTTTCGTGAGGTTGTTTTCGATGTCCAAAAGTGACGATGGACAGGACTGGATCCTGGACTTCCAGTCGCGGGTTCTTACGCAGCAGGTCAGCGGCAAGTTGCGCCAGTTCCATATCGTGTTCAATCTGCCTGGCTAGTTCCTTGCGTCCTGCCGAGCGCAATAACATCCAGACTGCGATGACGCGGGCGGGCCGTGACAGCTCGGGTCCGTGGTCAAGGAAGTTGACTTCGTCGCGTGGCAGGTCGGCGAGGTATTCGCCATCGGCGGAGAACGTCCGTTTGAGTATCTCAGGATCTCGGACTAATGCGCAACCTATGCCCATGGGGCAATAGAGCCATTTGTGGGGATCGAGGGTCAGGGAGTCGGCGCGGTTCAGACCCTGCAGCAGCTGTTTGCCGCGCGCACTAATCGCCGCAAATCCGCCGTATGCGGCATCGACGTGGAACCAGATGTGTTCCCGCGCGCAGAGGTCCGCAATGGCTGCGAGCGGGTCGATCGCGCCAGAATTGGTGGTGCCGGCGGTCGCGGCAACGGCCAATGGCAGACGGCCACCGCGACGATCTCGAGCGATGCACGCCTGCAACGCGTCAACGTCCATTTGGAAATTGGCGTTGGTGGGAACGTTGCAGATGGCGGCGCTTGGAAATCCAAGGACGGCTGCGGATTTCCGCAGGGACGCGTGGCCTTCAGGGGAAACATAAACAACACCGCGTTCCAATGCCGCGGTTCCCGCGCGTGTTCTGGCGGCAGCCAGACCAACAAGATTTGCCAGCGAACCACCACTGGTAAAAATTCCTCCAGAGTGGAGTGGGAAGTCGAGCATTTGTTTGATCCAGCGGAGGACGGTCAACTCGAGTGCGCAAACGGTCGAGCCACCAAGCCAACTACCGGAGAACGGGTTCGTCCCAGCGGCAAGCATACCGCCGAGGGCACCTGCGAAACTGGAGGGACAAGGGATATAGCCGTGGAAACGCGGGTGGTTTACCAAGGTGAGGTCGGGGATGACCCGATGGAAAAAGAACTCCAGGCAGTCGTCCAGCGCATGGGGATCTTCCGGAAGTGCCTCATCGACCAGGGAGGCGAATTCGGTGCGTGTCCCACGCCTGGCAACCGGTTGGTCGGGGAGCGTAGTGTGATGTGCAACGAGACGATCGATCAGGGCGTAACCGACCCGACGCATCGTCTCCGCGTCCGGGTCCAGGGCGGGGCGCGCTGCGGTACCGTAAATCGTATCGTCCTGTGGTGGGGGTAATTCGGGCATGGTGGTGCTCGCGGAGTCAATGGCGGTGTTGGTGTACTTGACGGGATCGGCGGTAGCGACCGAGCCGCTGCGGGCCCTTGAGCGTTTCCCGGAGTTGGCGGAAACCTTTCCGTTCGGGTTCTGGTACACGCAGGCACCAATGGACGAGCAGCTGGCTGGAGCGTTCCAGGAAACGTATCAAGAACGACGTGGGAAATTGTTCCACCTCTGGCCCGCCACTATACCAATGCGCTGATCACGGCCCATCCGGCTGCCAATACGGAATCGCTGGATGTCGCCGGTCAGTACGGGATGAAGCTGATTTCCTCCGCTGAATTTCTACACGGACATATCAATCATGCCTGGGCAAGTGACTGGGAATTCCGCCATGCAGCAGGTACTTCAGCTGGCGGCGGGGCATGCTAGCCAGGTCAAGTCGCACCTGCAGTTGCTGGCCTACCTGGTATTTGATGAACCACGCGCTGCGGCCGCTGGGAAGATCCAGAGAGTCTCTGACAGATTCTTCGAGAGCGACTCTGGCCACCCTGCGATTTATACGCATTCGGACGTACCTCTGGGTCCGCTGAAGCAGAAGGCGCAAGGGAAGTTCTTACAAACCCGGGATGTGATTTTGTCCGATTGTTACAGGGTCACAGCGCAGAGCGGCCGGGATCCTTGGCTCTATGGGGACGTCTATCTTTCGGAGTTGCGGTGTTCCAATCCGCATGCATTGCAATGGCCCATCATTCAGGCGTTTAAGAAACCGTACACTATTTCGGCGCTCCCTACGCCGGCGGAATTGCGTGTCATGGTTTATCACACGGGTGGCCCAGGGAGCCAAAGGAGCATTTTTTTTTACTACGCACCAGGCTTACCTCGGGTCCTGGGCGAGGCGACATTGGTTTTATCGGGGCAGTGGGACTCCCTGGTTCGGGCGTGAACCATTGATGGAGTAAATTGGCCGTATCGGCGCCCATCTGACGACGGCCGGTTCGCTCTTGGTGCCGTTACATTACGCGCCGGACTATCCGGTTCATGTCGGTACCATCGGTGCGCCGTTTTGGCCTGAACAGGGGCAGGTGTTGGCTGGGTACTGGGCCGCTGGCCTGGAGTTGCCTTCTGACTACGCAGCCGTCGTGGAATACCCGCCGCAGGAACGCGGCCGGGGAATCGTCTGGCGGGGGGGCGTTTGACCCGCGCGTCAGCACCGAACGCGTGCGGCGCGGCATGCACTATGCTCTCCTGATCAGAAATCTCGTCGAATACATGTCGTCAGCCCCTTGACGGAGGACCCCGCTAGCGGTGGGTTGGAGAATTTCTGTTGGCTGTCGCAGGATCGGCCGATCCATAGAGGAGGTATCGTTTCTGCGCTCCGCGGGAGGACGGTGTGGCATCCGCCGGGCAGGCAGGAAGCGGGAGCGGCAATCTTAGGCCGCGGAAACTGCAGAAGGGACTCGCGAGATGACCAACGATCAGGCGATTGCGTTCGGCGTGTTGTCGATGACACTCGTCCTATTTGCCTGGGGGAAATGGCGTTACGACATCGTCGCTGCAGCCGCCCTGTTTACATTGGTCGCAGTGGGCATTGTGGATGCGCAGGAGGCTTTGTTGGGTTTTGGTCACCCGGCGGTCATTACGGTCGCTGCGGTCCTGGTGATTAGTCGCGCACTGCGCAACTCCGGCGCGGTGAGTCTGTTGGCACGCCAGTTGAAGCCGCTGGCAGTGAATCCTACGGCGCACGTGCTGAGCCTCTGTGTGGTGGTGGCCGTCTGCTCGGCCTTTATGAACAACGTTGGGGCGTTGGCGCTGCTTTTGCCAGTGGCGCTCAAGTCGGCTGCAGAGAGAAAATGTTCGCCGGCGATCATCATGATGCCACTGGCATTCGCCAGTATCCTGGGGGGCATGGTGACGATGATCGGTACACCGCCGAACATCATTATTGCGACGTATCGCGGGGAAATGGCTGGTGCGGATAGTGCCTTTGGGATGTTTGATTTTTCACCCGTTGGTGGAGTCGTGGCGATTGGCGGCGTGTTGTTTGTTGCCTTGGGAGGGTGGCGGTTGATTCCCCGCCGCCGGGACGAGTCTCCAGCGCATGAAGCGCTGGCGGGGATTGGCGAATACATTACCGAAGTCAGGATTCCCGAAACCAGCAAACTGATAGGTGAGCGGGTTGGGCAGGTTGAGGAACTCTCTGGCGAGCGTCTGGAGTTGATTGGACGGATCGACCGCGGCGGACGTTTCTCAAGAAGCTCGCCACGACACGCGATTGAGCCGGCCGAGGAATTTCTGGTGAAGGCGGATCCCGCCCATCTGAGTGACCTTTTGAATGAGTACGGGTTGGAGTTGACCAAGTCGACCCAACGCCGCATCGACAATCTGGAAACCCGGGATCACTCATTTGTGGAAGCGGTGGTGACCCCCGGATCGCTGCTAGTGGGACGTGACCGGAAATATCTCCGGCGTCGTAGTGCAGGTGCGGCGGTACTCCTGGCCATTGCTCGGCAGGGGCGTCCGATTCGACGACGCATGGCCGATGTTCGGTTTCGAGCTGGCGACGTTCTGTTGTTGCAAGGTGAGGAAGAAGACCTCGATCTGATGTTTGGCAGGCTGGGACTGTTGACGCTGGAGGGACGCGATCTGGCGGTGGTGCGTTTTGGACGGATTGCTGAGGCCTTGGCGATCTTTGCGGTGGCGATAGGTCTGGCGATTGCCGGTTGGTTGTCGACGCCGATCGCGTTCCTGGGGGCCGTGCTGGCGTATGTGGTCACGGGCATCCTGCCGGCGCGAGAGATTTACCGTGAAATTGATTGGCCGATCATTGTCCTGCTGGGTGCGCTGATTCCCGTGAGTGGAGCCTTGTCCTCGACGGGCGGTTCGGCGTTGATGGCGAATGGAATCCTGCAGCTCACGAGTGGGCTACCCGCCGTGATGGTGGTCGGGTTGGTCATGGTGGCTACCATGTGTTTGTCTGATGTCATCAACAACGCAGCGACGGCGCTAGTGATGGCACCCGTGGCCGTACAGATTGGCACGGCATTGAATGCCTCCCCCGATCCATTCTTGATGGCGGTCGCTGTCGGGGCGAGTTGCGCATTTCTGACCCCGATCGGACACCAGTCCAATGCTCTGGTGATGGGGCCAGGTGGGTATCACTTTGGCGACTATTGGCGCATGGGATTGCCTTTGGAGATTCTGATCGTCATGGTTGCCACGCCCCTCATCCTGGTGGTGTGGCCACTCTGACGCAGGGGTTCCGGACGGCACATCCGGCAGGCTCTTTGCTCAGGAGAATAGATCTCCTGGCAGAGCGCCAGTGGAATCGGAGTACCGGGTCGTGGTCACGTCGAGCGTGTTGAGCATGCTGACGAACAAGTTGGTCATGGGGATATGGTTTCCGTAAATGCGGTAACTGCCATGATTCACACCGAGCTTTTTTCCACCGGCAAGAATAAGTGGATAGTTTCTTGCATTGTGGGTGGTGCTGCAGGCGCTGCCAAACAAAACCAGGGTATTGTCGAGCAGCGGTCCGGATTCGTCGTGTACGGTTTTGAGACGCTCCAGGAAATAGCCGCAGTGGCTGGCCAGCCAGCGATCGTAATTGCTCCAGTTCTCCCATTCGGTTGAGTGACTGATACTGTGGTGGCCTCGTTTGATCCCGCAGGCCAGCTTGGGGAAGTGGTCGGCGAAACCGATGCCATCTTCCCGGCCAAGCATGTACGTCATTACGCGGGTCATGTCCGTCTGCAGCCCGAGAACCATGATGTCGAGCATCGACCGGATATAAGCCTCGGGATTCCTGGTGGCGTCTACCTCAAAATCAATGTGATCGGCGGTTACGTCGGGATGCGGGGTATTTAACCACTTCTCATTACGCTGGATTTGTTGTTCAACGCGGCTTAAGGATGCCAGGAATTCATCCAGTTTGCGGCGGTCGGTATTGCCCAGTTGGCGACTGAGCCTGCGACTGTCTTCCAGGACTAGGTCGACGATTCGCCGGCCACGTTGCAGCTGGGCCTGCCGTTCGCGGGTGGTGGTACCGCCTGCGGGTGAGAAATACCGCTCGAAAATGGCGCGGTGCCGATGCTCCGCCGGTATCGGTTTTCCGGAGTCGTCAAAGGACAACGTTGAGACGCGCGATTGATAGCCCACACCCCCATCGACGGAGAGTGTCAGTGAGGGGTATCGCGTACTTTCGCCCAGTTTGCGGGCGGCAACCTGGTCGATGGAAATATTGTTCCGATAGTTGCTTCCCGACACGTCTCCTCCGGTGAGCCATGAGTCGCCAGCGATGTGACCGAGTAGCTCGCGGCTTCGTGGGTGGCTGAGCTCGCCGAGAATGGACATGTCTTGTCGGTGGTCACCAAGAACGGAGAGGGTGTTGGTGAGTTCGTAGTCGCGTCCCTCCCCCAGAGGGAACCAGCTCCACTGGGAGTGCGCGGCGGCATCCTTGTCTCGATTGGGGATTCCGCATCCGTTAGGGAAATAGAGGCAGCAGAGACGCTTACGCGCTGTGTCGCTCTCAGTTTGGTTGACCGTCGTGCCCATCGCTTCCAGATAGGGAAGTGTGAGTGTGACGCCGACCCCGTGCAGGAAGCTGCGTCGGTTCAGGTGCCAGGAGCGGTGTGACATCGGGTTGATTCTCCACGGTATGCAATTGGGTGCGCACTTCACAGGAGTGACGCGAGGTGTTTACTGTTTTTGCAAAAAGAGAGGGCTGTTGACGATCTCTTCGATAACAACGGCCAGGCGATCTTCGCGGTGGGCGACGCGGTGGGCAATTTTTTCGATCGCGGGTTCATCTGCAAACGAAAGGTCGCGCCCAAGTGCGTAGGTCATCAGGTGTTCAATCAACGAGCTGCGAAACGCGTCGCGTTTCTCGCTAAGTATATGTTGTTTCATCTCGCGGACACCGTTGACGGTCTGCCCGCCTGGCAAGACGACTTGTGTGTCGTCGCTGCTGCCAGGTTTCCGGTGCAGCAGGCCGGCTCCATTATAATCTTCGAAGACGAGTCCGTAGGGATCGAGTTTTTTGTGGCAATTGCGGCAGGATATGTTATTGCGGTGCTCTGCCAATTGCTCGGCGATGCTCTGTTTCCGCTGGCTGTTGTTTTCCGAGGGAAGTGCGGGGACGTTGGGCGGGGGGGGAGGGGGGGATTGCCCGAGAATTCTCTCCATGAGCCATACCGCGCGTTTTACCGGGTGTCCCAGGACGCCATCGGAGTGCCCGCTCAGGAAAGAAGCCTGGGTGAGCAGGCCGCCACGTTGCATCGCGGGTTTTACCGGGACGACGCGAAATTCGGTACCTCGCACGCCGGTCAGTCCGTAGAACTCGGCCAGGTTCTGGTTGACGATCACAAAGTCAGAGTCGATCAGCGTGAAGAGATTCAGGTTTTCACAGAGTGCGTGTCGCACGAAATGGTAGGTTTCTCGCGTGAGATCCGCTTTGACGAAGCGCGTGAAACTGGGGTGCTTGCGGACGTCAACACGCATGTCCTCATGGCGATCGATCCTGAGCCATTGATCGCAGAAAGCTTCTATGAAATTCCAGGACCGAGGGTCTTTGAGAAGCCTGGGAAGTTCCTCCGACAGCCCGCTTTGCAGGGCCTGTTGCTGGGCGAGGGTTTTCAGTCTCTGGTCAGGTGGACCATTCCACAGGAAATAAGAGAGCCGAGATGCCAGTTCGAGTTCTTCCTGGATTGGCGTCTTTGCGGCGTCTGCCGCTTCGGTGAGGTAAAGGAACTTGGGAGAGCAAAGAACCGCGACGAGAACTTCCTTGATGCTTTCTTCGAAATGATCGTACTCCGTACGGATCGACTTCCAGAAATTCAGGTAGGGAGTGACTTCGTCGGCATACAGTGGACGTCGAAATGCCGCGCCCATGAATCGGCTGAGGATCTCCTCTGCATAGACTTCAGGGCGATTTTTGTGAGGGGAATCGAAGAAGATGTGTGTGTGGCTGAGGGGGGGCCAGGTGGGGAAATAGGGAGCTTCGAATTCAACCTGGCGGACTTGAATCCTGGTTCCGGGACGGTCACGCTGTTTAACGAAATCGCCGTTCCAGACAGCCAGCACCAGGATGTTGGCCAGACTGCTCTGTTCGTTAAGGTCGACTTGCGGAACAGGCAAATTCTCCAGCCTGCCCACGAACTGGTACGTGTCAAACTGGTTGAATGGGGTTGTGAGCCGGCGCACTTGATCGAAAGACTCGGAGTCCATTCCGTCATCGGTTCGATTTCCCAATGCCACTTGCAGTACCGGTTGCTGTTGTTTCTGGTCGCGTCGTTCTTGCTGGTAGCGCTCGAGTTGCCGGCTGCGTTGTTTGCGGATCGGGTGGTCCGCTGGCAGACGAGATAGGTGAATGCTTGTGATCGCTAGTGGACCTGCCCAGGTTAATGTGCAGGTACGTGGTCCTGCAGGTAAGGCGACGATTCCTGGGCTCGCGGTGAACGTCGCGCCAGAGACGCTGGGCGAGGTGTGCAATTTCTTTGTGTCGACCTTGAGCGCCGGGTCGGTCACCGCGACGGTAAGCTGAACGGCCCCGTCCGCTTGCAAACGTCGGCAGACAATGTCCCATTGGTACAAATCATCGTCGCGGACGGTGAAGGAGAACTGCGCTGAACTGTTGGTATTCTTGTCGGTTGGTTTGGGATGCAGCTGCCCGTCGATCAGTTCCGTGCGTTGTCTGGAGATGGAATCTGCGGCCTGTTGGATCAACGCGTCGGACGGCGGTGGGGCAACGGCGGGGCCAGGTAATACTGCCAGTGGCTTGGCTGCGCGGTAGGTGGTGGGAAGTTGCCGTGTGCGGCTGGCAACACGGGCTGCAGTGACGCGCAGGGCAAAATCACCTCGATCAGGAAAATCTCGGCGAATCAGCAGTTTGAGGTTAGGTGACGGGCCGTGCCAGGATCCGGGCGCGACTTCCTGGTGGGGAACCGCCGAGTCGAGCAACATACCTTGCGGATGCATGCGGTAGCGTTCTTTATCCGAACCTCGCATGCCAATGCCCAAATTGCGCAACACGTTTGCGTAGCGGCCGTGTCGCTGTGAGGGGTCGATATCGACGGGGTGGCCTTGGGGGTCGAGCACCTCGGCGACGAGGTGGCGTGGTTCCACGGGTTGGGAAACGTAGCCGGTAAAACGGCCCGCGATTTTGTCCTTGGGTAGCTCTTTCCCGAGGTCGGTGCCTAGCGTAATGCGGTAACGGGTGATTGGCGGTTTCTCAATGAAGATAGCCTGGTTGAGCGCTTGCCGAGCGATTTTCTGGTAGTACTCAAGGTGCAACGATGTGGTCTGGAGTACTGCACCGTTATTGGTGAAACCGGTGCGCGATTTGGCATCGTCGGGAAGGGCGGTTCCAAAATCGATGGGTAGACGCAGTAACTCCTGCAAACTGCGGGTGTACTGGCTGCGGGTCAGGCGGCGGAGCACTTTGCGGTGGGATGTCTGGCGGGCTTGGATCGCGCGATTCAGTTCACGTTGAATCGCATTGACAAGCACATCAAGCGTGGCGGCATCCGGTTGCGGCGCGTCGGCGGGTGGCATGTCGCCGCGGTTGATAAGGTTAAGTGCCTGGTGCCAGCGTTCGGCGTCGTTGCCGGCCACCATATCGGGATCGAGTTGATCGAGTCGGACATCGCCCTCCTGCTTTTGGGGACCGTGACAACCGACGCAGAATTCAGTCAGGATGGGTTGTACCTGGTCGGAAAAACCGGGCGGAGCAGCTGGGGCTGTGGCGCTGGCCAGACAGACACACAAGGCTGCGCCGACGAGGTGGGTTGCGGCGGTAGTCGATGGGGTGAGGCGGGCCAAGTGCATGTGACTCCTGAAAGCTGGTAGCGTACGTCGACCGCAATTTTAATCGTTCCAGGCAGCAAGGGCGATCGCAAAATGTGCGACGGGGATCTGAGATTACGTTGCCGTGATGCCGTCCACGATCGCATTGAAGGTGGGGCTGGGGCGCATGGCGCTGGTGACCTTCTCGCGATCCGGCTGATAGTACCCACCAAGATCGACCGGGTTACCCTGGGCCGCGTCTAATTCTGTCAGGATCGTTTCCTCCGCATCGGCCAGTTGCTGGAAAATTGGGGCGAACCGGGCCTGTAATTCAGTGTCTTCTGTCTGGTTGGCCAATGCTTCAGACCAATACAAGGCAAGGTAAAAGTGGCTGCCTCGGTTGTCGAGCTCGTTCACCTTGCGCGAGGGCGACTTGTTTTGGGTGAGTAGTTGTCCGGTCGCCCGATTGAGTGCCTCGCCGAGGAGACGTATTTGGGCGCTGCCCGCTTGCTCTGCAAGCGTCTCCAGGGAGACCGCGATGGCGAGAAACTCTCCAAGCGAATCCCAACGCAGATGGCCTTCTGCGACGAACTGCTGGACGTGTTTGGGCGCTGACCCGCCGGCACCCGTTTCGAACAATCCGCCCCCTGCCAGCAAGGGTACGATCGAGAGCATCTTGGCACTCGTACCCAGCTCGAGGATGGGAAACAGATCGGTCAGGTAATCGCGGAGTACATTTCCAGTTACCGAGATGGTGTCGAGGCCGTCGCGGGCTCGCGTGCAGGTCTGGCGGGTGGCCTCAACCGGGGAAAGGATCTGGATGTCGAGGCCATCGGTATCGTGCTCTTGCAAATATTGCCCGACTTTGGCGATAAGTTGTACATCATGCGCACGTTGGGGATTGAGCCAGAAGATGGCCTGAGAACCGGTAGCGCGGGCTCGGTTTACTGCCAATTTAACCCAGTCGCGTATGGGAGCATCTTTTGTCTGGCACATGCGCCAGATGTCTCCGGATTGAACGGGATGCTCGAGGACCACGTTATCGGTGTGGTCGATGACCCGGACGATACCGGCCTGGGGTATCTCGAACGTTTTGTCATGGGAGCCGTACTCTTGGGCTTTCTGCGCCATCAGCCCGACGTTTGAGACATTGCCCATCGTGGCAACATCGAAGGCGCCGTGTGTCTTGCAGAACTGGATCGTTTCCTGGTAGATGCCGGCGTAACAGCGGTCGGGGATTAACGCGAGCGTATCTTGTAGCGTTCCGTCGGGACCCCACATCTGCCCGGATGCACGAATGGCGGCTGGCATCGAAGCGTCGATAATGATGTCACTCGGGACGTGGAGGTTGGTGATCCCGCGGTCCGAATCGACCATCGCCAAAGCAGGGCGGTGTTCTGAGAGAGCGGCCAGGTCTGCCCGTATCGCAGCTTGTGTGGTGGTGGGTAAACGCTCCAGTTTGGTTTCCAGGTCGCCGAGTCCATTGCGCGGGTCGAAACCGATCTCGTCCAGTTCGCTGGCGTAGGCGCTTAGTACTTTTTCGCAATAGACGCTGACGGCATGGCCAAAGAGGATGGGGTCAGAGACCTTCATCATGGTCGCTTTCAAATGGAGCGACAGGAGCACGTCGTCGGCTCGAGCTTCATCCATTGCTGCGGAGAGGTAGGACCGCAGTGCGGTACAGGACATGACCGCCGCGTCGATCACTTCACCCGCCTGCAATTCCACTGGGTCTCGCAGCGCGGATACACTTCCGTCTTCTGCTGTCAATTCGATGCGGACCTGAGTTGCTTCGGCGAGCGTGTGGGATTGCTCACTACCGAAAAAGTCACCGTCGTGCATGTGCGCCACACGCGACCTGGAGTCGGCATTCCAGGCCCCCATTGAGTGCGGGTTGTTGCGGGCATATTCTTTGACCGGCGCGGCCACGCGACGATCCGAGTTGCCTTCGCGCAAGACAGGGTTCACGGCACTTCCCAGTACCTTGGCGTACCCCTCTCGGATCGCACGCTGCGTTTCGTCGCTGGGTTCTGTGGGAAACTCAGGAACCTGATAGCCATGTTCCCGCAATTCGGCGATGGCGGAAGTTAATTGAGGTATCGATGCGCTGATATTCGGGAGTTTGATTATGTTGGCGACTGGGGTCTTGGCCAGGTCGCCGAGCTCTGCGAGGGCGTCGTTCTGGGTTTGCTGCGGCTGCAGGTGATCGGGGAACTGAGCCAGGATGCGGCCGGCGAGAGAGATGTCCGCAAGCTGCAGGTCGACGCCGGCCGGGGCGGTAAATGCACGCACGATCGGGAGCAGCGACTGGGTAGCCAGCGCTGGTGCTTCATCGGTATGTGTGTAGACAATGGTGTGTGGTGAGGCCGGCATGGCTGGTGCTCTCTGGGGTCAGGTGCGGACATGGCGTGCTGCCTGCACGGGTGCGGTCTATTGGGATGACTTGGAGGTTTGTGGATTTCTTCCCTACAGCATGCGCGTGACAAGCGATGGCAGCAAGGGTGGAGGCGGTGTGGTGGGCAGTGGTTAAAGCAGCAAATCAGGCCGGGCTGCCAGCAGTCCCGGTTCCTGCATCACGCGCTCGACGTCAACCAGTTCGAGGGGCGCGTCCGCGGTCAGGTTTTCGACGCCTGTTTCGGTGACGACCACGGTGTCTTCCACCCGCACATAGATCTTCTCATCAGGGATCCACAACTGGGGATCCAGCGCCAGGACAATACCTGGACGGAGTGGCTCTTCGTGGTAATCCCCCACATCGTGAACGGCCATGCCGACAGGATGGGTGAGGTGGCGGTTATAGACAAGGACTTCAAGGGCGGCTTTCCGGAAGGAGGGGCGAGACCAGGTCGTGTTTTCGACGCGAGGGCGGAGCTGTTGGTCCGCTTCCCGATAGATCATGGCGGCGGTAACACCGGGTCGGATCAGCGAGAGCAGGACTTTGTGGTAATCGACCATGAACCCGTAGAGTTCGCGCTGCCAGGGGGTATAAGAACCGCTGACGGGCCACATGCGGCCGATATCGCTGGTGTAATTGCGGACGTCTGGTGCGTAGTCCATCAGCACCCAGTCACTGGCACCGACTGCTGCGTCATTGCGGTAGTAGTGCGGATTCCAGATGTTGTCGCCGCTGGCGACGATCGGCCGATAGCCACCACCGCGGGCTCCGTTGACTTGAAAGCAGTAGTCCGCAACGGCCGCCAGCTGGTATTCGTAAAGACCAGGTCGCGTGCAACGCATTGCTTCAGTGACTGCCAAAGCGGTGAGCTTGCCGGCGATCCGCATGACCGCGACTTCGGTCGCACTTTTGACCAACCTCAGGGCGTCGAGGATTGGTGATAGATCGGAAATGCGGGCGGAAGGTAGCAGTTCTTTCAGACGGTTTTCGAAACGCGTTTCCAGAGAGGGACCCCCATCCCAGGGGTCGGCTTCAATCATCCGACGAGCGTGCTGCAGTGTGTCGCGGCAGGCCAGGTATGCTTCGGCCGGTGACCGGGGAGTGTAGACGTGGACGGCCTGTCCGAGGTCGTGTTCCAGGGCGGGCAACGGTTGGACGTGATCAACACCTGAGAGCTGGCAAAGTGCGGGGGCGTCATCCGCCGAAAGGGTACGGCCCTCGCTACGCTCGTGGTGCGGGTCACGAGGGGGCAGGTAGAGCGTTGTCTGCCGGGTGCGTCCGTCCAGCAACAGGTAGGCGTGCGGCACTTCCAGTCCGCAGAGGTAGTAAAAGTCGTTGTGTTGCCGGAAGAGATCGAAAGCACCGCTTGCGGGCATCCCTCGCAGGACGCCGATTGCGTCCGGCTTCATCGCATCGTATACACGGCTGCGGCGGTCGCAGAACTCACTGGCTGCGAAATCGGTTTGATAATAGTCGGCCGTTGGTGAGGCTGAGATGGGGGTGGTCATGAGGGGCTCCCTGAATCGGGTCCGGTGGCGTGGCAGCTTCGCGTTTGCTGGGCGAATCCATCATAAGGTGAGTACGCGATTCGGGGTATGCAGGCGGAACGATCCTGGGTGTGGCGCTAGGAGAAGCTGCTGGCAGCCAGTATGATGGCTGCCGATCAGAGACGAGTCACGTAGCCGCGCGTTACGATAGCGCGCGCACCGTTCTACGGCACCGGATTTGGTTGGGGAGGCGAAGCAATGCGACTTGGAGTTCTCGTCGGGCTGATGCTCACAGCATGGAACGGGCTTGGAGTGGCGCCAGCGTCGGCGGCTGAACCCGTCAATTTTAATCGCGACATCAGGCCGCTTTTGTCGGACCGATGTTTCCAGTGTCATGGGCCGAACAAGGCCAGTCGCCAGGCGCAGTTGCGGTTTGATACGGCACTCACAGGTGAGGGGTTAGGGGAAGAACGCGACGGAAAACCTGTCGTGCGTGCCGGAGACCTGGAAGGGAGTGCACTCTGGCGTCGGGTGACGTCTGTTGACCCGGACGAGGTCATGCCACCACGGGACTCACACAAGCCGCGATTGAATGATGAAGAGACGGAACTGGTTCGCCGTTGGATTCTGGAAGGAGCGAAATACGAAGAGTTCTGGGCGTTTGTGGTGCCCCAACCGACGGCACTGCCAGAGGTAAATGATGACACCTGGAGTTCGCAGCGAATCGATCAGTTTGTGCTTTCGCGCCTTGAGCAGGAGGGATGGAAGCCACAGCCAGCTGCCGAACGACGTAGCCTGTTACGCCGCGTTACACTCGACTTGACCGGGCTGCCGCCAACCCGCCAGGAAATTGCCGACTTTCTGGGCGATCCATCGGACAAAGCGTATGAACGTGCCGTGGATCGGTTACTGGGGCAGGTCCAGTACGGAGAACACATGGCACGCTATTGGCTGGATCTGGTGCGGTTCGCTGATACCAACGGCATTCATCACGATCATTTCCGCGAAGTGACGCCGTATCGCGATTGGGTAATCCGGGCATTCAATGACAATCTTCGATTTGACCGTTTCATTGAGCACCAGGTCGCCGGAGATCTGTACAAAGACGCGACACTTGATCAACAGATCGCGTCCGGGTTCAACCGCTTGCACCTCGTGATCGATAGGGGCACCGCACTGCCTGCGGAGAGTTTTGCTCGCAATGTGATCGATCGTGTCACTGCATTTGGGACTGCGTTCCTGGGTTTGACGTTACAGTGCGCAGTTTGTCATGACCACAAATACGATCCGATTACGCAACGTGACTTTTATCAACTCTACGCCTTCTTCAACAATATTGACGCACCGCCGGAGACACCAGGTTCCGGGATTCATGCGCCCTTCATACGGGTTCCCACGGCGGCGCAGTCAGCCGAATTGCAAGGGTTGCAAACGGCAAAGGGGAAACTAGCTGCCGCCGGCACCGCCTTGCAGAAAACGTTGGCTGATTTGGGTGGCGGCGAGGGAGACAATGGGCCGATTGGTGCGGCTGCAACCGCGGTCAAGGATGCCTTGGCTGTAGTTGAATCGGCAGGCGCGAAAAATGGTGAGCAGATAGCGGCACTCCAGAAGCGGATGACCACCACGCTGGTGATGCGGGAGCGGAGCGAGATCCGGCCGACTCATATTCTGATACGGGGGGCCTACGATCAGCCCGGTGAACAGGTCTTTCGAGGAACGCCTGCGTTTTTGCCTAAATTGCGAAAGTCGGCCGAAACGCCCACGCGATTGGATCTAGCGGAATGGTTGACTGATGGCGCCAATCCGCTGACAGCGCGTGTGGCGGTAAATCGTTTCTGGCAACAACTGTTTGGTGTCGGACTTGTAAAGACGTCGGAGGATTTCGGTGCCCAGGGTGAATGGCCCAGCCATCCGGAGTTGTTGGACGATCTTGCCAGACGGTTTGTGGCGTCTGGCTGGAATGTGAAACAGCTCATGCGAGAGATCCTTCTTTCGCAAACGTATCGGCAATCATCGGCGGCCGGTGAGAAAGCGTACCGGGCCGATCCAGATAACCGGTTGCTGGGCAGAGGCGCACGTTTTCGATTGGACGCGGAGACGGTGCGGGATCAAATTCTGTTCGTCAGTGGCTTGCTGAACCCACGGATGTACGGCCAGAGCGTCAAGCCGCCCCAACCTCCGAATCTTTGGAAATCGGTCTCCATGGTCTCATCCAGTACCTATGCCTTCCAGGCGGACAGCGGCGATAAGATCTTTCGTCGCAGCGTGTACAGTTTCTGGAAAAGGGCAATGCCACCTCCGCAGATGACCATTTTCGACGCGCCCACAAGAGAACGCTGTATCGCGCGACGCGAGCGAACCAACACACCCCTGCAGGCGCTGGTGTTGATGAATGAAACTGAGTATTTCCGCGCAGCTCGGGTCTTCGCGGAACGGATTCTTGGGCATCCGGACGAAGCGAGTCGACTGCGGGTTGCCTACGAGATGGTGACATCGTTGTTGCCGAACGATGGAGAATTGCAGGCGTTGCGAGGCGGTTTGGCTGCATTTCGGAGTGTCTACCAGGATGACCCTTTGGCGGTGGCTGTGTTGGAGAAGGGAGGCGTCTTGTCGGCGGAAGAGCAGGAACGAGTCCAGGGGCCTGCGGACCCAGCACAGGTCGAGTTGGCGGCCTACACCATGTTGATGCATTCGCTGCTGAACCTGGATATCACGAAAACGAGGCAATAGAGATGGAACTGGCTCAACAGCTTTCGACTCTGGCGGAGCGGCGGCACTTTCTCAGGCAGACGGGGGTTGGCCTCGGTGCGATTGCCATGAACCGTTTGTGTGGACGAGAGGCGCAGGCCGACAACAACGCGCTGCCACATTTTGTCCCTAAGGCGAAACGCGTGATTTTTCTTTTCATGGCGGGTGCTCCGAGTCAGTTGGATCTTTACGACTACAAGCCAGGCCTGGCGGAGAAATTCAAACAGCCATTACCGGATGATGTAAGAGACGGGCAGCGTTTGACGGCGATGACGACTGGTAAGACGCATCTGGTGCAGCCGAGCACATTCCAGTTCGCACAGCAAGGCGAGAGCGGGTTGTGGATGAGCGAACTGTTGCCGCACTTGTCGACCGTGGCCGATGACTTGTGCTTTATCAAGTCGATGCATACCGACGCGATCAATCACGATCCGGGAAAAACATTGATTTGCACGGGTTCGGAGATTCCCGGTAAACCGAGCTTGGGTGCCTGGTTGAGTTACGGGCTGGGTGCGATGAATCGTGATCTACCGGACTTCATCGTACTCAACTCGGCGTTCTGGTCCGGCGATAAAGTGAACGTTCAGGCACTGTATAGCCGGCTGTGGGGTACGGGTTTCCTGCCTTCGCGGCATCAGGGGGTACTGTTTCAGGCTGCCGGTGACCCCGTGCTGTTCCTCTCGAATCCAAGAGGCGTAAGTCGGCGTGGTCGGAAAGCCATGCTGGACCTGGTGGGACGGCTTAATGCGAGGCATGCAGAGGAAATCGGTGATCCTGAGATTCAGACAACGATTGCGCAGCAGGAAATGGCTTTTCGGATGCAAGCGTCCGTACCGGAACTGACCGATATCAGTGGCGAACCGGATCACGTTCTCGACCTGTATGGTGCGGAAGTCCACAAGAGCGGATCGTTTGCCCGTAACTGTTTGCTGGCGCGACGGATGGTAGAACGCAATGTCCGTTTCATTCAGTTGTATCATCGAGGTTGGGATCATCATTCCAATTTGCCACGTAAAATGCGTGCGCAGGCTGCGGACATTGACCGGCCTGCGGCCGCCTTGTTGAAGGATCTCAAGAACCGTGGTTTACTGGCAGATACACTGGTCGTCTGTAGCGGAGAATTTGGTCGCACCGTCTACTGCCAGGGGAAACAGACGCGCGAAGATTATGGCCGCGACCATCACCCTCGCTGTTTTACGGCATGGTTGGCGGGGGGAGGGATTCGAGGTGGTGTCAGCCACGGTCAGACCGACGAGTACAGTTACAATATCGTTGATCGCGACGGGAAAAAGACAAATCGTTTTGAAGATGACGCGGTACATGTGCGTGATTTGAACGCCACAATTCTTCATCAGTTGGGTATCGATCACCAGCGTTTGACGTTCCCCTTTCAGGGGCTTGATCAGAAATTGACAGGCGTGGTCGAAGCGCACGTCGTCAAGAAGATTCTGGCCTGAATTCCGGTGTACCAGGGAGTGGATCAGTGGGGCGATACACGGTTGGCTATCGTTTGGTGTTGCTCGTCTGGCTGCTGACTGGCTGGCTGGCCAGTCATCTCGGTGCTGCTGAAGATGTCACGATACCACAGTCCTGGCGAGGCGTTCTCGATGCCGGCGGCGTAAAGTTGCGCCTGCGTTTTGATATATCGCGGGCAGCCGAAGGCCGATTGCGCTGTGACTTGATCAGCGTCGACCAAGGAAACGCACGCGTCCAAATGGATACCTGCCAGATCAAATCCGGTCGGCTTGTTTGCCGATCGAAACGCTTGGGAATCGTACTGGATGGAGAATATCAGGCGGGCAACCAGCAAATCGCCGGGACGTTTACCCAGGCGGGACAGTCGTTTCCACTTGAACTGGAAGCTACCGCACCACCAGCCCCACGAAAGCAGGTGGAGACCTGGCATGGGACGATGAAGGCCGGTGCGAGGGAATTCGAATTCCAGTTTCGTGTGTTCTTGGATACGGAAAACAAACGCTCAGTGGAATTGGATAGCTTGAGTGAAGGTTTGGGTGGACTGCATGTTGATCCCATGTTCAACGGAGCTGAGGTGGAGTTTGAGATTGGTTTGACCAAGGCCCGGTTCGAGGGGCGTTATAACGCGGACCGAAACAGGATCGTCGGTCATTGGATACAGAATGGTGGGCGTTTTGATCTGGTACTTCGGCGGGTAGCGGTGGCGGAAACGAAATCGATTCTGCCCCCGGCTCGCCCACAGACGCCGCGCGGGCCGTTTTCCTACCGGGTAGAGGATGTTGAATTCTCGGGCGCCGGTGAGGGGGTGCGTTTGGCGGGAACGCTCACATTGCCTCGGCTGGGGAGGGCTTTTCCTGTCGCGGTCTTGATTTCCGGATCGGGGCCGCAGGATCGGGATGAGACGATTATGGAGCACAAGCCATTCCTGGTTCTGGCGGACCATCTCACGCGTCAGGGGATCGCGGTACTGCGTTACGACGACCGCGGTGTCGGTGCCTCGACGGGAAGCTTCGGCCAGGCCAATTCGCGGGATTTTGCAGCTGATGTTGAAGCCGCCATGGACTATTTGCGGAGTCGGCCGGAAATTGATCCAGGCCGGGTTGGTTTGATCGGGCACAGCGAAGGTGGTTATATCGCTCCCATGGTCGCGGCGCGACGCGATGATGTGGCCTGGATCGTCCTGTTGGCCGGGACGGGGGTTCCGGGGGATCAGATTTTGCTGAACCAGGCTGAACGAATTGCGCGCGTGGCAGGGACACAGGCCGCGGACATCGCTTTGAATCGGCGGGTGCAACAAGTTGTGTTTGCAGCGATCAAAAAGAGCGGGGTGCCGGGTGAGGTCCGTCAAACGTTCGAAGCGTTTGTGGCAACGCTCAAGCCCGAGGAACAACAGCATGCGATCGTGGCGGCGTCGCGGGTCGAGGTGTCCCGGCTGCTGGGGCCGTGGTTCCGGTTTTTCCTGACGTACGATCCTGGCACGGCGCTGGCACGCGTGCGTTGCCCAGTGCTGGTGCTCAATGGTAGCAAGGATCTGCAAGTCGATCCGGACTTGAATCTGCCTGCCATTCGCGCTGCGCTGGACAAGGGGGGCAATGAGCAGTACGAGATCCATCGGTTACCGGGGTTGAATCATCTCTTTCAACAATGCAAGACGGGTTTGCCGGCTGAGTATCGGCAGATTGAAGAGACGTTTGATGGGCGCACGCTGGATCGCATTGCGAAATGGGTAAAATCGGCTCGGGAGTAGGCATTCGTTTCCACAGAGTTCGACCGCAGGTTCGTCTGGTGATCTGGAGCGGTTGTGTCACGAACCCCGTCGCGGGTTACCGTTCCGGTAGCGGAAGCTTGAATACTCGGCAGGTGTCAGGCCATTGCCAAGGCGCGTGCCTGACCAGATCTCGACAAATCCAATTTCGCCACGAAAGCCATGCTCTCCAAAGGCGCCGATGCAGAGCGGCGCGGTGTTGCGAATCGATCCTGATGACAGGGCTCCAAAGGGCCAGCCCACCAGCGGCAGGGGTTCTTTGCTGCCGTCAATGTAAACCGATCCATCACGCTGGCCGCTCCCAGTGAAATGGACGATGAAACAGTGGAAATGGCCGTCTTTCACGTTCAGACGTGCGTTACTCTGTCCAGCCAGCCCGGGAAAGCCGTTGATCGTACGCTGCTCGCGATTGGATTGCTGGAAGGTGGTCACGCGGTCCAGGCCAAATTCATCCATGATCAGGCCCACTGACCAGCCGCGTTGTTGCGAGGAGGCAAGTTTGTTGACGATTCCCGGACCGGATAGACCGTCGGTCAGTTTCGCATAGAAAACAACAGTAAATGGGTCGCCGTTTCCGGGGCCCGCAGCCGTGTCGGTCTCAAAGTCGAAGGCCGCGCTATCTTGGCGGGCACCACAACACCGCGCGCCACCAGCTGCAAAGACATAACTCGGTCGATCCGCTGCGTAGCGGACTCCTTTACCGATCGTGAAGTCGCCGTTGCGTCCGCTAAGGTCGCGCCAGTGTGTTGTGGGACGAGGGCCTGGCTTGGCTGCGTCGAGGGACAGGAGCAACGTGGCAGCACGTACGCTCAGTGCCGGTGCGTGGACCATGGCAGTGCCTTGTGCCGCGACCAGGCGGATTTGCGCCAGCGACATGTCGGCAGGTTTGCGGAAGGTGACACGGAGCGTGTGGGTGCCTGATAATAGTGGCGCTGCTTTGTGCAGGACCATGCGATGCGGTGCCGCGGGCAGGCCATCTGGCTTCCAAGCCAGCAGTTCAATAGAAAAGGTCGCGTTGCCGGCAACGTCGGTTTGGAACTGATGTTGAGTCGCGGGGGCCAGGGATCGCGGAGCGGAGTCCAGGAAAACTGTGCCGCCTGCAAGAGTGACAGTGGCTGAGTCAGGTGTCGTGGTCACCTGGCAGGGGGTATGAATGCGTTGCCAATACCACCCGAGATCCGGCAGTTCGAGTTGGAGTTCGTGGACGCGGCGGAAGTTGGGGTCGGTGAGTAGATTGTCGGCGGTGTCCGCCTTTTGGCCTTGGAGAAAGATGAGCACCGAGAGTGCAAACCTGACGGCCAGCAGGCGGCGTTGTATCCTGCTCAATTCCATCACAGGGACTCCCCGGATTGCAGTCCGTAATAACCACGGATGGCATCCCGTGCTCGTTCCAGTTTGCCGCCTTCATAGTACATGGCCATGCCGTGTTTAGCGGCCAGGGCGAACAGTTCACGGACCAACGTACGATACCGTTGCAGCTGGGCGGGGGTGAGCGATACCCGCTCTTCCGCGACTGATGTCTTCAGAATGCGGGCGCGCCGTGGTGCCTCGATGGCATTCCACCAGACAGGTTCCACGGCCAGCCGCAACGCGGTCACGGAAACCTTCTCAACCCGACGTTTGAGTTCCGGCGTCCTCGCAAGTTTCATGGCCTGTTGGAACAGCCGCATCCCCTTTTCGCCTAGTGGGGCATCGAGACCATACCCTTGAGCCGGCGAATTAATGTTGCTCATTTTCCCGGAAGCCAACGCCTGGTCGTGGAAGAGGTCGATCCACTGACGAATTGGTGGCGCAGCTTGTTGGTAGTACAACGTGAGGAACTCATCGATGAGGGTGTCGATATCGCGCGATGGATCCCAGATGAGCGAGGTCATGACGTAGACGCGCAGGTCGCTCAGTTCAGTGTTCTCAGCGCATCCTTGCATGAAGATGCCACGTCCGTTACTGCGGGCGAAGGTCCTGAAGTTGGCGGGCTGTGCGCGCAGGTTGGGGAACGGTAACCAGTATTCGCGGGGGTTCATGTCGTAATGCCAGATCAGCAGGTGGTCACAGGTTTTGCGCCAGCCGGCGAGATATTTTCCAAACTCAACGTTGTCGGGACTGCGTGAATCGTCGAGTCCATAGAGAATACTGCAGTGGTAG
>PBOG01000212.1 GCA_002724245.1 Planctomycetaceae bacterium
ATTGAAACAGAGTCAGACAATCCTGGACCTGCTCAGGGTCGGCCAGTACCTCGGGCGCATAGCCACCAGAATCCACAGAGACCATCTCAGTTTCTGCCATCAAGACCTGTGTCAGACTTTCGCCAGCCCCATCCGCCGATAGATCACCTGCATCAGCAAACTGGAACTCCATCTCGCCAATCCGGATCCGGCCACCGCTGGCCAAGCGGGCTTTCGCAATCTTGTGGCCGTCCAGGAATGTGCCGTTTTGGCTGTCGTTATCAACCAGCCACCAGTCCTCGCCATCGCAATAGATCTCTGCGTGTGTCCGTGAAACACTCGGCGCGACGAGAACAAGTCCGCAGGCTGCGCCGCGACCGAGCACCAGGACTGCACTCGGATCCAGGACCGTGGTCATCCCCAAACGGTCGCCGCGAATCATGGTCAACGACGCATTCACTGTTCAATCGCACGGTAGCAGACAAGGAACGACTGAAGCTAACAACGGGACCGTCCGCGAGCTGTAGTTCCCCTGTGGCACCAGCGGGCATCAGCTCGCGCCACCCTGCCCAAGGCACTTCATAGCGCCCGGAACCGTGTGCGTTGCCAGCCGCCCACAACTCTGCGTCAAATCATCAGTCTGATTACCGATTAAAGCATATGGAACATACGAGCGTCTATCCAGGAGGCAGAATGCGGTTCATTCGCTCTCTAGTGGACATCGCTACGGGTCGTCAAGTTGGCCTACGCCGCTAAGATCACACCAGGGCCCAGTGCCCACAACTACCGACTAAACAACGTTCCGGGCCGACTGCCAGGTCAAGACATCGATCTTGTCCCAGCATGAGAATATGCTTACATTGAATGTGCCTGTTTCGTTAACTCCTGACGGAAGTGCAACTTGCGTCGCGACTCGCGACCTTGCTGGTCGATATCCAAGAAAAGGACGGCTCATGCGTTCAATTTCGCCTCTCTTACGTCGCCGCATTGTTTTCTCGCTGGCCATGTTCCTGGCACTTTCCACGGTCGGTGCTGCCGGGGTGCAGGCGGAACTGGACGGACCCAAGCCGAACGACCGCAATGTCACGCTGGTCGTCAGCTCACTGATGAAGCGACAACATCTGCTGCGCCACCCCTTGGATGATGAAATGTCACGGCGTGGGCTGACACAGTTCCTGAAAACACTCGACCCCATGAAGATGTACTTCCTGAAACCAGACATCGACGAGTTTCAGGCCAATCAAGACAAATTGGACGACCAGATCAAACGTGGCGACATCAAATTTGCTTACACCGTATTCAAGCTCTTCCTACAACGCGTCAACGAGCGTGTAAACGCCGTCGACGGCCTCCTCAAGTTGCCCCATGACTTCGAAGTCAAAGAGCAATTCAACACGGATGCAGAGAATCTCCAGCATGCCGCATCGACAGAAGAAGCAAACGAGCGTTGGCGGAAGCGTATCAAATACGACCTGCTGGCATTGAAAAGCGACAAAACCGAGGGAGAGGAAGCGATCCGCAAACTCACTCGCCGCTACCAAAGTTTTCAGAAACGCATGGCACAGACCGAAAGTGACCAGCTGCTAGAAATGTACCTTACTTCGTTCACGACTGGATTTGATCCTCATACAACCTACATGTCTCCTTCGACGCTGGACAATTTCCGCATCATCATGCGGCTTGAACTCGAAGGTATCGGCGCGGCGTTACGTGTCGTTGACGGATACACCGAAGTCTCCAAGGTCATTCCCGGAGGGGCTGCTGACCGGGACGGCCAACTTAAAGTAGAAGACCGCATTGTCAGTGTTGGCCAAGGTGAAGAGGGAGAAATGGTCGAAGTCGTCGACATGCAACTCTCCAATGTCGTCAAACTGATCCGCGGAAAAGCGGGTACGGTCGTCAGGCTAGGTGTCCGCGGCGCCTCGGGCGGCGACACACGGATCTACAGCATTACGCGCGACAAGATCAAGCTTGAAGACAGTGCGGCTCGGAGCGTGATCTTCGAAGATGGCAAGAAGGATGACGGGGCGCCTTACAAAGTCGGCGTGATTGACCTGCCCAGCTTCTATATGGACATGGAAGCCGCCCGCAAAGGCGTGAAAGACTATCGCAGCACGACGCGTGACGTACGCAAAATCCTGGATGACTTTCGATCGGAAAAAGTCGACGCGGTAATCGTGGACCTGCGTCGCAATGGTGGCGGAAGTCTGAATGAGGCCATCAGCATGACTGGGCTCTTCATCGATCAAGGCCCGGTTGTACAGGTCAAGGACGCCTTGGATCGTGTCCAGAAATACGAAGACACCGAACGTGGAATGGCCTGGGACGGACCACTGGTGGTTCTCACGAGCAAATTCAGCGCCAGTGCCAGTGAAATCCTGGCTGGCGCGATTCAAGACTATCGACGCGGCCTGGTCGTAGGTGATGCAACGACACACGGTAAGGGAACTGTCCAGAGCCTGCTTGACCTTGGCCAGCAGCTGTTCCGCATTCCCAATCCTCCCAATCTGGGAGCCCTCAAGATTACGATGCAGCAATACTACCGACCCAACGGTCACAGCACGCAAAAAAGAGGCGTGCTGGCGGATGTCGTTCTCCCCTCCATCTCAACACATATGGACGTAGGCGAGAGCGATCTCGACCATGCCATCGAATTCGAGAAAATCGATCCGGCCGCCCATCATCAATATGACCTTGTGGCGCCGGCAACACTACAAAAATTACGCGAGACCTCGCTCACGCGCCGAGAAGGTTCCGAGGACTTCGATCGACTACTGAAAAATATTGAGCGGTACCGACAATTCAAGAAGCAAAAGCAGGTCTCACTTCACGGTGAAACATTCTTTGCCATGCGGGCTGAGCTCAACGCCGAGAAGGAAGAAGAAAAGCAATTCGAAAAGCAGGCGAACGGTGATGGCGACGACAAGAAAGATGAAATCGTCAAGCGGGATTACTACTTCAACGAAGTCATCGCGATTACGGTTGATTACGTTCAGCAGCTAGGCAGCGACAACAAAGCAGACTGAGACTAGTCGCAAGACAACCGGTCGCATTGCGAATCAGGCGGCTTTCTTATGTGGCCGCTTTCTGGTCAGACCAGATTGATCCGCAGTCCGTCGTAGGCTAATTCCATCGATGCCGGCAGCCGTTCATTTGTCGCATGGTGATCTACTTCGTGATTCATGTGCGTGAAGTAGGTCTGCGCTGCGCCCACGCGCTCCGCGACCGCAACCGCTTCATCGAGTGAAAAATGGGTCGCATGCGGCCGCACGCGTAGTGCGTCGAGAATGAAGACATCCAACCCTTCCAGCCGCGACCAGCTTTCTGCCGGAATGGCGTTGGCATCAGTGCAGTAAGCCACGCCACCAACCCGGAATCCAAGCGCCTCAAACCGCGGGCCGTGCTGCAACCGGATAGGCGTCACCCGGCTACCCAGCAACTCAAATGGATCGGTCGAAATGGAATGCATCTCTAACTGCGGAATCGCGCCTGCGTGCCGCGTCCCCGGATCATCAAACGCATAATCAAAGGAACGCCGGATACGGTCTTCCACAACCGGTTCGCAGTAGAGGGGCACCGGGTGCCCCAGATAGAACTGCTGCAGGCGCAACTCATCGAGGCCGAAAATATGGTCGGCGTGGCCGTGCGTATAGAGCACACTGTGGACAATACCGATCCGCTCTCTGAGTAGTTGCGTCCGCAAATCGGGTGGCGTATCGATCAGCAAATTCCCGTCAGGGAGCCCCATCACTACCGCACAACGCGTGCGCTGATTCCGTGGATCCCCGCCCTGGCACACCGCACAACCGCACCCCACGACAGGAACCCCTACAGAGGTTCCTGAACCCAGGACAACCAGCTGTCCACGAATATCAGTTGTGACAGGAGACTTCTTCACGAACGATGCGTTACCAGGAAGGTTGCACCCCGCGACCGGCGCCATCCGGGGCGATGCCAACAGGCGGGAAAACAGTGCTCATAGACACTCCAACTCATGGCGACTGAAGCCTGAATCCGCCGCTCCACCGGGAGAATCCCATCTTACCAGAAAACAAGGGCCGGGGATCCACGTTGACCGTGTCGGCAAGCCGCCATAAACTTGCATCTGTCCGCGTCTGTACGGTGCCCCGCTTCGTACAGAAACAAACCGGCAATATCTCTCTTCGGGCGTTTGCGGCCAGCGCCGACCCCTTTCGCAACTGCGAAGAACAACATGAGTATTTGGGAACGGATCTGGGAACAGCTGGGCTTGCTGCTCGGCGCGATTGGTACATTTTTTTCCCGGTTATTGACTCGCTTCATCGGCACCGACAATCTGCGCCAACTGCGCCGACTCGAAGACAAAGTCGCCGCCATCAACGCCCTTGAGCCCGCGCTCCAGCAACTATCCGATGAGGAGCTGAAAGCGCAGACAACCAAATTCCGGGAGCGGCTCCGGGCTGGAGAGACACTCGATGCCCTGCTCGGTGAGGCATTCGCGACCTGTCGTGAGGCGGGACGTCGATATCTGGAAATGCGGCACTACGATGTCCAGCTCGTAGGAGGAATGGTACTCCACTCCGGGAAGATCGCTGAAATGATCACCGGCGAAGGAAAAACGCTGGTCGCCACACTTCCGGCCTATCTCAATGCCTTGACGGGTTCTGGTGTCCATGTCGTTACCGTCAACGACTATCTCGCGCGTCGCGACATGGAGTGGATGGGACCGATCTACCGCGGACTTGGGCTCACAGTCGGCGCCATTCAGAGCAATATGCCCGTCGAAGAGCGACAAGAGGCCTACTCCTGCGATATCACGTACGGAACGAATAACGAATTCGGCTTCGACTATCTCCGTGATAATATGCGGCCTGCGGCGCGCGACGATGAACGTTACCCTAAACATCTGCAGCAATCGCAAGGCCCACTGCACTTTGCCATCGTCGACGAAGTCGACAATATCTTGATTGACGAAGCGCGCACGCCGCTGATCATCAGCGGCCCCGCATTCAGCGATGTACGGCGTTATGCCGAAGCAGACACGATCGCTCGCAAACTGAAAGCCGGTGAAGATTTTGTTGTCAACGAAAAGGATCACACCGCCCATCTCACCGACGCTGGGATCCGTACGGCAGAAAAGCTTGCCGGCGTTGAGAGTTTTTACACCGCGGGCAACATGGACTGGCCGCACCTGATCGACAACTCGCTGAAGGCGCACCACCTCTACCAACGCGACGTCAAATACGTCGTTAAAGAGGGACGGGTTGTGATTGTGGACGACCACACCGGCCGACTCCAGGAAGGACGTCAATGGAGCGATGGGCTGCATCAGGCAATCGAGGCCAAGGAACGAGTCAAAATCAAAGAGGAAACGCAGACACTTGCCACGATTACCTTGCAGAATTTTTTCAAGCTGTATGACAAATGCTGCGGGATGACTGGTACCGCAATGACAGAAGCGGAGGAGTTTGCCAAGATCTACGGCCTCGACACGATTGAAATACCACCCAACCGGCCGCTTCAGCGTCAGGAACACGCAGACAAGATTTACAGCACTGAAAAGCACAAGTTCCTGGCAGTTGCCAATGAAATTGAAGAGTTCCACAAATGGGATGTAGTGAGAACCGACAAAGAGACCTACGTCGGTGCCATTATCTCTGAAACGGACAACGAGCTTGTCTTTCAATGCCGTAACGAGAACAACAAAATCACCATCCCGCGGTCTGACAAAGTTCAGGTTCAGCGCAAAGGTCGGCCGATTCTGGTAGGCACGGTTTCGATTGAGAAAAGTGAACGCATTTCAAAACTACTTAAGCAGCGTGGGATTTCGCATGAAGTCTTGAACGCCAAGTTCCACGAACGCGAGGCTGATATCGTGGCCCAGGCCGGGCGATTAAATGCCGTCACCATTGCAACCAACATGGCGGGACGCGGAACGGATATCATTCTTGGTGGAAATGCGGAAACCATGGCATGGTCTGCACTGGAACACCGCTACGAGACCCGTCTGGACGTCCCGCCCGAGGAATTTGAATCGCTCGTTCGCGAAATCGATGAACGCGAGGGTATGAAAGAGGCCGGCGAACAGGTTAAACAACTCGGAGGCCTGCACGTCATCGGCACAGAGCGACACGAGGCGAGACGCATCGACCTTCAATTGCGCGGGCGCACTGGTCGCCAAGGTGATCCGGGAAGCAGCCAGTTCTTCCTTTCGCTGGAAGATGACCTGATGCGGATTTTTGCCGGTGAATGGGTCAAGAAAATCCTCACCAATATGGGCTGGGAAGAAGATCAGCCGATTGAAAGCGGCATGGTGAGCCGCCGCATTGCCAAGGCACAGAAAAAGGTTGAGGAACGTCACTTTGACGCGCGCAAGAACCTGCTCGAATACGACGAGGTCATGGACGAGCAGCGGAAACGCGTTTACCAGTACCGGCAGCGGATTCTGGACGGCATTAATTGTCGCGACATCATCGTCGACGCGATTCACGAACAAGTCGACCAACACCTTGATATTTTCCTGGCACCAGACTACGGATCCCAGTCCTTTGCGAGTTGGGCGAGCCACGCATTGTCAGGATCCGATGAGTCCTTGTTCGACGAAAACAGTTTCCATGACATGGAATTCACCGATGCTGTCGCCTATGCGGTTGACGAAGCCAAACGCAAAGCTGAATCAAACACAATGGATGCGTTGGACGAGAACCTTCCTTACGAAGTCGAGGAAAGTGACTGGAACTGGACCGCTCTCGCCAAAACCGCCAACCAACGCTGGGGATTGAATCTGCGCGACCGGGACCTGAAAAAGGTCGGACGAGACAACGTCGCGGACCTCCTGATCAAACAAGCACACGAAGCGATCGACAAAGTTGATTTGTCCAACGGAGCAGTATTTCTTGAGAAACGTTTTGGCCTGCTCACGATGCAAGCCTGGTTGAAGAGCAAGTTCGGAATCGAAGTCGATCTCGATCAAATTGAGGAACTCGAACCAACTGCCCTCAAAGCAAAAGTGCGTGAGCTGGCAACCTCTGCCTATGACACCAAGGAAGCTGAATATCCGGTGATGGTTGGTTTGATGCGATACTCCAACAACGCCGACAACGCACGGCTGGAACGCGAACCCCTGGTCGATTGGGCGCAAAAACGTCTGTCTGGCGACATTCAACTCGATGATCTCAGAAGCAAGCAACGCGAAGAGGTCCGCGAGATTCTTGTTGCGCATAGCGTCGACTCACAAAAGCGCTCGTTCAAACTGCAGGCAGAGGCGGACCAACTATTTGATCGTCTATTTGGCCCGCAAGGTACTGCGACACAGGACGATTCGCTTTCTTCGAGCGACGTCGAATCGGTTCGCAACGAAGTCGCTAACTGGCTCAACGCAAACCTCGACAAACCACTCGATCTGCCGGCCACGAAAACCATCGACCGGAACACGTTGCAGCGTGAAGTAGATAACGCAATCGAAGATCGCTTCCACCCGGAAATGCGCCGTATGGAACGCCTGCTGTTGCTGGATCTGGTCGACGCTGCATGGAAGGACCATCTCCTCGCAATGGACCATCTGCGCAGCTCAATTGGCCTCGCCGGTTACGCGCAGAAAGACCCCAAGGTCGAATACAAACGTGAGGGTATGGAGTTCTTTAATACGATGTGGCTTTCCCTGGGTGAACGTATCACTGACATGATTTTCCGCATGGAAGAATTCCCCGAGGATTTTGTTGGTTCAACCTGGGTTGGCGGGGCAGAGGAACATAAACAAGCCGCGTCCGCAGGCCAATACGACGACTCGAGTTCTTCTGCAAACGACGGCGCGGAGCCGGAACGTCTGAAGCCAATCCGTAATCGCGGAACTCAAACACGCCGCAACGATCCCTGCCCTTGCGGTAGCGGCAAGAAATACAAAGCCTGTTGCCTACGTAAGGATGCTGTTGCCTGAACGCGGGCTGCTCGGCAAGTCGCGCTGCCATCGTAATGACAAGAATGCGACGTCCCACCTGCAATTGGCTCTGTCCGTGCCCAGAACACTTCGTGGCTCAAAGCCCTTGTGGAAATGGTTCGAAGTCGCGTGCTACGGCGGCTTGAACGATTGATCGCCTTCCATTCTTCCGTCTGTAAATTGCCCCGATGACAACAGCACACGATGAACTCCACGCATGGGATCGGCAACATGTCTGGCACGCGTTTACACAGATGGCCGAGTACACCCCATTCATTGTGGAACGCGCACACGGATGTACACTCTTTGACACCCACGACCAGCCTTACCTGGATGGTGTCAGCAGCCTCTGGTGCAACGTGCACGGACACAACCACCCACGCATCAACCAGGCCATTCGCGACCAATTGGACCAGGTCTCGCACGTCACTTCACTCGGCGCTTCAAACCCCACGACCATTCGGCTGGCGCGTCGACTCGTGGAACGATCACCAGCGGAACTGCAGCATGTGTTCTTCGCCAGTGACGGGGCAGCAGCCGTCGAAGTCGCGCTCAAGATTGCTTTTCAATACTGGCAGCAACGGACCGACCCAAAACCTGAAAAGACACGCTATCTCGCATTCCAGCAAGCCTACCACGGCGATACTCTGGGCAGCGTTAGCGTAGGGGGAGTTGACCGATTCCATAACATGTTTCGGCCCTTGCTGTTTGATGTCGTGCGGGCTCCGATACCCGATCGCCATCACCTCCCCAAAGGGGTCACGCCACAAAGTGCCAATGATTTCTACCTGCAGGAACTGGAAGCCCTGCTGAAAACACACCACCAACAGCTGGCGGCGGTCGTTATTGAACCGTTGATTCAGGCCGCAGCGGGTATGGTCTTCCACCCGGAGGGCTTCTACCGGGAGGTGCGCAACCTGACTAGACGCTTCGACGTCCTGCTCATTGCTGACGAAGTGGCCGTCGGCTGGGGAAAAACCGGAACACTGTTCGCCTCAGAACAGGAGCAGGTCTGCCCTGACCTGCTCTGCCTGGGGAAAGGCCTGGCCGGAGGGTATCTCCCGCTCTCCGCGACCCTGGCAACGACTCCACTTTGGGAAGCTTTCCTGGGGTCGCACGCGGACTCACGGACCTTTTATCACGGACACACCTTTAGCGGAAATCCACTTGCAGCGGCAGCGGCTTTGGCAACGCTCGACGTATTCGACGAAGAAGAAACACTTCGTCACATCCCCGAAAAAGCGCGACTTCTTTCGGATTATCTCGCGCCACTTGCCTCCCACCCACACGTCGGAGACATACGTCAGCGCGGGTTGATTACCGCAATCGAACTGGTGCGAGACCGTGAGCAAGGTGAGCCGTTCGTGTGGTCTGAACGTCGTGGTCAGCGTGTTTGCGATTTTGCCCTGTCGCGCGGTGTCTGGCTGCGTCCGCTGGGAGATGTGGTCGTGGTCATGCCCCCACTCGCCATCCAACCTGACGAACTCCAGCAAATTGCCGACGCTGTCCGCGACGGTATCGATCACGCCACAAGTTGTTTAACCGACTGACGGTGCCGCTGTACGCAGCGATTGCCGATTCACGAAAACAATTGTCGCACTATAATGCGGGCCGCGCCATCCGATTCACCCAGGTGCCACCGCCGTTCCTCACCCTAAAACCTGACAATGAAACAAAACCTGACAATGAAACAAAACCTGACAATGAA
>PBOG01000213.1 GCA_002724245.1 Planctomycetaceae bacterium
GCAAGGAGAGCAGAACAGGTCATCCATGTGAGATCGCCTGCCTGATGCAAATGTGGCATCAATACCTCGCGATCCCAAAGTTCTATCTTTGGGATCGCGCTTCAGAATAGGCATCGTGTCTTCATCGGGTCAAGATTAAATATGGAGCCAGAACTGACTGGTCACACAGCAGTTACATCCGCTACTGAAATGTGTTTTCATCTTGAATCTAACGCTCGATTATGGGACCGTGTTCTGCGCAGTCGGTTGCGCCGACCCGGATTTGTCGGGAAACACTCTATGCCCCCAAAGCTGATCTCTATGACTCCCAAAATCACCGTTCTGATTCCCTGTCGAGACGAGGAACGCAACATACAATCCTGTATCGAAGCGGCTCGATTAGTTGCCGATGAAATTCTCGTTGCCGACTCCGGGTCCATCGACCGCACTCTGGAAATAGTTAAGTGTCAGAAAGATGTTCGCCTCATCGAGCGCACGTTTGTCGGCTACGCAGACTTCAAGAATTGGGCAATCCCGCAAGCAACACATCCCTGGGTCTTGATCGTCGATGCCGACGAGCGAGTCACTCTGTCCTTGGCTGAAGAGATCCGCGAAGTGCTTGGATCAAGTCCTGAAGAAATTGATGCCTACTGGATCTATCGCCGCAATTTTTTCCTTGGGCACGAGATCAAGTTCTCGGGATGGAACACAGACGATGTGTGCCGACTAATTCGACGTGACCGCTGTCGCTACGGCAAACGACTCGTTCATGAAGAAATCGATGTTGAGCCGAAGCGAACACGTTGGCTTCGTGAGCGTCTGATTCACTACACCGTCCGCAACTATGACCATTACCTCGAAAAGCGAATCAAATACACTGAGCTCAGCGCCAAACACATCTGGGAAAATGGAAAACGCGCGTCTTTCAGCAGTCTCTTTTTTCGTCCCCTGTTGAGGTTTGTCTATCTCTATGTGTTGCGCGGTGGCTTTCGTGACGGCCTGGCCGGTCTCCAGGTATGCATGCTAACTGCCTTCTTCAATACATTTATTCGCCAGGGACGTCTCTGGGAAATGCAACATGGAGAAGATCTGCGCCATGAATCAGCCGAGACAAGCACCCTACCTTCCGCGGATAGGAAAGCGGCTTAGTTCAGTCTGACACAACGAACTGGCTGTGGCGTATTGCTGATCAGACCCGACGTGTCACTCGGTGACCAGGTAACGCAGTGCGGAGCGGATCTTCTGTCTGGCAGTTCGCACCCAAGCAATGCAACCTCGCACTTGGGGTGAACATATTACACCAAAGTCGACACGGCACGCCCTAATCGGTCGAGCATTTCATCCGCGTCATCCAGGCTAGTCGCTGCACAAAATCCGTGATGACACGCCGCCCCACCGTAGTCATGAAAATAGACACCCTCTTCAATCGCAGCAGCGATAAACCGCAGCATCATCTCACGATCGTGGCCCAGGGTATCCTGGTAATTTCGTACTTCTTCACGAATCCCACAGTAAACACCAAACCGGGCGCCGAGCCCCTGAATCCGAATCGGCAAGCCCTGGCTTTCAAAGAGCTGCCGCAAGCCACCGTACAAGCGTTTAGCCACGGATTCGATGTGTGGGTAAAAATGGCTTTCTCGGTACGCACTCACGGCAGCTAATGCTGCGGCTATCACAACAGGGTGACCGTTGTAGGTACCGCTGTGTTGGCAGTCACCTTCGGGCATCAGTCGTTTCATCAATTCAGCACGACCGCCAAACACACTCAGCGGATAACCACCGCCAACCGCTTTTCCCAAAGTACATAAATCAGGAATGACCTCCAAATGCTGCTGCGCTCCTCCGGCACAAGTGCGAAATGCGCTCAACACCTCATCAAAGATCAATACCGTACCGTGTTGCGTCGTACGCTGGCGAAGAGTCTGCATAAATTCCGGAGTCGGCACGACACATCCGGCGTTGTAGTAGATCGGTTCACAGATGGCCGCTGCCAACTGGTCACCGAACCGCGCAAATGCTTCATCGACAAGATCCGGACGGTTGTAGGGAATCTGAACGATGTGCTGTTCCAATCCTGGCACCATACCTGCCGACTGGGGCTGGAGTGTGGGATGAAATGCGCCTGGCTCACTCGAGCCAAGCATGACCTGATCATGGTAACCGTGAAAATTCCCCTCAAAACGAAGCAATAAATTGCGGTCGGTCACAGCGCGCGCCAAACGTATGCAGTGCATGGTCGCCTCTGTGCCTGACCCCGTGAACCTCACTCGCTCCAGACAAGGAATCGTCGCACATAACAGTTCGGCCAACTCCGTGTGTAATTCACTCTCGTAAGAACAAGCAGCTCCTGTTGCCAATACACCTTCAACTGCACGTTGGACACGCTCATCGCCATGGCCCAGTAACGTCGCCCCATGGCTACAGCATAAATCCAAATACTCCCGCCCATCCAAATCCCAAACCCTGCACCCTTGAGCCCGATCGAACTTCATCGCGTGCCCCAACGCCTGATTCACGCGAGTCGAGGAGGATACACCGCCAGCCAAGGATTGGCTGGCCCGCATGAAATGTTCAGTAACTAATGACATCGCCCTCTCCGTCTTTCTTGCTGAGTTCTAACTGATTTTTGTCGAACGCCACGTGTCATACGACATTGCACGGCGAAGCCTCAAGCCAATTGACGGGTCTGTCATGGCAGCCGTTGCTAGTTGTACCGCATGCGCTCCTGCGTCCATGTAGGCATTCACTTCCACGAGACTTCGCACTCCGCCGACTCCGATCAAGCGTACATTTTCCTCGCGTTGGGCAATCAACTGGCACATCCAATGCGTTTGTTCGATCGATGCCGCCGAAATCGCCGCCCCACAAATGCCTCGTTTCTGACCGTCAAACAATAGCTGACGGTCCGTTTTCTGTACCGTCGTCGCGATACTGTTAGTCATTGCAATGGCATCCACATAAGGCGCAACTGCATCGAGCAAAGCGGCGCCAGCTACGCGTGTCCGTAGATGCCCCACCTTAATGATGTACGGCACGTCACCGATTGCTTGTCGCACTGTCGACGCAACGTATCCAGCGGCCGCCGGCTCCTGATACAATTGACCGTCACAGGTCGAAACATTGGGGCAAGAGAAATTCGTCTCGACGCAATCCGCGCCACTATCAACAGCCCACCGCGCACACAACGCGTAATCTTCAGCAACCTCCTTGATGGACCATCCAGGCTGTATCGTGGCAACCACAGATACCGAGAGAATCTTCCCTTCCGGAAGTTCATTGCGCGTTTGCTCTACATCCGCCCGCCATTCATCAGGGCTGCGCGACGGCATCCCGAATGAAACAGCCCAACTCCCCTGCATTACATCGCATGCTGATAAACGACTTTCCCCTCCCATCAAAGGCTGCACCACTTCAACTGGTTGCAGATTCGGCAAGTCATAACAGCCGTGAGAACGACTCCTTACAGTCTTGTAGGTGAGAACATCAAACCCGAGACTTGCGTAATAAAGACACCAGCCCCGGTTCAATAATGGGCCAGCAGGTACGCCCAGCGGAGAGTCAACGGATAATCCACAGTATTCCCAGGATCCCGCGACGTGCGGTACTTCGACAGAAGCTGGCTGGGGGAATCGCGCATAATTCCACGCGTAGCTTCGCCGCCAGTCATACCGTTGCCAGGATTGATTTCCAGGCATGTGATCACTACCCACACAAAGACGCCACCAGATGAGTTTGCTCTTTCAGTGTATCAATCTTGGCGGTCGGCCACACGGTCTCAAGAAACATCCCGCGCCATCGGGGAAATCACCTCACTCCGACCCCACTGACTCTGGAAACGGTTTCTCATTCGACGGCCGTTCTCCTGCGATGGTGGGCCGGTTCACGTTGACGCTTGACTCGGCGTGTGGTAATTTCCCGCGGCAATCTGCTGGAAAGGCCGTGGGACGGGTTACCGGGTGTCCCCACGACAAGGTCCGAGTAATAAAACGGAACCACTTTGTTCTGCAACTGGAGAAGCCTCTTCACTTCGAAGCTTGACTGTCGACTCAAGCATCGCTTGACCTCTATTCCCTGTCGGGCGTGGTCCGGATGATCAATCCTACCGAGTTTCGCGAAGTCGTTAGTGGCCGCCAACAGGGATTGCGAGCTTCGCTCCTGCGTATCTTGTTGCAATGCCTGGAAGCTCCGTACGCGTTTCTGATCGCTTTGCGCAACATGAGTTATGACCATGGCCTCTGCAAAATCGAAACGGTCGACACACCGGTCATAAGTGTTGGCAATCTGACTCTGGGCGGTACTGGAAAAACACCCCTGGTACAATGGCTTGCGCAATGGTTTCAAGACCGATCTTCTCGCGTTGCCCTGGTCAGTCGAGGCTACAAAGCGGCACCAGGAAGTCTGAATGACGAAGCGCGCGAATTGGCAGAAAAACTAGGCAGAATTCCACACATTCAAAATCGCAACCGTGTACAGGCCGCCCGCGAAGCTATCTGCGGCCATCAATCCCAGGTCATTCTGCTTGACGACGGTTTTCAACACCGCAGACTGGATCGCGACCTGGATATTGTGCTCATTGATGCCTTGGAACCCTATGGGTTTGATCACATCTTTCCACGAGGAATGCTCAGAGAATCGCTGAGTTCTCTCTGCCGGGCTGACGCAATCGGACTCTCTAGAGCGGATGCGATCAGCGCACACCAGCGGACTACCATTCGCAACCGCATTCAAGCGCTCGCACCACATGCGGTCTGGTTTGAAACAGTCCATCAGCCGCGTCAGTTGCTCCGCCATCAAGCGCCGTCAAACAACTTGACGTGGTTACGTAACCGCTCGGTTGCGGCTTTTTGCGGACTGGGAAATCCGTCCGGTTTTCAACACACGCTGGCTACCTGTGGCTGCCAGATCACGGCATTTCACGCCTTGCCCGACCACTACGCATACACAGAACAAAACCTACAGACACTCGCCACATCGTTAGCTCAGACACCAACGGTGGATGCCGTACTGTGTACCTGTAAAGACCTGGTCAAAATCAACCGGTCGGAATTAGCTGGCATCCCGTTGTACGCCCTCGACATTGGCATGCAATTCGTTCACGGGCAAAACGACCTGGAAGCTTGCCTGCAACCGATCTTGAAGCTGCAACACTCTGCAGCAGCTTGACGAGAGTTATGACCGCAGCTCCGCGCGGAAGTGCTAGCATCGCTCAGTGACCAACCAGAAGCGGCCCCGCGTCGGTGTACAAACCCTCTTTTGGCTGATTGCTCCTCCTTGAACCCGCGGTTTCTGTTATCGTCCGGGACGGCTTCGTAACCCATCACTGCTTCCTCTGATTTGCCCCACCGGACCGCATGAGATCGTCAAGGATGACGCCTCTTCATCAACCCGCGATACCTCTCTATCGCCCCACGACAGGGGTATCGCGTGGGTACCTCACGAACCCACACTTAATCGTACTGGGAGACCTGTTTCTGGCCGAACATAGCTGCGGCTTGCGCTCAGAGGAGCAAGCCGCCCGCTTCGCAACAGGCACTCGACGCGATTATCGACTCGCTAGGGCCGTCCATATCTGTCAGATCATGCGAGACCTGGACGCCACAGTCTCCTGTGTTGGCGTGACGGGAAATGATGCGTCGGGGTGGGAATTACGTCGGCATTTGAATGCCTGTGGCATTTCCGATCGACTGGTAACGATGGACGCAAAGCATGCCACCAGCTTCAGACCAAACACGCACATACTGCAACGAACATCAGCTGTCACTCCAGTCCCAATCGACGATCAAGAAACGATTGGGCCCCTGACACCTGCACTCCAGACTCAGCTTCGCGAAATACTGCTAGCCAACATCGGCGCACACGACGCTCTCGTTATCACCGAAGACAGCTCCGATCTCTACCAGGACCGCTTGATCCGTGACGTATTTGCAAAAGCACAACAACACGACACCCCCGTGATAATTGCAGCCCATGGCAATCACAGCCTCGGACGCTATCGGAAAGCGGCCCTCGTGCAACTCAACCGATACGGCGCCGAGCTGACAACGGGTAAACCAATCAATACGCCGCAGGATGCACTACGTGTCGGTACACAGATTTGCCAGAGACATCATTTGGCAAAGGTCATCATCACATTCGACCATAAGACTCTAGTTATGACCGACGCAGAGGGGAATGGACACGCTCTCTCCACACCATCTGCTAACGCAACAGACCTCACTGAAATAGACGCCAAAGTACTTGCGGTCATGGGCATTAGTCTGGCACATCACGCAGATGCCGGCTGCGATGTTCAATTAACTAATCTCAGAATCGGTCTGGAAGCAACCTGCCTGAGGCCTTCCCGTATTACCAGCACCACCTCGCGTCAGCAACCAGTGACCTGCGTCACCAGGCACCATCCCAAGATTCTGACGCTCCCCGAGCTCATCCAGAAATTAGATCAACGTCGACAGAATGGCCAAAAAATAGTCTTTACGAACGGCTGCTTCGATTTACTCCACGCAGGCCATATTGCCTGTCTTACCGAAGCCGCATCACTGGGGGATGTGCTGATCGTCGGAATGAACGGCGACACCAGCGTCCGCCAACTGAAAGGGCCACATCGCCCACATATTCCAGAAGGTGATCGAGCCGCAGTACTCGCGGCACAGGAAAGCGTGGACTACGTCACGATTTTTGATGAAAACACACCTCTGCATATTATTTCTGCTTTGCGTCCCGACGTCCTCGTCAAAGGTGGCACCTACGCTATTGAGGAAATTGTAGGAAAAGAAGCAGTCGAGTCTTATGGTGGCAAGGTCGCTATTACCGGGACTGTTGATGGCATATCAACAACGCGAATTCTGGAGAGCATGCAGCGTACGGAACCGGAATCCGTCGGAAATGTTCACGACCTCGGCGGTGTCAACCAATCCGGCATAATCGGGCCCGTTGTCATGAACCGACAACGTGAACGTGCGCCGACCTGCTGTGAGGCGCTTGTGAAACTGGCTGCCCACGAGTGACTCACAGCGTTCCACGCAACAGCAAGCGACAGCAGCTGCTTTCGTTTCTCGCAGCTCTGCCATCCACAAAGGTCACGCAGCGACTCTTGTCCTGGATGGCCCGACCCCGTCAGATCTCAATTGCTCAAGATCCGCATCGACCATCATATGGACTAGGTCTTCGAATGTGTGATCCGGATGCCAATTCAATTCTACGTGCGCTTTTTGTGGATCTGAAAGCAACAAGTTGACTTCAGCAGGCCTGTAGAAACGCGGATCCACGACAACATATTCTCGCCAGTCAAGCCCGACCCGCGCAAAGGCTGCCTCAGCAAACGCTGCCACAGTCTGCGTTCTCCCTGTACCAATCACATAATCAGCGGGCACTTCTTGCTGGAGCATCAGCCACATCGCGCGAACATAATCTCCGGCAAATCCCCAATCACGCTGAGCCTCAAGGTTTCCCAACCGCAACTCCTTATCCAGTCCCATCTTGATTCGAGCAGCGGATCGCGAGATCTTGCGTGTTACAAAGTCGACTCCACGTCGAGGCGACTCGTGGTTAAAAAGAATGCCTGAGCACGCGAAAAGGTCATAACTTTCGCGATAGTTAACCGTAATCCAATGTCCGTACAACTTCGCGACTGCATAGGGGCTACGCGGATAGAAGGGTGTGCTTTCTGACTGCGGTGTTTCGACAACCTTGCCGAACATCTCACTGGACGATGCCTGGTAGAAACGTATGCTCGGATTGACTTGGCGAATCGCCTCCAAAGCCCGCAACACCCCTAAACCGGTAATTTCCGCAGTGAGTGTCGGCTGCTCCCAGCTCACCGGAACAAAACTCATCGCGGCCAAATTGTAATATTCATCCGGGTCGGCTTTTTCAATCACGCGTCGCAGCGAGTTGGCATCCAGTAAATCCGCACCATGGAGTGTGATGCGATCCTGTAAATGAGCGATGCGGTCGTGCGAGCCAGTACTGGTATGACGTACGATTCCATGTACCTGGTAATCGTTCTGCAAAAGCCACTCCGCCAGGTAAGATCCATCCTGGCCTGTGATACCGGTAATCAGCGCGCACTTGGTCATTCTTTCACCCGTGAATTTCCATCCATAGTGATCAATAATCGCCAATCGTGGCAGTCGGCGAATCTGTTTCCTGAATCCTCAGACCGCCCCGTCACAGGAGATTGGCTTGCCAGGGCTTCTCATCGAAACCAGTACAAATCGTTGGCTGGCGTCTTGACGCTAGTTGCAGACAAGATCCCTGCGTCGCCCATCAAATAACCTGATAACCGATGCCACCAGGGTTCGCAGCGGAGTCTACCAGAAACATGCTAGCCAGATAACACGAATCTCACCGAGATTCAGGCACACCCGACAGCTACGTCAGGGCGTTCGCGAGAATCCACAGGTCGCACGCCCAGCAGCAAAATAGGCGCGTTCACCTCCCTGCAGACCAGTCGTAAATTTTATCCCAAGCACGTATCTTGCTGGATCGACTTCGATGCTCCACACTGTGAATCTGGATACTGTGGGTGCAGCTGTCCCCGTTTGACCGGACCTGTCCTGGCCTCGGGGACAACGGACGCGCTGCTATGTGAATCCGGCTAATCGCTCGGCGCTGTCGCCGGCCCCTTCCTTCTGACTTTCCGAGAAATCCTATGTTGATTTTTGATGCACATCTCGACTTATCCATGAATGCGGTCGAATGGAATCGCGATTTGACGCAGACGCTGGACGAAGTGCGGAGCCGCGAAGCGGGAATGACCGATAAGCCAGACCGCGGATCGGGAGTCCTCACCTTCGACGAAATGAGAAAAGCGGAAGTTGGCCTCTGCGTCGCAACGCAAATCGGACGTTATGTGGGTAAAGAAAATCCGCTCCCCGGTTGGAACAGCCCAGAAATTGCCTGGTCCATCACCCAGGCGCAACTGACCTGGTACCGTGAAATGGAGCGTCTCGGCGAACTTGTACAAATCGTTGACCGTGCTTCACTCAATCAACAACTTGAGTTGTGGCAGGGCTCGCCGCCAGCAGACGCTCCGATTGGATACATTCTCAGCCTGGAAGGCGCTGACTCAATTCTGACCCCCCACCACCTCGAAACAGCATACGGATATGGACTGCGGGCCTTAGGACCCGCGCACTATGGAGCCGGCCGTTATTCACCTGGAACTGGTGCGGAAGGTGGCCTCAGTTCTTTGGGACGTGACCTGCTCAAACAAATGATGGAACTCGGGATCATATTGGATGTGACACACTTGACTGACGAAGCGTTCTGGGAGGCTCTGGAACTGTTCGATGGACCCGTCTGGGCCAGCCACAACAATTGTCGCGCGTTGGTACCACATCAACGTCAATTCAGTGACGAGCAAATCAAGGCGTTACTCGAACGCGATGCTGTAATTGGCATGGCGTTTGACGCCTGGATGATGCACGAAGGATGGGTACGAGGTGTGACAACGCCGCAAACCTCAGGCGTCAATCTGGAACGCATCGTTTTGCACATCGACCATATCTGCCAATTGGCCGGCAACGCAGACCATGTTGGAATTGGTACCGACCTGGATGGTGGCTACGGTACCGAGCAGGCCCCCTACGACCTCGATCGTTATTCGAAACTCCAATCGTTGGTTGGAATCCTGGAAACACGAGGGTACGGCGAAGAGGCAATACGCGGTATCATGCACGGAAACTGGATCCGAAGGCTCAACCAGATTTGGAGCGATCATTGAGTTCAGGGCCACATTTCCAGACGTAGTTGTTGACAACAGACAGAAATGGCAGAGCGACCTCGTCAAGCACAGGTACTCATCGCACTTTATAGTAAACCGCAGCCACGGAATAACCACCCATGAAACTCGCACGATTCAAAGACGGTCAAGGAGACGTGGCCGTCGGCATAATCAGGGACGATCAGCTATTCCCACTCGATACGAGTAACTCCCAATATCGCCAATTGAGTGACATCCTGGAGGCCGATGACCCCGCCGCAGCTGTCGCCGCGCTGCCGGCTGCTGAGACGGGAATTCCTCTCGAGCAAGTCGTGCTATTACCGCCGATCGACAACCAGGAAGTTTGGGCCGCAGGTGTGACGTACAAACGAAGCCAAACTGCCCGCATGGAAGAATCGGAGACCTCTGCAGACTGTTACGATCGTGTCTACCAGTCAGCGCGACCAGAGATCTTCCTCAAAGCAACACCCAACCGCGTTTCAGGACCCGGAGAACCGGTCCGCATTCGTGCCGACTCAAAATGGGATGTTCCCGAACCCGAACTCGCGTTGGTCATGAATTCGCGTCTCGAATTGGTTGGATTCACCATTGGCAATGACGTGAGCAGTCGAGACATCGAGGGTGAGAATCCCCTCTATCTGCCGCAAGCAAAAGTTTACAACCAATGCTGTGGCCTGGGGCCATATATCGTGCTCGCCAGTTCGGTAGCAGACCCTTCAGCACTCGAAATTTCGCTGTCTATCGAACGCGATGGCAACAGTGCCTTCCAAGGTGAGACAAGTATTTCAGAGATGGCCCGCTCCTTCGACGACCTGCTCGGCTGGCTTGGGCGTGAGAATTCTTTCCCCAATGGTGCCTTTCTCTTGACCGGAACAGGAATCGTCCCGGACAGCGACTTCACGCTTCAAGATGGTGACCTGGTCCATATTTCGATCAGTGGCATCGGCACCCTGAGTAATCCAGTTGTCAGGGGCTGACCAGGGAGCGTTTTAACGTTTTCCCGGTAAGTTTGGTGTGTGTGAAAGACCAGACTGATCGGTCAACGGCAAGAAAATACACGTTTTCTCGCCGAAGTTGGTCTTGAAGAAACAACTGGATTGGAATGACTTGCTCCCGTTGATATACTGGCACCCGAATCGCGTTCAACGCTAGCAACGAACGTGTCTGTGATACCCGGTGGAGCCCTGTATGCCCGACAAAGAAGAAGCTCTCGAAGTCGAGGGAGTTGTTACGCAAGCACTTGCCAATACACGATTTCGAGTCCGTCTGGATTCGGGAGGATCCGAGGTCATGGCGCATGTCGCCGGCCGCATGCGCAAGCACTTCATTCGAATTGTTCCGGGAGATCGAGTAAAAGTCGAGCTTTCGCCTTACGACCTCACCAAGGGCCGTATCACTTACCGAGAACGCTAGTTGAGCGACTTCTCCTGCGCCCGAGTGTCCCGTAACACCGGTTAGAAAAACTTGCAGACAGCCGGGCGGACAGTCCAGCTGGCAGGAGATCCGTCTGTTCCATCTGCCAGTAACTCCAGTGGCCGGTCGCTGCAGGCGACTGCACAGATCTACCGCAATTTCTCTGCGCGCCCCTGGTCTGACAAAGCCACTCCGGAAACCAACCAGCCGTAACCGGTTAATGGGGTCGCCACCCGGTCCCGCTCCAATTAGTTCTGTTCGCTGCCACGGGCATCGCATACACTGTGGGCTGATCGTTTTGCTGAAACCTCCACCTCTTCCGGTGGGTACTACATTCTGGAAGCCGAGCGTCCAACGGGTTCACTGCCGGTACCCGTTCTAGTGAAAACCTGTTTTCTGAAGGAGAACACCGTCGTGAAATTGCATTCCAGGCCGATTGCTGCGTTAGCGCTGGTACTGGCGTTATCCGCCCGTACCCAGCTGCAAGCCCAGGACGTGAAGCCGATCGCTGTCGTCTCTATCTCGAGTGTCAACGAGCTTCTGGGAGATGCAAACTATTTACTCGGTGCGGCGGGCCAGCAAGGATTTGGCGCCCTGATTCCATTAATTGTCGATCCGCAACTAAACGGCATCGATCGCACCAAGCCCATTGGTGCTTATGTGACCATGGAAGGCATTCAAAACCCGCTGGAAGACCTTCCGGGGGTTGTCCTTTTTGTCCCCGTCTCAGACGCCAACGCAGTGATGCAAACTCTTCAATTGGCCCTGATGGCACAGATTGAAGACGTCGCGGGCGGCCTCAAAAAAGTCGATCTCGGAGATGGGGCGCCCTACTTCTTGAAAGTCGACGGTGGCTGGCTATTCGGATCGAATAAGTCCGAACAGCTGGCGGATCTTCCCGAAGATCCTGGAACCATGCTGGACGGCCTCGACAAATCACACGATTTGGCTGTTCGAATTAACGTCCAGAATATCCCCAAGCCATTTCGGGATCTGGCCGTGATGCAAATCAAGCAAGGATATGAAGGAGCTCTAGCCGGTGGTTTACCCCCCGGGGTCGAAGGTGCTGAAGGGCTGGTAGATCAGGGTCTCGAAAATATGGAGTCCCTGATTCAGGATTCTCACCAGATCACTCTGGGGATGGGAATCGACAAGGCAAAGAAGAATACGTTCTTTGATATGAGCTATACCGCCGTACCCGGCTCTAAACTCGCCCAGCAGATGGCAGCCAGCGCGGATGTCAAAACAGCCTTTGGCGGGTTTCAGTTACCGGGAGCTGCAGTCACAGCTATGAGCACCCAAAAGGTAAGCCCGGAAGATCTTCAGCAAGCGATGGTCGCCGTCGACGCTTTCCGTGAGCAGGTACTAGCGGAACTCGAAAATGACCCCTCGTTGAACGATCCCCAGATTCGGGCCAGTGTCAAAGAGGTCGTGGATATTTTCTTTGACGTCGGCACAAGCACGGCAAAAACAGGGGTTTTGGATACAGCTGCCACGCTGTTGTTGCAAGAACAGTCAATGACCTTTATTGCAGGAGTCAAAGTGGCAGCAGGTGACAAACTGGATACTGCTGTCCGCAAGCTCGTCGAACTCTCCAAGGACCAACCCGATTTTCCCGAAGTCAAAGTTGACGCCGATCAGTACAAAGGCATCCACTTTCACACGCTCAATGTGCCGATTCCAGCCGGCGAAGCCCAACTCGTACTAGGGGATGCACTCGATGGTGTTTTAGGGATCGGAAAAGACGCCGTCTACATGGCGTTTGGCAAAGACGCGTTAGACACCTTGAAACAAGCCATTGACAGCTCCGGCGACAACAATGCAAAAGCCAGCGCTGCCATGAAAATGGTCGTCTCGCTGGGTGCCATCGTGAAATTTATGGCATCTGTCCAACCGGATGAAACGCTAGACCGTCTGGCGGAAGCAGTCGAAACGCTCCAAGGAAGTGACCAGGTAAACATTCTTTATGAAACCATCAAGGATGGCGTTCGTGGCACGCTGACAATCGATGAAGGAGTCATCGAGTTGTTGGGCAAGGCGGTACCAGACCCGGCTGCCGGTGGTGGTTTCTAGTAATTCAACCACAGGCTGAATTGTGCTCCAATTACGGCGCCGACTTGCATGAGTCGGCGCCGTTTCTTTTCAACAATCTGTCAACCTGTTTGTGTGGCCTCTTCGATCGCTTCCTGACAGCAGCCACATAAACACGCTGTTTTCTATCCCCAGCCCCGCTTTCCACAATTAGAGAATCACGATGAACCCAGCGGCGACCTTCTCTACCGTTCGCACCGAAATCGCCGGAATCAATGTCCTGGATCTCGCCAGCACTTTCGAGACACCTACCTATGTCTACGATGCCAGCAAAATCCTCAAACGCATCGAGGAGTTACGACAATTTGATGTTATCCGCTATGCGCAAAAAGCTTGCTCAAACCTAGCCATACTGGACCTGGTCCGTCGGCACGGCGTCGTGGTCGACGCCGTCAGTAGCGGAGAGATCTATCGGGCGCAAGCGGCTGGTTTTCCTGCCACCGGCACGCCACCTCCTATCGTATTTTGCGCAGATCTTTTCGATCGCAAAGCGCTGGAACAAGTGATCGCTCTCGACATCCACGTCAACGTTGGATCGGCTGACATGATCGAGCAACTGGGGGAAAGTGGCGGCCCACGCAACATCAGCTTGCGCATCAATCCGGGTTTCGGGCACGGACACAGCCAAAAAACCAACACCGGTGGTGAACAATCAAAACACGGCATCTGGCATGACGAGCTGGAATCCTGCCTGGCCGTGGCCCAACAGCATGACCTGACGGTAACTGGTTTACACATGCACATCGGGTCGGGGAGCGATTTCGAGCATCTGGCACAAGTTTGTGGTGCCATGGAGCAATGTGCACAAGTTGTGGGAAGCTCCTTGACCTCAATCAGTGCGGGTGGTGGACTTCCGATTCCGTACCGTGATGGTGAGGCTTCTCTGGACATCGGTCGCTATTTCGAACTCTGGGATGCGACGCGCAATCGCCTGGCCGCATCATTCGATCATCCTGTTTCGCTGGAGATCGAACCTGGCCGTTACCTGTCCGCCGAGGCAGGCTACCTGATCACCGAAATTCGAGCTATCAAGAAGATGGGGGCCAATACGTTTTACCTGGTCGATGCGGGGTTTAACGACCTAGCCCGACCCATTATGTACGGCGCCTACCATCCGATCTCACTGGCACCCAAAGACGGAAACTCGCAACGACCGAGTCAACCCGTCGTGGTCGGTGGACCGCTGTGCGAGTCTGGTGACATTTTCACTCAGGAGGAAGGTGGTTTTGTCTGCACGCGTGAACTGCCCGTTGCCAACGTGGGAGATTTTCTGGTGATTGAATGCGCTGGTGCCTACGGATTCGTGATGGCGTCCAATTACAACTCACGGCCCCTCGCGGCGGAAGTCCTGCTGCAAGATCAACGGGCCCACCAGGTTCGACGTCGCCAGAGCGAAGCAGATCTCATTTCACACGAGCAGATTCCGGCTGACTGAAATGGCCCACGGTAAACTCCACAGCTGGTTGTCCGAGTCCGCATAACGTGTCACAAATCCGAATCACCCGCTAGCGAGAGGTGTGGCAGGATAAATTTCCTCGTTTCTTCGTCGAGAACACAACAGACCGATGCTACAGCGTTACCTGATCTTCTGGCTCACCCTCTCTTCTCTCGTTGCGTTGTTCTGGTCCAAGTGGTTGGGTACTGCTCCCGGGACCTGGGACCCGTTTGCAGACAGCAAGCCCCTGCTGACGGCACTGATCATCATTACGATGTATATGATCGGCTTACTGATGCCACGTCGCGAAGTCGACAACGTGTTCCGTCGTTGGCCGCTTGTCTTCGCCGGAGCGGCCATCCAGTACACCGTAATGCCCCTATTGGCGTTCCTGCTGGCCCACACGTTCGAATTGGATGCTGATACCTTCGTCGGAGTTGTTCTCGTTGGTTGTGTCCCCGGTGCGATGGCGTCGAACGTCTTGACGATGAATGCTCGTGGCAATACGAGCTATTCCGTTAGCTTGACCACCGCCGCAACCCTGCTCTCACCACTCGCGGTCCCGCTCGCACTGCGGCTTGTGTTAACGGGACAGGAAGTGGAAGGCCCTGACTTTATCGATTCTGCTATCAAATTACTCAAAACCGTCGTGCTGCCGGTTGCGTGTGGCCATCTCACAAGCCGCTGGCTGCTGTCAGCAGACTGGCAACCTCGACTCAAGACGATTGGTTCGACTACCGCCAATCTGAGTATTCTCTGGATCATTGCGACGGTGGTCGGCCTCAATCGTGATACTCTCTGGCAGGTACAAGGCAGCATTTTCGCTGTCTTGTTAACACTCAATCTAAGCGGCTATGCCGCAGGATACACAGCGGGATGGGGAATTCGACTCGACCCACCGATGCGCCGTGCCCTCACCCTCGAAGTGGGGATGCAAAATGCCGGACTCGGTGCCGTCCTGGCAGGTGACTTCTTTCCCGGCCGAGACGCGATCGCTATTGCCCCCGCTCTCTATACATTCGGCTGCATGTTGACCGGAACCATACTCGCCCATTTCTGGTCACGGCGCTCACCTGACACGACACCGACTACAAGATCTCAAGAACCCACCTAGAGTTTGGCACCAAAAGGCCAGGCCTTGCAGGCCACCTGCCAACGTCATTCGCCTTCAGCAAGCCGATACCCAGGCATAGTGAGTTGTGCAGAAACAGGATTATTTCTCCTCACCAGCAGCAGCATCCCCAGTGTCCACCAGGAGATACCCTGCCCAGAAGAAAGGATGATCTGCTGTGGCCCTGAGTTCTGTATCTTGACCGTCAACGCGCGGCTCTTGTTCGGGATCGAGTGGGGCGCGCATCATTAACTGGACACTCCGCTGCCAGGCAGCCGATGCCGGCCGATGCGGCAATTCCTGGGTAAATTCGCGCGTCAAATCATACGCTGTCTGTCCACCGGTGCGCCAACGACTGAGCAAGATCGTCTGACTTCCGGATGACATTAAACCACACAATGTCAAGAATATTTCATTACCATTGCCACCCTTCTTGAGGCCATTTTCAGCAGCTGTGTGGAATCCAGGAAGGACGACTTGCTGTGGTGCGCCCCAGGGCAGAGCAATCCAACTTGCCAGACTGCTCCCTGGCTTCCCTCGGTCCAAACTGACAGGCGACCAACCGTACGGCACCAGGTTCGCATCAGTCAGATCATTCAAAACCACGAGTCTCTGACAAACCGAAGCAATCAATCCCGAAGGAGCCGACAACTTGTCCGGCAAACGTACCGTTCTCGGCAACCCATTCTGCAACCGGTCAAAGGCACCTTCGGCGACAGTCTGATCGTCGCGCGGAAAAAGTTTTCCAACAACAACGGCGGTATCAGCCTGGGGACTCAAGCGACGCTTCGTTGGGTAGGCCAGGGACACAAGCGGAGCATAACGAACACGGGATTTACCGATAATCGGAGTTCCGTTCACGTCGTTTTCAATAATGAGTGCTTCAAATGGCACGTACCAGAGAATCCCGTCTGGTACGACCACAAGTTCTTCAAGCTTGTCCCAGACACCTACATCGGCGTTGTTGGTGAGCTCCATGAGGATTTGATGCCCCAATCCTCGCCAGTCTGACTCACCGAGTTGGGTTGAAGCAACGGTTGAGTTGGCTTCATGATTTCCCATCTTTCGCAGCATTCCAGAGACCAACTGCCGCATTCGCGATGGCGCTTCGACATGCCAATGACCATATTTGCCCCGACTCATCATAAATGCGTGAACCATACGACTGGTGGCAAAAAAGCTCAAAATAGCGTGTGCTGGTGGAATCGTCTTCTGCAGTTCCTTAACGTCTTGTTGTGGAGGGAACACAAATTCAGCAGGCTCGCGACGCAAAGCGATCCTGTGCAAGAGCAGCTCCTGTTGCTGGCTGGCAGTCGCCAGCATCTGGAGGAGTTTCTGCTGTTCGCGGGCGGCCTCCTCATCCTCCGGAACCAAAGCCAGATCCGCCAACTGCTTGCGAACTTGCGTTACGGTCCGAGACGTCGCCGCTAGATTTGGATACTTGGCAACCAGATTCTGGCGTTGTAAACGAGCAGTCTCATTGAGGAGCTCAGCGGGAGCCTGCAAGATCCACCGAAACGCCAGCATCCTGCCACCAACAGGCAGAGTGCGATAAAAACGGTGACGCCGTATTCGATCTGTAATCTGAATCGCTTTCTCAAACTCACGACGCTCAATCGACAGCTCCAACCAATGCTCCATGGGTGCTTCAAGCGAAGTTGTCAGCAGAGCAAAGCACTCCATCGGATCGTGCGCCCAGTCCTTCGCGGTGGGATCTCGCAACAGTCCCTCATAAAGTTCATCAACAATTCCGGTCACTCGTAACCGCCCCGAGGTAAACGCCTGGTCAACAAGGGCCACATGGCTCAACCAGAGGGAAGCCTTCCGTTGAAATGCCATCGAAGTCGCAAAGAGCTTCATACCGGCTTCCTGCCGGCCGTCATTGAATTCCAGGATGGCAGCCTGAAACATGTGCCGCGCACCAATTCGTCCGAGGGAAATATCCCGGCGTGCCATGGTGCGCCGTGCTTGTTGCAAGGCAGTCACGGCCAGATTGGGTTGCCCTTGGTGGAGGGCAACCTCCGCGGTTCGAACCAACACCGACGCCTGTAAGTGTCTGGAATTCCGGTTGGCCCAGGATGCAACAGGTACCAGGGGTGGATACATTCCCTGCTGGCCACGCATCATATGCACCACTGCGCCCCAGCTGAATGCTTCCGCGATCAACACATGCTGCTCATACGCAGCTGCTGGAAAACTCGCCTCAAAAAAGTAGTTCGCTGCAGCATCGAAATTGCCTGCTCGAAACGCGAGTTTCCCCAATTCGACAAGTGCAGTCGCGGTCAATGGATGATCATAGCGGCCAAGTATGACTAGAGATTTCTGCAGCTCAGCTGCTGCCTGTGCATGCTTTGCCCCCGAGGCCAGTGCCAGCCCACGCCAGAGGCTTACCCAGGCTTGTGACCAGTGGTTGGCATGACTTAGTTGTTGCTGTTTCAGCAGCGCATTGAGATTATCCGTACCCGGTGAGTGCTCGCAGTAGGGGCCCATGATTTCCAACCTGCGACGCATCGCCAGAGCAATACAGCGGACAATCTCAGCTGCGCGTACGGGGCGCGCATCGGGTGTTCCCAACAGAATCTGATTTCCCTGAATCGCCTGGTTCAACTGATAACTGAGCAACGATTCAGGCAGCTGTACGGGAACCGAACGGCGTCGACTGGTACCCCAATTAATCGCCGGATTAATCTGGCGGCGTAACGGGTTGAGTTGAGTCGGGAAACGAATCCGCCGCATCCAGTCAGGGTACTTGGTAAAAAGATCTAATGCGGCGTTGTACATCTCCAGTGCGGCCGACGTGTCACCGACCTGGTAAAGACATTCTCCCTGCATGGCAAAGATACAGATGGAATCGATCCAGCGATTCGGCGCCTGCAAATAAGATGATGACTTCAGCCCTCTGAAGGCCCGTCGGTAATCACCGTCCGCAAACGTCTCGCAGGACATAAGATAATCTGCTCGCGGCCTGGCGCGGTCACTTTGTTGCGCAGTGACCACTGTCTCCCACCCAGTTATAGCCAGGATTGCCAGACTCAAGACGGGAAACACTTTATTCAGCAGCAACTGCCGCTTACCTGCCAGCCTGCCGGTAACCATGCTCGGTCCTCACCAAAAGATATCACGGGACTAACACACCACCCGCCGCAGGATGTCTGAAAACATCCCTTTGAGCGAGCATTTGTACCGGTCCGCTGTACAGACGTGCCCCAACTGTTGAGCCGCCTCGCGCACCCTTTCCAATACCGCTCCGAAAAAAAGCGACTTGATTGCTAGCAGTCTTCCTTCTGGCCTCAACCTGGCAAGACCACCTCTGGGAGTGACCTTCGCGCTTCATAATACCCAATCGCGGCAAACTAGGCGAGAAAACATAACTCACTCCAGACCGCCAGGTGAGGTAACCCCAAAAATAGTGGGGATAATATTCAACCTCCTTGTACCTGGAGGACGATAACGGTTGCGACGATTACACCGATTATTGCAAGCATATCGTTTGCACCCGATTTGCGGCAGGACAATAAACCTGCCCGGCACAACGGAGATCAGGGATGAGCGCGAAACAAACACAACGACGGCTGAAAACGTTCCTTTGGGGATGTAGCCTCGTCGTGGCTACCGTCGGTACAGGCTGCCAATCTCATATCGGCGGACAGATTTTGCCCAGCCCTTACTACCACGAAGATGATGTCCAATACTTCGCTCCAGGATCCGAATTCCCGCTGGCCGAAGAAGCTGCCGCGATGCAAGCAGACAAGGCTGACGGACGGGATCGTAATTTCTAGGCGTCTGTGGGCCAACTTTCACGCCCATCTGTGCTTGTTCACAACATCCTAGAGAATGACGCGAGGTCCCTGCGCCATCACTCCGGATCGCTGCTCCCTGCAGCCACGACATGTCGATTCGGCTTGTTGGAAATGACATTGCTTCGAGGCTAGTCGGCCGGTACATTCCTGCGCACTTTGACGCAGGAGTTCTTCATGGCTTCAGCCAGCCCTCAAAACGCAAACACCGCACTGGAACTTGATCAAGCATCTCCAACAAGAACCTGTTGCGTTTGCGGCCATTCCCGTTTTCGTCTGCTCCACCACTGGGATCCGGCCCATCTTCGTAATGTAGCAACCATCCCAGTTGCTTTCTGGGCCTGTGAGTGCGGGATCGCGTTACTCGATCCTATCCCGACTGCGCAGCAGCTGCCCGAAACAGGCGACTGGTGGTCCCCGCACAGAAAAGAAATCTATCGCAATGTATGGTTCAAACATATTCGTATCCGGATACAAAACAGCCTGTTCGGAAACGCAAGATCCCGCCTGATTCGGCAAACTCAGAAAGTCATGCCCTCCGGGCGTTTGCTGGACATCGGCTGCGGCACTGGCTCCTTGCTGAAGGAAGCTTCCAAATTCTACGATTGCACGGGACTGGAACCTTCAGATCGAGCCGCTGATGCGGCGGAATCCGCAGGATTCCAGGTAATCCGCTCCACTGTCGAAAATGCCCAGATTCCAGACGACGCGTTTGATGTCGTCACCATGGATGCCGTACTCGAACACGTCCCGGATCCAGTTGCCGTTTTGCAACAAATTCATCGTATCCTGCGTCCAGGTGGTATCGTAGTCATCAAAGTGCCTAAGCTCTGGGGACCATCGCACCGACGTCACGGTCGTGAATGGAATGGATTTCGTGTCGGTTACCACCTCACCATGTTCACCGGAAAAACACTATCGGCTGCCCTGGAAGTGGCTGGCTTCGCCCCCCTTTCACAGCCAAGCCGTGATCGCTGGTTAGACGACATCCTGGTTCTATGGGGCCGTCAACAACCGGTTTCCAGGACACGGACTTCAGCTGCTTAACCTGCTGCTGTGAATGCCGCGTGTCCGGTCGTGAAACGCTGTTTTCCTTGACCCAAGGTCAACTTTCATCTGTCGCGTGCAAGTACCTGGCAACCACCTGTTTGCTGGTATCGCGTGATACAAGCAGCAGGCCCAGCAGTTACGCAAAGTGGCTTCGCGGCTGGCATCCAGAAACATCGATTTGTATGATTCATGTTCCAGGCTCTAGTAGAAATCACCAACGCCAATACCGTCACGTATCATGGAGATAATCGATGGTCAAGACTGCCAGTACAATGCTCCCTTTGGGAACAACTGCACCCGATTTCTCGCTGATCAATGTCAATGGTCAAACAGTTTCACTGACAGACTTTGACTCTGCCAAAGCAATCATCGTTGTCTTCATGTGCAACCACTGTCCTTTCGTTAAACACATTGCGCCACAGTTAGCGCAATTCGCACGTGATTGTCAGACCAAAGAAGTTGCACTGATCGGCATCAACTCAAACGATGTTTCCAGCCACCCTGGCGACTCACCCGAACAGATGATCCACGAAGCCGAGCAACAGGGCTACACGTTCCCCTATCTATTCGATGAAAATCAGGAAGTCGCGATTGCTTACCGCGCCGCCTGCACCCCGGATTTCTTCTTGTTTGACGCTGACAAGACCCTCGTTTATCGGGGGCAATTCGACTCCAGTCGCCCAGACTCAGGTATCGAGGTTACCGGATCCGACCTGCAAGCCGCTGTTGATGCAGTGCTCAAGGGCGACTCCCTCACCATGGAACAAATCCCCAGTATCGGCTGCAACATCAAGTGGAAAGCAGGTGCAGAGCCCGAATACTTTAATCCGGCTGGCGTGTCTTAGTTGAGAGAGCCGGCACGATCGCAAGTCCGATAAGGCAGACCTGAGCACATTCGTTCTCCCACGATAGCAGGGCTCAAGCAACGGTCGTCCCGACTTCCGCCACATCCACCGCCGTTCGCTGGCCCAGAACAATTGCCGTGACGCATCCAGGCCTCGCCGTAACTACGGGCCTTAGGACAGACAGCGCCGCGACCGTTCCTGATCCTACATCACGATCAAGAACGGCCGCGTCATGCTACGGCGAAAAAGCAGATAGCGAGCATACGCAAACGAACGGGCGTTTGTTTATCGCCAGGCCGGCTTTATCGCTCCAGGCTGCGATCGAGCAAATCAATAAGATTCAAGGATTTGGGACCACGCCTGATCTTCGTCCGGAATATCAATCTGCGCGACTAACGGCGGTAACCAACGCTGCAGCACCATCCCCGCCCGTTTGCGATGTTCACGCTCGGACCACCCAGAACGTATGCGGGCTGTTTTCCAGGCAATTTCCGCTTGACTGATTTCGCGTTTGATTCTGGCCATTTCTCTATCTCCTCCGAAAAAAGTGCAGGAGCTTGTTCCGATAAACGCCCAAAAAGCAAACCCAGTGCCAACCGCGTACAGAGCATATGCACACAGGAAAAATTCTGCCAAAAAGCAGCCCAGACTAAACCAAAAAACCGGCGATAAGTTCTATCAATACAGTTACTTACAGCACACGCAATGATTCCGTAGCAAACCTATAAAAACCATACATTCGCGGTAATCGTTCGCTCTCTCAGCGGTCCGGCCTCCCCAGAATGTATTAAAACAATACACCTGTGCGCCTAAACGCGCCAGTATGGTTCGAGGGCCAGTCTTAGCGGGGATAACACAGGGCCCTGGCCAAGAGATGGCCCGGCACATCGCTTCGGGTAACACAACTCGATAAGAGCCTCTGCTACATGCTCACCGTCGTTTTGCAGCGGTGAACCAAGCCGCCGGTGGCGTTGTGCGGCCAGACTGTATTCTCGACCGGAGCCCACAATAACGCGTGGACCAAGAGGTCGTGTTCGGTCACCTGCGTGAACCCGCCGCATCACGGTCACGCGCGTCAGCTTGCTCCACTCGGTCAAACCGGCTCCTCACATCCGTGTCTGATGATACGGTCTCTGTCCTGGGCGAACTGATCTTAGCAAGCATCTCTGTGGGATCCTCAAAATTGAGGTATTCCAGGCGTCCATTGGGTACTAAAGGGGCTGCAAATCCGGCGATTCGCCAACCACTCTCCTGTTCGCGTAAAGCAAACACGACATCCGTACCATCCCAGCAGACATCCACATGAGCCCTTTTATTCTTACCCGGCAAGTACCGAGTTTCACCAACTTGAAATTCAATTCCCTGGGTGTCCTGCAATCCAAAACTCACTCGATCGCTCGTATCTACCGCTTTACGAGCCTGCGAGGTCATCAAATTAACAGTACGTGCTTCGTCACTGTCTCGTAGTGCCTCCAGGAAAAGACTCACTGCCTGTCCAGGAGAATCCACAGCGACGGCCTGTGGCGATTCCACCAGGTCGGCCTTTTCCGCCGGTATTTTTGCACTGGAATCAGCGGTCGGGGCCCCACAACCAATGTGCAAGAGGGCCATCGTGATAGCAAAGAACGCTGAAATTCTTCGAGCCACGGCATGTCATCCGCAATTAACGCCCATGATTCATCCCCCGCCTTTGGAAGCGGACCGGGCGCGGAGATTGCCAGGATTGCGATCTCCCGTCAAGACCGATGTTTGAAATCGTAGCCGCCAGGCGACCAACACGGTCTCCACAGGTCTCAGGGCATTGACGAACGAAGATCGCAGGGGCTGGGCACCACGCAATACCAGATGTGCACAGTCAATGCCAGACTTGGAGTATCCCTCCATGCGCACCCAAACAGAGCATCCCTGGGCCGCCGTCTAACGACATCCCTCCAGAACCAGAAGGAAGGTCCGCCCTGGTAAGGCACCAACGCGTTTTCTCGGAGTACCGACTACTTCGCCACCACGAGACTCTTCAGCATCGATTTAAACGCTGCTTCATTGGCCTTGATAGTCGCTTCGGGACCATACAGCTTGATGAATTGCAAACCGTACTTCTTCGTCTCAACAATCGCACCTAACATCCGTGCTTTGGGAATCGGTTTCTGGCGGGTGAAAGGTGGTGGTGAGTACGTCCCCACGACATCCACGAAGTGCACCGTTTGGCCAGAGACTTTGTGCTTTTCAACTTTCGGCTTGCGCGACTGATTACGAAACTGGCCTTTCCAGCGATCAATGTTCGTCTTCACGCCACCACTGGCCCCCATAAAGGTGAGGCGGCCATCCTGACGATCCGGCTTGATTGCTGGTATGGCAAATTCATGCTCAATGATTCGGCTCTTGGGTTTCTTGCGAACCCACTTGTCAGTCACTTTCAGCGTAACCTTCCCTTTTGCCAGCAACACATCAGTTTTCTCAGCGGCACTCGTTGCTACAGGTAACCCGGCAATGGTTGCCGCCAGAGCGAAGCAGCAGAATATTGGTAGACGTTTCATAATGGATGTTCCTCAACGTGCTCGCAAAAAACGGCTTGGCGCTAACCTGAAACGATTTTTTCACGCAAAGGCCAAATGCCGGGGAATATTCTGAACAACTAACTATTCATCAGCACTGCTACTAGGATACCCAATAGTGCTAACGTAATCAGCAGGAGGGTAACAAAAATTGCACTGGCCGAAGAACTCGACTGCTGTCGTCGAGTGCGTGTTGACGTATGGCTCCCGTTCTTTTGCTGGGTTCCTGGCTCAGACTGCGGGCCCGCCCACACAGGCTCGCTGGTAGTCAGTTGAGGACGCGTGCTCAAACTGGAAAACCGGGTCTCCGCAGCAACCCAATCTTCCCAACCTTCTCGCCAGACTAGCGAATCGGCGGTGACGCGGCCTTCACGAATCCACGACCGCAAGACCTCGCCACTCGCCGGACCAAATTGTCCTCCTGACGGCGGCCGAACATACCAGTTTGCAGCCGGCGCTTCGTTGATTGGGTCTATGTCCTTCGCGACAGGTGGATTCGGAGCAGCCGGTAAAACGGGTGGACCAATCGCTTGCGGGTGTTGCTGAGAAACTTCCCCGGCACTCACATCACGAACGTTGGGAACAACCGATACGGACTCTACGTCACTTGCCAGGTTGCTGCCGTTCTCATGCGTTACAGCACCGTTTGCGACGTGCTGTTCAGTCACTTGCGTCCGTCTCGATGAATCCTCTATCTCCGGAATTCTTACGCGCGCATCACAGTGCGGACAAATCCCTCGCTTGCCCGCCAAGAATGTCTTGACGTGCAACTTGCGGTTACAGGACTCACAAACAAAGCGAATACCCATCGACGTTCAGACTCTGCAGTCGTGCCCAATCTGAAACAACAAACCAATGTGCCAATGCCCGCTAGTTCTATGTGGAAGCCTTCATGCAAACGCTGGCCCCAACAGCAACCATCTCTCTGAGTGTTCCACGCAAGCGGGCTGCGACAACAGGTCTATTATAACGGCCACCTGTGTAACGGGTTAGCAGGCTGCCATCTGGCTGCCTGCTACTGGCCGTTTTCTATCGAGCTCACTGGGAAGGACAATCTCGCAGGAGCTGCCGATTCCGGTCGGTAAACACAGCGTCCCGCGCCCCGCGCAACACCACACCACATCCGCCACAAACCTCGTGTTGCGGACCCGACGAATTCTGTTTTGACTTTCATGATTAAGCTGATTTTGCTAGAAGTAGTGTTTGTGAGATTGAAGAATCGTGCGTAGAGGCTACTTCCGTCAGGCAAGCATACACGGCGAACGCCCAAGTGGTGTAACTCGATGCATTACAGGGCGGTGTGACTGGTTCATGTTTTGATTTCCAGCAGGACCCTCACGTGAAACTGGAAACCCCTTCTCTCCTGATCACGGACGACGACCGTGGCTTCCGTGAGACGTTACGGTCGGTGTTTGAACCGCGTGGGTTTCATACATTACTCGCCAGTGATGGTGAAGAAGCGTTAGAAATCATCGATACTCAGCCGGTACACCTCATCGTGCTCGATATGCATATGCCGCGCCTGAGTGGACTGGAAACGATTCGCCAGGTCAAACAACTCGGCCAAGGGCTACCGTGTATCCTTCTCTCGGCACAAATGGATGACGAGTTGGCGGAAGAAGCCCGTCAACTAGACGCGTTTTCGACTTTGCACAAGCCCGTAAGCTGTGCTGAGATTACGGGCGTCGTCAACCGTGCCATGCGAATAACGTACGATTGGCCTCATCGAACCTCAACGCTTCCCTAGCCCAGAAGAAGTATCGGCTGCCACGCAGATACCAGGCTTCCACCGGCTGTCGCAACGTATTAAGGCAAGTTCAAGCACGCTGCTGTTGTAGCCTCTCGCATTAGCCCAAGCCGTACCGTGGCTTGAAATTTGGCTGGCGGTCCACTCAAATCGAGGTGCGATCTGACAATCTGAAACTGCCCGGAGCAATCTTATGAAGCCAATCACCCGTCGCCATCTGTTACATATCGCCTCAGCTGTTGGCCTGGGGGTTTCTGGAAGTGGCTCCGTGAAGTCCGCAACACTCCAGGATCACATCACGCTCAGTTTTGGCACCTACGGTATGCGAACGTTGAAACTGGAACGTGCAATCCAAACGTTAGCACAAATCGGGTACGACGGACTGGAGCTGATGACCGCTCCCAACTGGGATGCGACACCCGCAAACATGTCACCAACACGCCGACAAGAGGCTCGCAAACGACTCGACGCCGAAGGGTTGACATTGACCGCTCTAATGGAAAACCTGCATCCGTCAAGAGAAGATGCCACACATCGAACAGGGCTGGAACGTCTTAAACAAGTAGTCGAATTGGGACGTGCACTCGCTCCCGAAACACCTCCCCTCATTCAAACGGTTTTGGGAAGTGGAAAATGGGATCAGGTAAAAGATCTCTTTTTACAGCGCCTGGCTGATTGGCAAGAACTTGCTGAAAAAGAAGATGCCTTAATTGCAATCAAACCTCACCGCGGCGGCGGCATGTCTCGTCCCCAAGAAGCAATTTGGCTCATCGATCAACTGGGAAAAGGATCTCGCATCCGAATGGTTTACGACTACAGCCACTACGCGTTTCGCAACATGAATCTTGAAAACACTGTTGCGACAGCTCTACCCTATACTGCGCACATCGCGGTGAAAGACACAATCCAGAAGGGAACTGCCACAACATTTGTGTTACCCGGCGAAAGCGGCAATATGGATTATGACCGGCTTCTGTCGATGTTCTTCCGCGGCGGCTATCGCGGCGACGTCTGCTGCGAGGTCAGTAGTGCCGTCTGGAGACAGCCGGGATATGACCCCCTCGTAGCCGCCGCCACCTGCTATCGCAATATGTCTACCGCCTTTACACGTCAAAAGATTCCACGACCCCACTGAACCGACATCAGGTGCAATGGCGGACCCACTTGCCACCAGCACTTCCCTTGATGTGACTGTAGACGTTTCATTATGGATCGAGTCCAAGCAAGCAAATCTTGTGCGCTGCGTCTAAAGCGGGCCGTCACCTCGGTTCAGCAACAGGTGCAGCGGCAATTGTGGGTACAGTCTCTCTGTAATTATCTGGCGCTCATGCTGGGAGCGACTCTGCTCCTTGGATTCGCCGATTTCTTGATTCGATCGCAAGATCCAGGGCTGCGATTTACTAGTACGATCCTGTTTCTACTCGCCGCGATTTGGGGCAGTACACGATTGTTGTTGCCCACGTTTGCCTATGCACCAACTCTCGTCGACACCGCCCGCCTCATAGAAACGCGCACACCCCTTTTACGCAATCGTCTCTCCAGCGCGTTGGCGTTTCTCGATTCCTCTCAACAAACCACTGACTTGCAAAACGCGGTGATCGAGGAAACCGCCTCAATGCTGGACGAAATCAATATCGACACCTGCGTCGATAACACCAGGTCACGACGGGCATCCCTTACTGTCGCGGCTTTCATGCTACCCGCCATACTGACGTGTTTGACCCATTTCCATACGTCACACCTCGCCATGAAACGCCTACTCGTTCCCTGGAGCAAGGCGGAATGGCCAAGAGCACACATGCTGCAGTTCGAAGACCCGCCGCAGCAGGTCGCACATGGCCAGGATCTGGAATTAAGCCTGATCGATCGTAACGGCTCATTGCCGTCGCAAGTCGCGTTACAGTACAGATACGCTGGCGACAAGTCGGCGCAACTCCGTACAGAAACACTCGACGTCAAGACAGGTCCTGCACGGTTTCAGTTAAAGAACATCACGCAGCCTGTACAGTTTCGCGCAACAGGTGGTGACGACTACACAATGGACTGGTCAACTGTTCGCGTGGTTGAACCACCGCGAATTGAGTCGTTTCTGCTACGTCTCCACCCGCCAGCCTATACGGGATGGCCAGTCCAGCCAGCGGATCGTACCATCCGCGCGTTAGCTGGTACACGAATTGAAATCGGTGCGTATTCCAACAAACCTCTGATGAATGTGTCGTTACGATCCGCAGCGCATGACCTCCCTTTCGACATCTGGACCCACCTCGATGAGGAACGACACGTTTTCGTCATACCCGCTAATTCTGAACTCCCCTGGACTATAAAGCAGACAGGAACATTCTGGTTTGAGCTAATTGACCAAACAGATATTCGCGGTGGTGCAGATACACGATTTTCACTTCACGCCATTCCTGATGAGCCTCCAAACGTAACACTAGTGACCACTGTCAAGGATCTACGGGTGACTGCCTTGGCACAATTACCTTTGCAGGTAATCACCAAAGAAGATCTGGCAGTCCGCGATATCTATTTGCAGTGCCAGCGTAACGGCAACACACATTCAGTAGAGAAAGTGTTTCTGCAGCGCAGCCCACCCCAGGTCTCGGCCGATGCCGCCAGTCGTTCCCTGGCTAACCTTGAATCCGGCAGGAGTTCGGCAGACGTTCGAACACTATCCCATACATTGAATCTGGCATCCGTTGCGCAACTTGCAGCAGGAGACACTCTGACCTGCAACGCGATCGCAACAGATTATCTTCCCCAGCAGGGCCAGAGCACGGCGATTCGCCTCACCATTATTTCAATCGCTGAACTCGAACAGTTGATTCGGCTTCAACGCACTGAGGTATTGGAAAAGCTAAATAAAGCACTTGCTTCTCAACGGGATCTTCATCGCCAGCTCGACATACTGAAGAACATCTTCGGGACTTCGGAAAAGAAACCTGCGGCAAATAGAAATGAGCTGCAACGCATCGAATTGAGACAACGGCAAATCGCCAGCCAACTCGACGGCAATCAGGGAAGCGTGAATACTCACATCACAACCATCTTACGCCACATACGCGTCAATCGTCTGACGCGCCCGGAAACCTCGGAGCGGCTAAGACAATGGCATACGGGGATCAGCACAATAACGGCAGAGAACCTTCCTGCGATCCGCACCCTTCTACTCACTGCGATCAAAGCAGCTGCCGCCAAGAACAATCGCCAAAACACGGCCGCTTTACTGAACCAGGCGCAGCAACACCAGAAAGCGATCATTCAATTACTGACTTCCATCCGCAGTGAGTTTGTCCAACGCGAGAATTACCTCAAGCTATCACTCCAGTTGCGACTGATCATGGAGCAACAAACCGCACTAATCCAGGCGATACGTCAACGTGAACGAACCCTCTTGGAAAATGCTAGCTCTTCTCTGAAATACACGGAACGAGAAGAAATCTACGGTCTCAGCAGGCGACAGGTAAAAATCGTACACCGCTACCAGCGGCTGCTCGTCAATATGGAACAAATCTATCGAACATCAACCAGCGCAAAAGGCTCCGCATCTGCTGCGCTGCAAGAGGCACTGCGAACGGCTCGAGAGCATGGGATCGACACCTTGCTGCTGGCAAGTTCGGATGCTTTACGTCAAAACCAGCTGGGACGGTCGGCGCGGCAGCAACAACTCGCATTGAAGCGAATTCAGGAAGTGGTCCAGCTTCTGCTGCAGGAACAAACCCGCCAGCTTGCGAACACACCGCAAGTGCACCAACAGTTCACGCAACAACTGAGCCAATTGAAAGAACAACAGAAAGACCTCACCAACCGCTTGGGGGACAGCTCTGAGGCAACGCTGACAACATTGTCAACTTCCCAGCGAATCCTGGCTGGCAGCGCACGCGCGCTGGGACAACAAATCGGACAATCCGGAATTACTGAACCCAGCGCAACTCTCTCTCGTGCGGCGGACCAAATGCAAGCAGTCTGCGACGCACTGGATCTGACCGAGAAAATGCACGCACAACGTACTGCAGAAACGACAATCCAGCTCTTGCAACAAGCCGAGACAGAACTGCAACAAGCGTTCCAGAAAGCACCGCGTCTTGCAGCGACCAGCTGGGCTACAGAACTACATCGGTCGTTACGGAAAAGTCACACCAAACAAACAGAGATCCTGAAACAAACTCGACGCCTGGTGTCATCCCGTGCCCCGAAACACCCCTGGTCTGAACAGCAGAAAGCCATGCTGTCGACGCTTCTACGATCTCAGCGCAAACTGCTGCAGGACACAGGTGCAGAGCATTCTTCTCTCCCACTGATTTTCTCAGCACGCCTGAAAAGTATCACAAACCAAATGACACACGTGGCAGCGTATTTCAAGCCAACGGCGTCTGTCTACGAGATGCAATCGTCCGAACAGACACAGCTAGAGATCCTAAGTGGTCTCGCAGAGATGATCGCCGCCATGGAAACCGGACTGACCGCAACGGGTCCCTCTGCGGCCTCCAATTCAGCCAGCACTGCAGCCGCGCAAACGCGTAACGCGCCCCAGCCCGCCCATGACAGGCGAGCGCAATTACGCCTCTTGAAATCCTGGCAACAAGCCGTATTCGAGCAGACCGCCCATCTCGCATCACGTCAACAACTCCAAGGAAAATTAACCGAGCTGGAAACTCAGCAACTCAAAGAACTTGCCGCAACTCAAGAACAGCTTGGTGCATTAGCTCTCACACTCAGCAAACACTCCGTCCCAGCACCGAAAGAACCAGCCAGCGAATCCTTAGACGTCGACGACACGCCATCTCGCCCACAGTAATCCCGATAGCACACTCACTTGTAATTCACCAGCGATGACTCAGCGCCACCACCACGGCCACGGCCTCGATCACCAACCAGCAACAGCAACACGCTGCCCAGATTCGACTCACTCTACAGGGACCAGTATTGTGATACGACTCGGTCTTCTCATTACCCTGGAACAATACACTACGACCCTGCGCAAAAAATCGAACCGGTGCTGCTGTGTCGCAATTGTCCTCCTGATTGGCACCGCGTGGGCGGTTCCCCAGTCCCCACAACCCCAGTCCCCACAACGTGCATCTCCAACTTCATTGACTGAGCAACTGCTGGATGATGCATCACCTCAGTCAAACGACGCGGCAAGCGAGGTGCCAGGGCCGTCGCGACTATCTCACCCCTACCCCGTGGCAGGATCCGACAGCGGTGACAACGCTCCACTGTTAACGCGAGTCGGCCGGCGCATGCAAGCAGTCGCAGCACGCCTGAGACCAGCCAGCATTTTGCACGAGACACAACAAATGCAAAAAGACATTCTGGCCGATCTGGAGCAGTTGCTGCGACACACCGGGCCCAACTTGACGCAACAAGGCAACACGCCTCCGGGCCAGGGAGTTCCACCCGCCCTATCTCGCCAGCAACAACTTCCCGGCAACGATGGTGCGAAACCCAACAGTAGAAAAGCAGTCTCACAGGATGATCTTGCTCCAGTGAAATCTCAACCTCGCACAGTAAGTCAAAAGCAATTATGGGGCTCTCTCCCGAAGCAAGTTCGGGACCGCCTGCGGAACATATTCAACGAACAAGTCGTACCCAAATACCAACCGCTCGTAGATTCCTACTACGAACGTCTTTCCACAACACCTCAAGAAACAACGCCCGGAACAACCGATTGATGATGTTTCAGTTAAGACACCGTTACAAACGTATTCCGTGTTCCATCTCAAACGTGGCCAATCGGCTTTTACTCCGAAAGACCACTTGTTCATGATGCCTTGCAATTACACATTCACCCACAACCGATCTCAGTATGGTCGCCAGACGCTCGACCGTCGCCACAGCGTATTTCGAACGACACTCCTGCGCACACTGATGTGCCTGTTACTGTCAACTACACTGCTTTTTCCTGGAGCGCGGACGGGCATCACGCAATCACCAGTTCAGCCAACACTCACCACTCCCCCGATTCCCTTGCCTGTATCAAAAGCGATCCGACGAGGCCTCGATTATCTCAAACATCAACAAAACGACCGCGGCGCTTTTGGCAACCGAGGGTATCGAAGCGGCGTAGCAGTTGCCGGGCTGTGCGGGCTGGCGTTTATGTCCCACGGGAGCACACCAGGACGAGGACCATTCGGACGAGAAGTCGAACGCTGTCTTGGATTTGTTCTTCGCAACGCCAGAGAAGACGGATTCATCACTGCACCAGGCGTTCAGGATCAGCGACGGATGTATGGCCATGGGTTTGCCACTCTGTTCCTGGCCCAGACATATGGAATGACCGCAAACTCAAAGGTGCGTTCAGCTCTGATCTCCGCTACCCGTCTGATTATTGAAAGCCAGAATCCGGAAGGCGGATGGCGTTATGAACCTGGTAGTCGCGACGCGGATTTATCTGTCACCATTTGCCAGGTGATGGCTCTGCGCGCCGCCCGCAACGCTGGCATCCACGTACCCAAGGACACGATCACTCGCTGCACTCAGTACGTCAGAGAATGTCACAACCCGGATGGTGGCTACAACTACCAACTCACTGACCGAGGCGACAGTGCCTTTGCTCGTAGTGCCGCAGGCGTCGTAGCTTTGTACAACGCGGGGATCTACGAGGGCCCGGAAATCGAGCGAAGCCTTGACTACCTTGAACGCTTCCAACCCGATAGAAAGACGGCCGACGAGGTTCAGTATTTCTATTACGGCCATTACTACGCAGTACAGGCAATGTGGCACGCCGGAGGGCGACGCTGGGCGCGTTGGTATCCAAATCTCTGCCAAACATTGACAACACGGCAACAGCCCAATGGATGCTGGCCGGATCAAATCTGCAACGAATACGGCACTGCGATGGCTTGTATCATTCTTCAAATGCCAAACAACTTCCTCCCGATACTACAACGCTAGTTGAGGCAATCGTGTCGTCCGTACATACCACAGCTTGCATCGCTGCTGCGTTTCTCATTCAAAGTGTTCGCGGGCAAGACACTTACACAACACGGCAAACGTTGACTGTCTCAGAGGCACCCTTTGAATCTCGTCTGGTGACTTTCTTGCCTAATCACCAGATCCAGCTGGGGCGTGGTGATGCTACACATGTACTCGCACTAAGCGATCTCATTTCCTGGGGATCGTATACCGACCAGCATCGCCAGCCATATGTATATCTGAGGGGAGGAGGTGTGCTCACGGCGGAGTTTATCCGAATCAATGCCACACAGATTTCCCTCTACTCACAGGTCTTCGCAGAAGTCCAAATACCACACTCTTTAGTTCGGGCCATCGTATTTGCCCCAGGTGCCAATGCCTTGGCGCGGGACCGTTTCAGGAAACAGATCCTGTCAAACAACACCAACCACGACACCGCATACTTCACAAACGGGGACACGCTCCGTGGTGCCTACGTAGCAGCAGCGAATCCATCCCGCGCAAACGCAACTGGCCGCATTGAATTTCGGACCGAACAGCGACTGCCTTCCTTTTCAATCCCAATCGAACGCCTCAGTGCACTGACTTTTCGTTCGCAAGATGCGCGCGAATTACACACTGAACCCAAACAACGAGCACCGTCTCAACTTTCTCTTGGTTTTGCAGATGGGAGTCAACTTCATGTAGCTGTGGTCACGACCGACCAGACCCGAATCCAATTAGACGTCAATGAGGGATTAACGTTGTCGGCACCAGCTACAACATTCCACCGCCAACTCACGCAAATCCGGACACACGCACCTCGGGTGACGTTTCTCTCTGACCTGAAACCAACCAGTTACAAACACATCCCATTCTTGCGCAGGTCATGGACACAAGGAACGGATGAAAATGTACTCGGTGGGCGTTTGCGTTGCGCTGGCACCGTCCACGCCAAGGGGATCGGCATGCATAGCGCGAGCAGAATCACGTACCGCCTTGACCAAAAGTTTCGCTGGTTTCAATCAGAAATCGCAATCGATCAAGCGGCTGACAATCGCGGCAGCGTCATCTTTCGTGTATTTCTGCAACGCGATGGCGAGTGGACATCAACGTATACAAGCCCGATTCTGCGCGGAACAAATCGCCCTCTGGCAATCAAAGTTGCGGTCGCACAGGCAGATGCCATCGCATTGCTTGTTGAATTCGCTGACCGAGGTGACGAATGCGACTACGCAAATTGGGTAAACGCACGCCTCAGCAACTAACGCTTGTCCGGTCGAGCCACTCATTGTGGAAGACGTTGCACAGGCTGTTGCGGTCCACTGAGAATCATCCGGGACCAGGAAGCATCGTCGTCACCGGTTCCATAAATAATGAAATGCCCACCGTAATCTCCACCATCCGGGTCGGTGTGTACGATTTCAAGTCCGTACTCGTGACCTGTCCGTGGCATCTGCCATGCGGGATCGCTGCGACCGAGTGTAGATGCCATTTCAACACGTGCTTCCAGAACGAAATCAGCTTCTCCTCTACCCCAAGGGTTAAATCGAATGTGGTAATCGACACTCGATGGTGGAATTGGTTCCTCGATGTACTGGCGACCTGGGGCCCCGTGCCGCCACCAGGCAGCATACTTGGGCCGCCGACGATCGATCACAAAACAAAACGCGTTGTCACCCTGTCCGAAATGTTCGCTGCGTTGATCACGCGGACCTTCCAGAAACCAACAGATGCAGTCTTTGTAGTACCACCTCTTGTCTTCGTGCGCCGGATCATCGACATCATTCACATTGTCTGTAACTTCCGCTCCAAAGTAAAAATACCGGGCATCCCAAGCCAGGTAATATCGCGCGCGCAGGTCATCTTCCGGACGTGGCTCATCACCATGATCGGTCAAGCGGTTGCGCTGGGGATCGTACCACGGGGTATATCGCAAACGGTGAATATCCCAAGACCCATTAGAAAATGCCCGGTCTTTCCAATCCTCCAAATGGCCATCGATACGTGGTGCAGCCTGCAACATGGGAACACGAATCGGGTGCTCCGGAGAGAAACCCAGCTGTGCCGCAAAACACAACTCCACGCCAACACACATCAGAAATCCAGTCATCGGTTTTCTTTCCCTGAGGGGTTTCTCAACAACATCAACGAAGGTGAAATGAACATGTCACTGGACTGCATCCCGAGCAAATTGTGCCGTTGACTACTCCACCCCAAATGTTCCGGGCAGTTCGCATACAACCGCACAACTTTTCGGTATCTCTGACCAGACATTCTAAGGATTCCAGAGGCAGACATGCTGCGCAAACGCCCTCTGGAACAAATCACCTGTAACCCCGATGCCACAACAGCCAGCCGACAAAACCCAGTCAATCCGCGTCCGCAAGACGTTTCCTATCCATGCAATGGTGATGGCAAATGGTCCGTGCGTGGCGTAACAATCGTCTCTAGCGTAACATGTGACAACCGTATCGTCCTCCGAACGCAGCACCCTTCGCCTGCAGCGATTTGACCCGATCATTCTCCATTCTCCCATTCGACGCGGGTGGTTATCGCAATGCGCCGCTGGAAATCGCATTACCCGGAGGATGTTTCCAAGTCCCAACTTGATCTCCGTGGGTACACAATCGGTCATATGTGGTGTCGAAATACTCTCTGGATCTATCGCTATTGGTTAATGTGCACACTGCTGCTGTGCTGGCCACTGCCTGCTACGCATGCTCAAGGCCTGCTGGAATTCGAACGAGACCCCATCGCTTACAGCGAGACACCATCTCAAACACGTGTTTCGCAACTTCAAGAACAGCTGGATGCAAAACACACCTCGCTTTCCTACGACATCAAACGAGGCTACCTCCCCTCCCTGCTCTCGGAACTAGAACTACCTGTCTCTTCACAACTACTTGTCTTTTCTCGCACTAGCGCTCAGCGACAAATTTCGCCGCAACAACCGCGGGCAATTTACTTCAACGATGACACCTATCTAGGATGGGTTCCGTCCGGAGACCTTATTGAACTTCTAGCAATGGATGCGCAACAAGGCGCCATTTTCTACACCTTGCCGCGACACCGACAAAAGCAACCTCAAATTTCTCGTGATGGAGGACAGTGCCTACTTTGTCATGCATCAGCACGTACTCTCAGGGTTCCAGCACCCGTCGCGCGATCCGTAATCGTCGACCGCCAGGGGCAATCCTTGTTTGGCGCCGGATCGCATACCACTGACCACCGCACGGCTTTCAAAAAACGCTGGGGCGGCTGGTATGTGACAGGTACTCACGGAACGATGCGACATCGCGGAAACGTCGTAGTCCGTGACTACCGCACAACGGAGACACTCAACCGGGAAGCTGGTGCCAATATCACGAACTTGTCGGGCCACTTGCGAACAAGTATTTTCCCATCGCCCCATAGTGACCTGGTGGCGATCATGGTCCTCGATCACCAGGTGCGAATGCACAATTTATTGACCCTTGCGAACTACGAAACGCGCCTGGCAATCGCCTACGACCAAAGCCTCAACAAAGCGTTAGACCGACCAATCGGTTATCAAAGTCCAAGTACGCAGCGTCGCATCAAGGCTGCTGCGGAGAAAGTACTCAGATACATGTTGTTTTCCGGTGAACCACGTTTGCCCTCTCCGATCCAGGGCACATCGAAATTCGCTGAACAGTTCGCACAGCGAGGACCACGCGATCGCCATGGCCGTTCGCTGCGCGACTTCAATCTGAAAAGCCGCCTGTTCAAATACCCGTGTAGCTACCTGGTTTACAGTGCGTCGTTCAAACAACTACCGGCTCCCGTGCGGCAATATATTGCCAAACGGCTCCGGATCATTCTCAGTGGAAAAGACGAGAGTAAATCTTTTCGACACCTGTCTCTCGACACTCGTCAGGCGATTCAAAACATCCTCCGCGAAACGGCTCCGGATCTCATCGGAAACTAAGGAAAACAAGCAACGTGAAGCGGATTTGGGAACCCAACGGTTACCGTACACACCGTCACCGCTGGTGCGTTGCGGTGACAATTTGTTCTCCCGGCCAAGCAAATCTTCAGAAATCGTGCAAATGGGGCGAGTCGACCGGCGCACATTGCCGATCATCTAGCTAGAACATAACCGAGGATGCGTCAGGCAAGCCACACTGGCGTTCTCCCCAGTATGTCGCACATTCATGCAGACTTTGATGGCAGCCACATTGCCAGACAACTTGTGAATTTGCCCTGCCACCCAATACAACCTCCGGTCGCCATTACGGCAGAGGGACCAATTTTTTGCGTTGGCCAAGGTCATCACCGGCAAGTGCAATAGCACGCCCGATCTTCGCCAGTCTCGCAGCGACTCCACTCGTCGCATTCGACCGGAGGTTTTTTTTCTTACTGGCTACTGACAACGGATAAACCTGCGCACACGTCCGAAGGCAAGCACTGTAGCCAACAAACAACTATCGCAGCACATCGGCGAAAGCGTCTTGTAACGCCTGCAGAGCTCGCGATCCAAGTTCACCAGCAACCACAATATTAACGCGCACTTCACTGGTGTTGATCATCTCGACATTGATGTCCGCTTCAGACAGGGCGCGAAACATGCGAATTGCGACGCTTGTGTGACTGCGAAGCCCGACACCACTGACTGACAGTTTGGCGGCATGAGGACAGTGCGTAATCGACTGACAACCCAAGTTTTGCGATAGCGCTCCAGCAATTTGGAGACAATCTTCAAGCTGTCGCTCAGGCACCGTCAGGCTCAACGACGATCTGCCGGGCATCTCGTGGTAGCTCTGCACGATCATGTCAACAAGCACCCCAGCACCCGCGATCTCTTCAAAAATCTCTGCCGCGATCCCTGGCGAGTCAGGGACACCATTCATCGTGACACGAGCTTGTTGCTGATCCAGAGTGATCTCATCCAGAAACAACTCCTCCATGTCGACGCCGCGCAACCTCGACAGCACGTCAGCGACATCTGCAGTCGCCACCTGCTCACCTCGCCCCGCTTGAGATAATTTCGGCGCAGGTTCTGCATCCAACTCGAAAGCCTGATGTACCGCACGCAGCGCCGCCTTGGCCTCGCTCCGATCAACTAAAACTGAGATCTTGATCTCGCTGGTCGTGATCATCTGGATATTGATGCCAACTTCCGTCAGAGCCCGGAACATGGCTTCCGCTACACCAGTCCGCCGTACCATTCCCAATCCGACGACCGAGACCTTAGACACTTGATCATCATGCGATATCTGGTGCGCTGCCACGACGTCGCGCACTTCACTCATGGCATCCAAAGTTGACTCTAATTCCGCACACGGAACTGTGAACGAAAGATCCGTCAAACCTTGCTCACCCACATTCTGTACGATCATGTCTACAGTGATCTTGCGCTCCGCAAGGCGTGAAAAGACTTCCCAGCTTGTACCTGGCACGTCCGCCACGCGTAACAAACTGACGCGGGCGTCGTCCAGGGTCACAGCGGCACCGCATACAACGTGTGAATTCGATTCTGGAAGATCGGTAATCAGAGTTCCCGCTGTATCCGTCAGACTACTCCGAACATGAACCTGCACATTGTACTTCTTGGCAAATTCGATTGAGCGGCTGTGCATCACGCCTGCACCCAGACTCGCTAACTCCAGCATTTCGTCGTAAGAAACTCGATTGACACGACGCGCCTCAGGAACAATCCGCGGGTCCGTTGTATAAATACCATCCACGTCGGTATAGATTTCACAGGCGTCAGCACGCAATACAGCCGCCAATGCGACAGCCGTCGTATCGCTACCACCTCGCCCCAACGTCGTAATATCCGCGTCCTCGTCAACTCCCTGGAATCCCGCTGCAATCAAGATATTCCCCTGATTCAACAGCTGCTGCATACGATCCGTATTAATAGATCGTATGCGTGCTTTGGTATGAGTGCTGTCGGTGTGAATTCCAATTTGAGTCCCGGTCAAGCTAATCGCCTTGTGCCCCAAGGAGTCGATCGCCATTGCCATCAACGCTGCGCTAACCTGCTCGCCAGTCGACAACAACATGTCCATTTCACGATCCGGTGGCCGAACATGAATCTGCTGTGCCAATTCGACTAGCAAGTCCGTCTGCTTGCCCATCGCGCTAACTACCATGACCACCTGGTGACCCTGCTGTTGCGCACGAATTGCCTTGCGGGCCGCAGCCATGATCTTGTGACTGTCGGCGACGCTGGTGCCGCCAAATTTTTGTACAACCAATGACATGAAAACGCCGGCTTATGCCGTAGATGCTTGAGTGAAATAAGCCATCAAACGCCAGCCTTCTTCGAAGGACAAAGAAGACTCTGATGCTGCGCGTTCGTGGTAATATTTATGTTGATCCGGCTGAATTCCCGCACCCGCAATCGCAAACGGAACAAACCCGTGACTGTGAGTTTTCGTTCGCAACGGTGTGGGGTGATCGGGGCTGACCAGGATTTGGTAGTCTCCCTCTGATTCAAGAGCCGTCATCAAGGGGCACACGATGTCCTGGTCGATTGCTTCCAGTGACGCGATCTTTGCCTGCAAATCACCTTCGTGTGAAGCCTCATCTGGGGCTTCGATATGGACACAAACAAGATCTGTTTTTGACAACGTTTCAATGGCATAACGCCCTTTAGCTGCATAATCGGTGTCCGTATATCCTGTCGCTCCGGGAACTTCAACACGCTCCCACCCGATCAACGCCGCAATACCTCTTAACAAATCGACCGCGGTAATCATACTGCCGCGGCAACCATACAGCTCCTCAAAAGCCGGGAGCTGAGGCGTCTTACCAAGCCCCCACAACCACAAATTGGTCGCCGGAAGTTGCTTGTTCTGTTCACGTTTCTGATTGACGGGGTGGTCCGTAAACCACTCAACGCTCTGCCCCATCATCTCATTCAGCCAGTCACTTCCCGGGCCCCTTGGAAAATCATCCACCACTGATTTGTCCGTAAGATCATGTGGCGGAACAGTCCGGGTCTCGTTTGAAAATAGTGAAGTGTTCCCGTCGCTACGAACTAGCAACAAGTTGCGGTAGCTTACCCCAGGTACAAATTCGGCGCGTTGGTCGCCTATCTCCTGTTGAGCTGTCCGCAACAACAAACCGGCTTCCTCGGAAGTGATGTGGTCAGCTGTAAAATCGCGCATTATCTGATCCTGGACTGTCACCAGGTTACAACGAATTGCCCAATCATCCGGCCCTAGCGCTATATTCTGTGCTGCGGCTTCCAAGGGCGCGCGACCAGTAAAGTAGTTGCAGGGGTCATAGCCTAGCAGACTCATGTTGGCGACCGCTGACCCGGCGGGCAAATGCGCAGGAACGTGATTCGCGCGACCGACCACTCCGGCATTTGCGATCCGGTCCATACCTGGAATGTGCGCGGCCTCTAAAGGAGACTTCCCTTCCAACGCATCCTGCGGTTCGTCGGCACATCCATCAGGGATGATAATGACACGTTTCATGACATTCATTCAGGGTTAGACGTTTGTCAAACTGAAAACCAGACCACACGTCACCGTCATGACTCATGGACATGTCATAGAGTCAAACAGCTATCTTGCATCCAATCTATAGACTCACTGCACTGAAGTGCATTTGCCAGCACGACACATCGCTCATCGACGGCGTGGCTTGTAAATTTCTAACGCCGTTCCAGAAAACACCTCTGCAGCATTCATCAGGGTCTCGCTCAATGTCGGATGCGGATGAACAGAATGGCTAACATCAGCCACTTCACATCCCATTTCGATTGCCAGAACCGCTTCAGAGATCAACTCTCCTGCGCCGACACCTACGATTCCGCAACCGACAAGCTGGTTTGAATCCGGATCAATCAGCCATTTGGTCAAACCGTCCGTCCGCCCAGTCGCCTGTGCTCGACCACTGGCTGCCCAAGGAAAAAGTGCGGACTCCACACGACGGTTTGCCGCAGCCGCCTGCTGCTCCGTCAATCCAGCCCAGGCAATCTCGGGGTCGGTAAATATCACAGCTGGAATCGCACGCTTGTCAAACTCAGTTGGCTTGCCTTGAATTACATCAATTGCAGTTCGCGCCTGGTGCGCGGCCTTGTGCGCCAACATTGGTTCACCGGCAACATCTCCTACCGCAAGGATATGAGGTTCCGCGGTGCGCTGCTGCCGATCGCATTGAATAAATCCAAGTGAATCCAACTGAACACGCGTCTTCTCTAAGCCAAGGTGTTGTGTAACAGCACGGCGACCGACGGCAACCAGAACCGCATCGAATTCTTCGACTCTTTGGCTCGCGCTATCCTGCAGTGTTACTTCCACACCAGCAGCACGATCGACCATCTCGAGCACACGCGTGTTCAAGCAGAGACGATCCTCAACGAGTTTGCCCAGCCTCCGTTGCAGATGTTTGACCAGGTCTGAATCGACCGCCGGCAACAAGCGGTCAGCCATTTCAACAATCGTTACCCGAGAACCCAGGCGCGCGTAAACGGTCCCTAACTCCAACCCAATGTAACCGCCCCCAACGACAAGCAACGAATCTGGTATGCGTTCCAGGCGCAATGCTTCTTCCGAGTCCATTACACGCTGGGATGCAGTACGCAAAGGCTCCGGAACAATCGGTGCTGAGCCGGTCGCAATAATCGCATGATCAAAGGTCATTGCGCCGCCAGCCGGTATCGAATCACTGTCGCCTTCCAATTGCAGTGTGTTTGCATCTTGGAAACGAGCGTGAGCACAAACGACTCGAACGCCGCGGCGTTTCGCGAGTTGCTGTAATCCACCGGCAAGCGTCCCGACCACTTTATCTTTACGCGCACGGACGCCGGCTAGATCGATGGCAGGTTGACCGAAGACCACACCCCAATCCTGTCCTAGTTCCTCGACTTCCGAGAGAACACGGGCTACGTGCAGCAGTGCCTTGGATGGAATGCAGCCGTGCAAAAGACACGTGCCCCCCAACCTTGGAGCCGCATCGACCAGGACCACATCAACACCTAGATCCGCTGCCAAAAAAGCTGCAGCGTATCCTCCAGGACCTCCACCGATTACTGCCAAGGGTGCATGCATCTGTACAAGCTCGAACGAGCGCACCCGCACAGACAACCATGGGCTCGGGGGCGGTGCGCGTTGCCGAAAAACAAACCGAGCAAGGCAACTAGCGAGACAGGAACTCGACCACCATATTCACATCAACCGGCAAGCTAATATCGCTAGGTCCGGGATTCCCTTGGACCGTGGCACGCAACGTTTCCGGATCAAAGGCCACCCAGTCCAACGGCTCAGCAGCCTGCTCGGCCGAAACCCCACGATACAAGTTGAGCAAGTTCTTTCGATTGCGAACGGTTACCACGTCACCTGGACGCAACAAGTAACTTGGCTTGTCGACCTTGATTCCGTTGACCTGGAAGTGTCCATGTGCGATCCCCTGCCGTGCCTGGGGACGCGTTTTTGTGAAACCAGAACGTCGAATCACGTTATCCAAACGGCGTTCGCACAGCATCAACAATTCCTCGCCTGTGTTTCCCTTCTTGCGAGTGACGTTGTCAAAAAAACGTCGCAGCTGCCGCTCACCCAACCCGTAATAGTGCTTGATCTTCTGCTTCTCACGTAACGCAAGTCCGTAGTTAGACGTACGCCGCGGACGGGTATGCATACCGGGAGGCGCATCACGTCGCTCCATTGCCCGCAAGGCACCGGAACTCTCGTAAATCTGGGCCCCTAGCCGCCTGTTGATACGTGTTTTCGGGCCAGTGTATCGTGCCATCTATTGCTCTTTCTTCGTCCCGCTGCCAAAACCCAGGTTCCACCTTACTTAGAAGCTTCCAATGATCCTGCATTTCAGCGCGTTCAACAAGTAGTGCACCGAAGTTTCTTGACAATTTCTACCCGCTAGCCAGGCCGACCGACCTGTTGTTTTTGGTCCTCTGGCAAGGTTTTCTGGGAGCTAGAGCGCCGCCATGCCGACCTGGTTGCCTGCACGAACAACCGGGTACAACAGAGGCTCCGAACGACAGACGGCGGCTGGGCTGACAGGGACGGATGAACAGCCACACCATCAGAATGCCACGATTACCTGTCATAGAGGCCCGAAATACCACTTGGGGCCGGCAGGCCAGGGAGTTTTCCCAGCCAGCACACCACGACGCCTGGAATTGGCTAACGGCTCACCACTTGGCTTTGACGAAAATCGGTACGTGCCGAATCCTGGTCAGCTGTTTCCCGGAGATCCTTAGTTGGCACTCCGGACGCCAGCCCTGAAACTTGCGTGGTCCGATTACCGCGGCTTACCGATTTCCAACCAGTGGTAGCCGTTGCCGGCACCGGCCGGGAAACACCAGGCCGGTAATATTCGTCCTGGGTGCCACTGCCCGTGGCAGGCGGAGGTATCCGTGACTTACCCCATACCGAAAACGGATCGGTTTCTACGGCATGGCGCCGACACCCAACTAGCAGAGGCAGCAATAGCAGAAAGGGTATCAACCTCTTCATTTTGTTCTCCTGCAACCTCCCAACCTGGGCAGCCACTTGGCTCAGCGCCGGCACGATTAACCCGATTGCCGCATGGCAGTTCGCGGACTGACACACCTGCTGAGCCTCAATAAGATCCGCCCAGCGCGTCGGTAGACTATCGATTGCGTTCCGCCAAACCAAGACCGCTTCGTCGAATCGAGCGGAGCGCATCGACCGTTTCTAGATGGCTAGCAGCGAATGTCATCTTACCTAGTTTGCATAATCCGTATTTGTGTCAAAAAAAGACAAGTTCTCCAGAACTATCCAGCCCGTCCTGCCGAAAATGAAGACCGCGGCCGAAGTCCTCTACAAAGTACTTCCCGACAAACAACTAAAACAAGCCACATGATTCAGACAGCCAATACGCAGCGAACTGCAAGTAAACAGTCGAGTACTTGCGCAATTTCGCTCTCGCGAATGCTGACTGGGTCTGTTTCGGCTCAAGAATCAATGCGGAAAACTGACCTTGACCCGCTTATGCGAGGTCAGTATTTATCCCGCTCTCGTCTACAGACAAATCTTATCAATTCGTTCGTCGAGGCCATTGGACAAAGCCGTCAGGGACGGCAATGCGAGATGGTGCACACAGCGATTATCGTTTGCGACTTCTCGTTGCCAACTCCCGGAAAGAACTGATCCGAACTGATAACAAACAGTTTTGACCAGTATTCAACTTTCCATTGAGTTGTCACCAGAATTCGTTCATCGCGGAGAAGGAGAATCGCGTTGAGAGCGACTGCCCCCCTGTTTGTCCTTTCGTGCCTGACACTGCTGACGTCGTCTGCTAGTGCGGCGCCCCACTCGTTAGCGAGCCTCTGGCTTACCGCATCTTGTGAATTGGGGCAGTTGTCACTTCCCGTTGTTTCGGGTGATGACACAACTCTGCCAACCGATCCATTTGCCGCACGGCAAGCAGCACTCCGGACGGTGTCGGACGCCCGCCCTGTGCGTCAGCCGGCGGGCAGCCCTGTGCGTCAGCCGACAGTCAAGGGGCCGCAGCCAGTCACTAATGCCCAGGAGCAAAGCCACGCATTACTGCTGGGAGCACGGCGAGCACTCGCCGCCGGCCAGCAGCAGCAAGCACTGCAGTTGATTGCCCAAGCCAAAAAACTGGGTATCACCTATCCGCTCCACGCAGACTCTCCGCTCAAGATTGAAGCACTCGCTCGACGCATTAGCCAGTCAGCGACGGAAGCAAAGGCCCCTGCAGATCCTATTGCATACCAGCGCAACCAGTCACGACTGTTGATGGACCAGGCACGCGGCTTGATCCGGTACGCAGCGTATGCTGAAGCTAAACAGCTGGTGAATCAGGCGCAGTCCTTGCCAGTCACTTACCAGGCGTTTGAAACAACTCCACAGAAGATGCTTTTAGAGATCCAGGCGTTGCAGCAAGCCGCGGCGCGAAAGAAACAGGCTGGACAAGTCGCAGCAGCCGGTCAGCTCAGCGACGCACGTCCGCAGCCTCCAGGACGGCCAAATGCAGTTATACAAACACCGCCAGCTGGTCCCGGCGCTGCCCGCTTGAGTGATCAAAACGTCGCTCGGTTTACCGATCGTAATGTTCAGCAAGCAGGAAGCTATGCTGCTAATCCGGGCGCTCCAACCGTCCAACAAGGACTGTATGACCCCAATCGAGATCCGAACCGTGTGGCGGCTGCCCAGGCAACAACCCCGGTGCCCGTCCGAACCCAACCGACCGCAATTCCAAACCCCAATTCCGCGGGCGTCCAGCTATTTCAACAGGGCATGCAGGCTTTGGTCGATCAAGACCGAGTGACAGCCCAACGGCTATTTACTCAGGCCTGGCAATTTGAGGCCGAACTTGATCCGGCAATTCGGCAGGAACTGAAAACCAAGCTGGCGCTGTTGCAAACAGCACCAGCAAACGCGTTACCCGCGCCGAAAACGGCTCCGTCACCGCTCGACCAGTTCACCGTTGAAGAGCGTCTTAAACGTGACCAGCTGCAACGGGAAATCTTGAATGAGCAGAAGATGGCCGAAGAAATGGCCGCCACGGACCCGAACGCCGCTCTCGCGCGGCTCCAGCGTCTGAGTGAACGTGTTCGCGAAGCCCCCGTTGATTCCGTCACCAAGAAACAAATGCTCACGTTGGTCGACAGCCACATCAACCGGTTGCAGACCTATATCGATCGCAACCGCGCTCGCATTGCTCAAGATCAACACAACCGTGACGTTCGCCAGGGAGTCACCGATCAACGACTCAAGAAGAACGAAATGGAAAACAAGATCGCCGAGCTGGTAGAAGAATTCAATACGCTCGTCGATGAAAGAAGATTCGCAGAGGCCGAAGCGGTCGCCCGCCAGGCTCAGGAAATCGATGCACGCAATCCGGTTGTTGTAAACCTGATGGCGCAAAGTCGATTCATTCGACGAATTGCCGCTGATCTCGATATCAGCATGCAAAAAGAACAGGGTGTGGTCGACGTACTCCAATCGGTAGTCGCATCCTCGCAACCGATGGACGACCGCCAGCCGCTGGTATTCAATCCCACCAAATGGCGTGAGCTTTCTCGAGATCGCCGGAGATTGCTGGAACGCTACCAACTGCGTTTCAACGAAGCAGAACTGCAAATTCAAAAGCAACTGAAAACCAAAGTGGACGTCAAGTTCCAGGAAATGCCCCTGGAAGACGTGCTGGAAACACTCGGAACCATGGCAGACGTCAATGTCTACCTCGATCCGTACGGACTATCCGCAGAAGGCGTCACAACAGATACCCCGGTGACGATCAACCTGCGACAGCCAATCGCGATGTCGGCAGCTCTGAGATTAATTCTCGAACCGCTGAATCTGAGCTATGTCATTCAAAACGAAGTCCTGCGGGTAACCAGCATGGACGCACACAACATGAATGTCTACAGCCAGGTGTACAACGTCGCAGATCTAGTTATTCCGATTCCCAACTTTGTCCCCAGCTACAACATGGGCCTCGCCGGTGCAATTCGAGAAAGCTACCGCGCGTTGGGGTATGGCCAGAACATGCCCTCATCCGGAAGCACTCCCTTGATGATGGCCGGCAACGAAAACGGATCGGTTCCGAAGAGCTCTGCCATGGCCCAACTCGGCGCTGCCGGTGCCTTGCGAAGTCTCGGCGCACGCTCAGAACAGGAAAGTGAATTCGGGCCGGGAGCACCTGGTGGTGCAGCTGCGGCAGACTTCGATTCGCTGATCGAGCTGATTACTTCGACAATTTCGCCCGACAGCTGGGACGAAGTCGGCGGCAATGGTGCGATCAAGGAATTCGGAACGAACCTGAGTCTGGTTATCAGCCAAACCCAGGAGATCCACGATCAGATCGCAGATCTCCTTGATCAGCTGCGACGACTCCAGGATCTGCAAGTGACAATCGAAATGCGGTTCATCACGTTGTCGGACAACTTCTTTGAACGCATCGGTGTCGATTTCGACTTTGACATCGACGACAACACAAACATGACGCCTACAGACCTTACACGCCCGGGAATCGATGACGCGGGACCGAGCATGGTGGTCGGCCTGGCTCCTGATGGACAGCCAACGTCTGATCTGGACCTGTCATTCACTCAGGATTTCTTCCAAAGTTCGATCCCTCAGTTCGGTGGTTTTGACGTCGGTACTGCTGCCAACTTCGGTTTCGCGATCCTCAGCGACATTGAGGCCTACTTCGTGATCCAAGCGGCACATGGTGACAACCGTACGAATGTGCTCGAAGCTCCTAAAGTCACTCTCTTCAATGGCCAGCTGGCAACTGTCATGGATGTCCAGCAACGTCCATTCGTAACAGGCCTAATCCCGGTGGTAGGTGATTTTGCAGCCGCCCACCAACCTGTTGTGACCGTATTGAACGAAGGTACTTCACTGAGCGTACAAGCGGTTGTTTCTTCAGACCGTCGCTTTGTGCGACTCACGCTGGTACCCCTGTTCAGCAGCATTGGCAACGTCGAAGAGTTTACTTTTGAAGGTAAAGAGACCTCAGATACAAGCTCTATCGCCGATGAAATCCTGGATGACGCAGGTAACACCGATCGGGCTGCCGCGACTAACAATATCGTCTCTCGCGAAGGTTCAACGCTGCAACTGCCGGTGTTCGGTTTCACCACAGTTTCAACCACCGTAGCGGTACCCGATGGCGGCACCGTTCTTATGGGTGGAATCAAACGACTGCGGGAAGGCCGTAATGAGCGTGGTCTGCCAATCCTCCACAACATTCCCTACATCAACCGTTTGTTCAAGAATGTTGGTATCGGTCGTGAAACGCAGAGCTTGATGATGATGGTCACACCGAGAATCATCATTCAAGAGGAAGAAGAGCTGTTGCAAACCGGCTACGACAGTTCCGAAGACTAGGCCCAACAGATTTGTGTCGGGCTTGCCAGGCAGCGGGCCTGGCATCCCAAGGGCCACTAACAGACTTCTCCGCCGCGGACATTCTGTCCGCGGTTTTTTTTGCGCCAAATCCGTGATATGCACCAAGATCAGACGTTGAGTGTGGTCAACAACCGGGGGATCGGCTTGTCAGAACGCTACCATGGCGATTATTATTCGTCACAACCGGTGTGGTGAAAACGGTAATGTCACCTCGGCGGGTCGGAATCCGGAGGGTATCCGAATTGGCTAGGAGTCTGATTCGAAATCAGATGCCCCTTATGGGGTTGAGGGTTCGAGTCCCTTGCCCTCCGCTCAGCTGAAACCAACGACGTTGAGAATCGTGCCGCGCGTGTCATGCAACGGCCCCCGGTTGAGATGCCGTTATTGTTGGCCAGAAGCCGGGAGGCGGAACACCTGTAGTGACCACTGCAATACTGCTTTCGCAGTCGCTGCGTCATTTCAGAGACTCTGATACCCAGGTTCAATCTCCTTGCAATCAAAGTGTTTGCTGAATCTGCCATTGTGGATCAAGCGAGGCGTGAATCGCGGCCATATCAAGGTCAACGCCAAGCCCCGGGCGATCGCCAAGCTCAAGCGTGTTGCCACACCATGCCAGTGGTGTTTGCAGAAATGAGTCATAGGCATTTTTGCAGCTGATGGCATGCTCCAGCCGGTAAAGATTGGGCACCGTCATCGAGACATGTGCCCCAGCAAGGATCTGTCCAGGCCCTTGAGCATTATGTGGACTGATTGGAACGTAGTACGACTCTGCCAGAGTAGCGATTTTCTTTAATTCCGAGATCCCACCAGTCCAGACAACATCGGGCATCAAGTAATCCGCCAAACGTTGCTCAAGGACGGGTACAAACTCATATCGAGTAAACAGCCTCTCCCCGACGCAAATCGGTGCCCGTATCTGTTCTCGCACATTCCGCAGGGCAACAAAACTCTCCGGCGGCAATGGTTCTTCAAACCAGCGAATTTGCGACTCGTCATACAGACGATTTCCCAGGCGTACTGCAGTCGGAACGTTGTAATGGCCATGTGCATCAATCAATATCTCGACACCCGGACCGACCGCGTTGCGGACTGCGGCAACCGCATTACAACCAGCTTCCTCCCCTGCCGCCGAGATCTGTCCATCCAGATATGCGGTGTGGAAAGGCTCCATTTCGAGGAATGGATCAAATTTGATGGCATCATGTCCTTCGGCGACAGTTGCTGTCGCTGCGGCGGCAAATTCATCCGGTTGCCGACAACCAGCGAACCAGGCATTGGCATATACGGGCACGCTGTCGCGAACGGGACCGCCCAGCAAGTCATAAACAGGGCAGCCCAGCGCCTTTCCCAACAAATCCCAAAGCGCAATATCAATCCCGCTGATCACCGCACTGGTAAACCCGCGAGACCCCAAATAGGTGTAGCGACGAAACAACTTATGCCATAGTTTCTCAATGGTCCTGGGGTCTTCGCCAACCAGTGCTTCGCGGACCGCCCGTATCCCATTTCCTGTAAGTAGTGACCCGTTTCGTGGCACATTGGAGGCTTCCCCCCACCCCTGCAGGCCTTCATCCGTATCAATTGTTACAAACGTCCACTGCCATCCGTGTGTCACCGACTCACCCAGACCATAATCGGGCACCACGACATACGCATTCACATCCGTGATCTTCATTGAATCGCCCTCACACGACGGCCTTTCGTGAAATACAGGATCGCCCGCCAAAGGTTTATGCCACGTTCCCAGGCAGCGATGCTAGCAATCTCCAAGTAAGTGTACGTATATCCGGCCTCCTCTTCGACGGTGTCCAGGCATTCCAGGCTGGAGCAGCTGCGGCATTTATTGTGTGGGATCTCTGATCGCATTAGAATTGATGAATGCGGCGAATGCTGCTAATCATGACTCGCCCTTGCTGGGTCGGCGGGTAGCACTGCTTGAACGGCGCGCCGAGATATCTCGTCCTGTCGCGCGACGCTTCTGGCCCGATTTGGGTACCAGGCTCAACACGCGCATAGAGATAGTCCATGGCCCTCGGCAGGCGAAATACCGCTCGGTTTCGATACCTGCTGATGGGTACGATCGTGATTGGCTGCGTGGCAGCGGTACTTTTCTCTCGGGCGAATCGACAACCCACCCCGTCTGAGGAACCTGCCCTTTCAGTCGTTGCTCCTCCCGCGGAAACCTTAAGCGACCTCACCGACGCACAACGCCGCGCCAGTGAGCTGAATCCCCGCGTGACAGTGATCAACAACGCTGACCGCGTGATGTTGTGGTGGGAATCGGTGCCTCTGGATGTTCGCCAGCAAAGCCAGCCCCCCAGCCTGAAAAGTAACATCCACCGCGATGATTATGTAGGGCCGGAAGCGTGCCGTGAATGTCATCAAAAAAACTACGAAAAATGGTCTGAACATCCCCACCGTTGGATGAACGCATTGGCCACTAACGAGAGGGTAAAGGGAGACTTTTCGGGGCAGGCATTTATCGAATACCTGGGAGGAAAAGCTACCTTCTTTCGAGAGGGTGAGGGCTATCGAATGGAATTGAAACGCGATTCAACGCGTTTGCTGTATGCCATCCACCAGACGATCGGTTCCCGCTTCTTCCAGTATTACGTCGGTAAACTCATCGAAGGTCCCTTCCCAGCCGAACATGTCTACTTCCAGATTGACCACGTATTGCCGTTTGGATACTGGCTCGATCGGCATGAATGGGTGCCCATTGTTCATGTCTGGCCTGAAGTACCCGACGACGAACGGTTTGATCCATTCGACCCACCGATCGACGAGGAAGACAAACTCAATCCTCTCGATATTTTCTACGCAACCGCATGCAATATGTGTCACACCACATTTCCGCTTGCCGAGAGCCTCTGCCGAAAACCCGATAAAGTGGCAAACCACGCACCGGCACGTCTCCACTGGCACCTGGGCGGCTACGTGCAAAATCAGCACGCGGAACTGTGGCCACGATCGGAACATGCATCCAGCGTGCCGCAAGCTCAAATCGATGGAATCCTCGAAAATCTGGGAAATCTCGATGCGCGCGAGCACGCCACCACACTTGGAATTAGTTGCGAAGCTTGCCACCTGGGATGCAAAGAACACGTGGGAACAAAAGAGATCAAACCCGAGTTCTTCCCCAAGAGCCCGTTTCTGACGGTCGAGTCAACGGGAAAACCGATTGAAACGGGTCGCTCGCAGGAAAACATCAACTGGGCATGCGGACGCTGCCACTCCAGCCCTCGACCCGAATTTGCAGCCGGCATGTCCACATGGAATTCGGTCGAAGCAGCTGACGCCGCCAAAGGCAGTTGCTATTCCGAACTCAACTGTATCGATTGCCACGATCCTCACAGTGCAATTGGTAAACAATGGACACATACGGCAGATGAAGATGACGCGAAATGCCTCAAGTGCCACCAGCAATTTGAACCGGCTGCAGATCGACAACGCCACACCCACCATGCGGCAGATAGTTCAGGTGCGCGTTGCATGAATTGCCACATGCCACATCTGAATGAAGGTCTGCAGAATGTCGTTCGGACACATATGATTTTCTCTCCTACAAATAAAAAGATGCTCGAATCACAACAACCCAACGCCTGCAATCTGTGCCATACTGACCAAACTCTCCGTTGGACAGTGACGCATCTCAACCAATGGTACCAGGCGGATCTTCCTGTCGAGGCGCTCACGGCAGCAGTCGCACAACCGGATCAGCCGGCGGCGATCGGGTGGCTGCAGAGCGAGAAAGAAGCGGTACGCCTGGTGGCAGCTGACGCGCTCACCCGGAACAAGGACACCAGTGCGCTTGCCCACCTCATTAATGCTTTGGACGACCCGTACCTACTCAACCGACAGTTCGCCCGGATTGGCCTGGAACAAATGCTTGACATCCAACTCGTTGATTTCGGTTACCGTTTCTATATGACATCCGATGAACGGCAGACACCTTTGCAACGTTTACGCGATGCGTTGCTATCCCAGAACACCGACAAACCGACGCAAGCTCCCACTGTTGCAACTCCTGCATCTCCTGCGGCGGCGCAACGGACCGCGGCGCCCTGATCGCCAGGGACCACTGCAGCAAGCGTTGGGGATGCAGGGCCGGAGTGCCATCAACTGCGTTCTCGAAGCCTGAGTTGCGAATCACATTCGAAAGCGATGTTCGTCCTTGAACACCTCTTTGCGCATGCCCGAATTGTCTCACCAACCCAGAAATTTCCCAACGCAAATCGAAGGCTGGCTAGCAGGTGTGTCACACCTGCGGACATTTCCACACGCAACATTTCTACAAGCAATACTGTTCAGCGTACTGCTATTTGGTTGCCAGAGATCTGAGCAAACAAGTACCTCCACTGCAACCGACCCGACGACATCAGCGACCACACAATCGAAACACGGACCCACTGGTGGTCCCAGCGGAACACCGGTTGTCGCCACGCGTCTACGCGGCGCAACACTCAGTTGGATCGGCAACCGAAAGAATCGTGCCGCTGCGTTTCGCTGGCATTTCGAGGACCGCACTTTCGCGTTGCTGGCGGACGGCCCAACGCTACCAGCCGATCTCATCCAGTTGCTCACGGGAACGAGCGGCCCTCGGCAACGGATCGACGGAGAGTGGCAAACCACCGATGGCCGACACCTCAAACTGAAATCCACGCCAGCAACTGATAATCAAAACGCACTGCAAGTAACACTTAGCATCGAAACGGCTGGCCTCCTCCGCGTCAACATGGGCGATGGACGCCAATACAACCTCCTGAGACAAAAAACCGGCCGGCGCTAGTTCCAAGTCCGCTGTCCTGGGATATCCCTGTCGTGTGCGAACCACTCAGGCAGCGTCTAGACGTCCCAGCCTGCCCGTATTGGTTCACGTAATAAAGGAGCGACACGATCGTTACCTGCGGCCGTGAGTGTTTTGGTGTCCCAATTAAAACCACCTGCCCGATACGCCACATTAGCCAACAGGACCGTTTCGGTGAGTGGTCCTGAATATCCGAAATGACATGTTGCGGGTTCGCCACCACGGCAGGCTTGCAGCCACTCTTTGTAGAACCCCGGTGAATCCGGAATTGAGCGTTCTGGTCTCTTCAAATCCTGGAACTTCTCTTGGGGATAGAGTTGGTGGCTGCCAAATCCACAAACAAGCAATCCCTCCGATCCGACGAATACGGTGTTCGCTCCACGCGCAGATATTTTGCGTTCGCGGAGAATTTCCGGTCCAGACGCCGAGTGGTACCAATGTAAGGTCACGCTCGGACGATTGGAGCGCGCGGGAAATTGTAGCGTTGTCGCCATTTGCCGAGGCGTTCGCTGTGCGTCAACTTGCGGACCCTGGGCATCCACGCGCGTCGGAAAATCGAGAGCGAGCGCCCAGAAAGGGATGTCCAGGATGTGACAACCCCAATTGCCCGTTTCGCCGGTTCCAAAATCCCACCAAAATCGCCAATTGTATGGACAATAGTCCGGGCTGTACTTGCGGTCCGCAGTGGGACCCAGCCAAAGATCCCAGTCCAGGTGGCTGGGAACCGCGGGAAACTGCTTCGGCATGGCAGGCATGCCACGCGTTCCTCCCACCCAGGAATGAACTTCGCGGACTGTGCCGATCGCACCCGAACGAACTAATTCCACCACTCGATGCACATTGCCAATTGTGTGACGCTGGACTCCCAGCTGCGTCGCCACCTGATATTTCTCGGCCGCTTCGGTCATCATCCGCACCTGCCAGACGTTATGGGCCATGGGCTTTTCACAGTACAGATGCAAACCCCTGCGCAAGGCCATCATCGAAGCAGGAAAGTGCGTGTGATCCGGCGTGCTCACAACAACAGCGTCAATCTGTTTTTCCAGGGCATCAAACATCCGCCGATAATCCACAAACTTTTTGGCCTTATCCCAGCGTTCGAACGCACTACCGGCGCGCATCTCATCAACGTCGCAGAGCGCAACAATGTTCTCCCCGGCAACACCGTTGAGGTTTGCTGCCCCACGCCCGCCTATGCCAATCAACGCAATGTTCAGCTTTTCATTCGCGGCTTTCGCCTCGGGCACTGAACCCCCTAGCCAATACCCGGTCCCGAGTGCAGCACTGGTTCCCATTAATTGACGGCGAGATACCTTCGCGATGGATCGACTCATGATGGGTTCCTGTTAGCAAAACACTGTTGAATCAAGACCGCTGAATCAAGACCGCTGAATCAAAACCGCCACCTACCCTTGGGTGTAACCACTCCCCCTGAAGATACGGCGCAAACATTGGTCGTGGCGATCATCAGGCTTTACCAAAGCCGAACATCTGCACCGCGTTCTCTCCCAGGATCTTATCCTGTTCGGCGGTGGATAAATGCGAGATCAACGACCGACCATACGCGAAGGCTTCACGATACGTTTGGGGAGTCGCTTGCGCATTGAATCCGCCGCCATAAATCATCCGCTCGGCACCATAGGCTGCGGTCAACTGCTTGACGATCGGACGAATATCGCGATGCGGATAATTCCGCGTCGACGCCAATGACGACAATTTCATTACCGTATTCGGATACCGGGCCCAGCGCACAACCAGCGCATGCTCGCGCGGAGTACCCTGTAATGGCCTTCCCAAATGATCGATGATGACGCGAGTCTTGGAGAACTCACGAATCAAAGGTTCAAAGCCAGGTGCGTAACGCGGTTCAAAATGTAGTTCCACTGCCAAATCATGTTCAGCCGCCCGCTTCCATAAATTGCGCAATTCAGGCTTGCCAAACGGGGGAAGTCGCTTCGGCGCATAGGCATGAATGCGAGCGGAAATCACGTTCAAGCGTTCAACCAGCGCAGGCATTTTCTCGATCGAACCGGGACGATCGGCAAACAACAGCAAAGTTCCCTTTAATCGATCCTGACCTGCGTTCAAACAGTGTTCCAAGTACCGATGATCGTCCTGGTATGGTTCCGGATGGACAACGACCGCATAAGCGACACCAGCACCGTCCATACACTTCAGCAGATGCTCAGGCCTGGCCGCAACATCAGGCCGATACGGAGCACGCTGGTGATAGGGAAAACGCGCGTCCAGGCCAGCAAAACAATGTAAATGCGTGTCCACCAATCGCGTTGTTGAAACGGCCGCCAAGGAACCAGAGGCAACGGCCGACGTGACAGCCACGGCAGTCCCTGCCGACAGCAACTGCCGGCGGTTCGAATTCAATGACATGCAATTCCGTGCCATAACTCCCTTTCGTTTCGCGCAGATCACCTGGTTTCCACGACCCAGATATTACGGTAGCGCACCGGACATCCGTGGTTCTGCAAGTAGATTGGACCAGGTTGCGGACCCGGCTTGAGAGGTGCCGCCCGGGTCGACCGGTCTCGAGGCAATTCCACGTTGTCGTGTACCAGCACACCATTATGGCGCACCGTAATGCGAGCCGGGTGTGTCAACTTGCCCGCCTCATCAAACACAGCTGCCGTAAACGCAATATCATACGTCTGCCAGGTCAGCGGGGGAAAGCACATATTGAGATCTGGATCTTTGACTTCATAAATCCCGCCGCACTCATTGTGCTTTCCAGCCAGACCAAACGAATCGAGCATTTGGACTTCATACCGACCCTGGACATAAATCCCACTATTGCCACGGCCTTGACCACGGTCTTCCGGCTGAAACGGCAATTGGAATTCGATGTGCAAGTGATGGCTCTGGAACTTCTTTTGACTGCGCGTACCTTCCATCAACAAGCCGTCTTTGGTCATGCGACCGCCGGCAAACTGCGCAGCATCTTTTCCATCAAACAACACCACCGCATTGGGGTCTTTTTTCCCCAGGGTGGGACTCCGCCGATCGACTCGTTTTAACTCTCCGTCATTGGTCCCATCGGGCCCGAGATCAACAACCAAACGGCCACCCTGGAGTACACCGCGCCTTTGATCTCCTTCAAAAACGAGCTTACCTTCTTTTAGTTCAACATCCGCCTGCACCTGGATTGGGCCTTTCCCATTCCAACCGGCGCCCGGTAAACCACCACGATACCCAACCACACGAAAATGATGGTTGCCCAACGCAATCAGCTGAACACCATACTTTTGCGTGCCCTGTTTCGTTTTCAACAACCCAACGTATTCTCCCTGGACTCCATAATCGACACCCGCGCTCTTGATGTCCGTAAACTTGGGACCTTTGGCGAGAGAAACTACACTCCCGGCAAACACGATCGACGAAATCAACAACCACCGCATGACCCGATTCTCCGCAAGAAGTGCCTGAACGATGAAACCCAATGCTGCGCCGCATATTCTGAGGCGTCAACAGTTGCTTTTCAAGCGGCAAATCACGAGTCACCATTGACCAGGGTCGCCGGGATGAAGGATTTCCTGGAATCCACCGAGGCGGACCGAGGATTCAATCAGAGATCGTTTGCGATAGAATAACCAACCCGTCTGGACAATCTCCTGTCGTGGCAACCTCACATTCCCCCAATCATGCCGCAACCCACCACCGTTAACCGTTCAAGTCGCTTGCTGGGTGCCGTGGCGTGCTGCGCATTGGTGTGGACTGGCTTGTTTTTCGGCTGCGACCAACCGGGCGACGCCCCGCAACAACAGACCTCAGAGAACAGCAAACCGCCTTCCCCGCGCGTGGCCACTGCCGCCACAAAAAAACAGGGGAAAAAAAGGGCCAGCCCGCGCAGACAACGCGGCCGATCGCGTCGTCAAACACGCACGACGGCTCCACAATCGCTGGGACTGGACAGTGTGGACGCCGTCGCACAGGTCACACGGTCAGTGGAAGCCTCACTCGACCTGGGCCCTGTCCTTGTGGTCTGGATTGTCGATCGTTCGCAAAGCGCTGCGAGTTTGCGGCGTCAAGTTCTCCCGCGCGTCCAGAAATGGTATCTCGGTCGACCGCGCACTGCTGCAGCAAACCAGCCCTCCCTGACCACGGCAATTGTCACGTTCGGATCGAAAATCGAGGTCGCACTTGACCCGCCCACAGACCAGGCTGACGAGATCAACCGTACCCTGGAAAACATTCAGATCGACAAGAGCGGTCACGAAGTCACCTTTGCAGCTATTCGCTCGACGCTCAACAGATACCTGCCTTTTCGTACCCGCCAGGCGCATGAACTTGTGCTGGTCGTAATCTCCGATGAAGCGGGCGACGACGCGGACCAGGTAGATAGTCTGCTGGAAACGCCACGCAAATACTCGATCCCAATTTACGCAATCGGCGTACCCGCTCCGCTCGGACGTGGAGCCGCGGTAGTGGCCACCGTGGAGACAACTGATGGTGCAGCAAGCAGTAGCCCACCATCTATTCAACAAGGTCCGGAGTCGCGAAAAGCGGAACGGATTGATCTCGACTTCCCGGCCCACCTGCCGTTGCAACTACTCGATTCCGGTTTTGGTCCCTTCGCACTGGAACGCCTCTGTCGTGCGACAGGCGGACGTTTTCTGACACTGCGACCACCGCCCAACGGCGGACTCGCATTTGGCACTCCAACCACCGTCTGGCCCCGCGGTGACATCCCGCAATTCGACGCCGAAGTCATGCGCCGCTATACGCCAGACGACCTGTCCGCCACGGAATACGACGCCCTGGTCGCCGGCAATCCGGCGATGTCCGCGCTCCGGATGGCTGCCGACTTGGGCCACGTCGAATGCCTCAAACAACCGCCCCTGGAGTTTGTCAAGCCAAACGAGGCCGCGCTAAGTCGTAGTCTGGAAGCCGCGCAAAAACTAGCGGCCAAACAACTACCACGCATCAACCAGCTCTACGAACTGTTACAACAGGGCGTGAGCGGGCGGACGACTCTTGAACGACCCCGCTGGCAAGCTGGCTTTGACCTGGCTTTGGGCCGTGCCGCGGCGGCCAAGGCCCGCGCAGACGGGTACAATCAGATGTTGGCTGCGCTCAAACGAGGCCGGTTATTCCAGGACGCCGCCAGCACGATTTGGGTACTGGAGCCAGCTGCTTCGATCGAGTCCAGCAGCGCTCTGAGAAACCTGATCAAGAAAGCCAAACAGGCACTGACGCAGGTCGTCGAACAACACCCCCAAACACCGTGGGCCCATATCGCCCAGCAGGAGTTACAGATTCCAATGGGTTGGCGGTGGAGTGAACAGTAAAGCTCCGGCCAGGGCAGCGATTTGCCCCTTCCGCTGGGTTCAGGGCTCGTTATACTGATTTTCCGGCGTACCACTGTTCTGGAGCAAATACAGAGCGAGTACGTTGCCGCATTGGGACATCCAACCGACCAAGAATGATGAGATGGCGGTAGTCTTTTTCAAGATTGGGCACCTATCGGACCATTGGACAAAGTCTTTGATGCTCGCTAAGTACCGTGGGTGCCTTGTTTCTTTGTGCCCAGACGAGCTTTCCCGACTAATCCTCCTATACTGAAAACGACGTAGCAAGATTGACTCACCCCGGGATACGACGGGATCTCATTTCGCTCCTGTTAAGAAGAGTATTTCAAGATGAAAACCACAACGACCTCCACGCTTCTCCTGATCGGCATTTCCTTATCTCTTGCTTACCTGTCTGGCTGCTCCGACCCCGCTGCAGAGCGCACCCCGCCTTCGCCGGAAGACTTCAAAAAGATGCGTGAATCTGCCAAGGCCAGCGGCGGTATGGGTGGTGGCATGGGTGGTGGTATTGGTGGTGCCAAGGGAGGAGACGAGGGTGGCTTCCAAGTCGGTGGAAATTTTGAGGAATACGACAAAGACAAAAACGGCAAGTTGACCGGTAAGGAAATCGAAGGCTGGATGGCCGGCGCTGACGCCAACAAGGACGAAGAAATCACCCCCGACGAATTGAAAAACTGGAAACCGGGTGCCGATACGATGAAGAACGCCTTCGGCGGCATGGGTGGCGGTGGAGGACGTGGCGGTGCTGGAGGACGTGGCGGTGCTGGAGGACGTGGCGGTGCTGGCGGACGTGGCGGTGCTGGCGGACGCGGTGGTGCTGGACGTGGCGGACCTGGTGGTGGCGGCAATCAGTAGAGATCGTGGATCCGTCGGCCCAC
>PBOG01000214.1 GCA_002724245.1 Planctomycetaceae bacterium
CAAAGACTTGCGATTCAATTTCACAGATTTGCTGGTTGACCAGTTCTTGTGTCTCTTCGTTGTTGGGAAACAACGCATAGGCATTGACGAGATAGTCTTTTTCCGCCAGTTCTATTTGCCCTTCAGCGCTACCACCCCTGAGAGTCGGAATATTGGCCTGCCCATTGGTGGGATCAAAATAGAACCCGTCGGTAACACCCTGTTCGGCCCCGCTGTCAACTCGCATTGGGGGGGAGGGCTTGAGAAATTTGACACGAACCCAGTGATTCGCCTCGCGATCGCCCTCGCGCCACGGCCCCCCATCACGCACATATTCATTGACAATCGACTGCCCAATGTTGCCTGCCGCCTGCGAAAATTGCCTGGCAAAGCTTTGCAGTAACGGCGGGCTGCTGGGATTCACTGCCTGATAACCGGCCGGTACTCCGAAGATCGCTGGCACGTTCTCTTTTCCGTTAAGAAATTCCTCGGCCGTAAACATCTTGCCAAACACCGGGCTCTCACTGACGGGCACACTGGCGCCAAAGTTGCGTGGGGCCGGTTCCGTGGCGAAGAAAATATGCCCATCGATAGGCATCAGTGAATAAAGAGACAAGGAAATATTTGTATTCAACAACGTGTGGGATCCGTCCACCCCTTCCGGTGTCGTCAGATTCAACATAACTGCGTTGTTTGTCGCCTCAGTTACCTTGAACTCGCCGACGTACTGCTGCGGCAACACATTCTCGTTTCCTTCAAAGCGCCCGGTCTCCGCAAAAGCGTACAGCACATCGTTGACAGCGATTCCGTGATTTTCGACCCCTTCGGCCAATGCCGTAGTAACCTGAAATTGTCCGGCAGCTTGGTTACCGCCGGTAATCGCGCAACCCCGCCACACCCGGCCGCGGTCACCAATGATGCGTGCCAAGGCGGTGCGACAAGTCGACAAGGGGGCGTCCGGGTTCCAAGTCGGCGTATTGACAGCGCCTGGTTCGGGAGGAATCGGCTGACCCCGCGGCCCATTTGCCAACTCGGAAATCTGCTCTTTGGCTTGGGCGAGTTTCTTTACCTCCTTGTGGTACTTGGCCTTGTATTCCAAGTGCAAGGCAGCCACGCTGGCCGCGCTAATCGTGAACCACAGAGTAGCCCCAAACAGGAACACGCAAGCTGTCACATGCAGCCAGTGCCATGTTTTGATCCCCAGAATGGCGATGGGGAGAAATACCAAAACGAGTAAGACGATGGCGATAATGCTCATGGACCGACAACTGCCAGATGAGGTGTAGAGAGAACGCGGCTCCCAGAGCAGTTGATGATAAATTGGGGTATTTCGGGTGTCAAGTTAATCCCGAACGATCATCAAGACCCTATGGCTGCGTTTGCCAAAACATACACGTACTGTCTTTACATCAACTATCTGCTTTTCCCGACTGAAGTGAAAAGTCGGCTGTTCGACACAACTCTCGGTATTCGGGACACATCGAAAGAAGCGGTGCCCCTACAACCGTTACAGCCCGTATCCGCCGACTGACGGTGAAGACTTTCCTTGTCGAGGCCCGAATCTCCATTAGCGGCTCCTACCGGAATCGACGGTGGGGGTCCTGTGGCGTCATGGTCGACGGCACAGCACTGTTGGCAAGGACGCAACTTATGAGTAACGAGTCTTTCTCGGGCTGTTTTCGCGCGCATTTTTCCCGAAATCCTATTGCGCAGGCGAACCCTCGTATATTCCGTTTTCGGCTCGTCATCGCGTGTGTGGTAATCACCACTACGATCGCCTGGCTGAATGGGTGCGCCCGGTCCCGCTACCGAGAAGCCGCCGATTCCGACGCCTACGAGATCATCAACGAACACGCCAACATGCCGCGGTGGGACCTTCCACGACGGACAATTGCCATCGATCCTCGCTCGCGGATGTTCAATCCGTTTGACCCTGACGAGCCACCTCGGCCACCCGACGATCCCAGCGCCAATCGGATGCTGCAGGAAGTCGACGGCCACACTGGTTTTGCTGGCTGGGAAGACACTCCTGAGTCACCCTATGTGGAAAATCCTACGTGGGTGGAACAGCTACCGCGCGACGAACAGGGAGTTGTCGTACTCGATTTTGACGCAGCCCTCGAACTGGCAATGATTCACTCAACTGACATTCAAGAAGCTTATGAGGATCTCTACCTCTCCGCGCTGGATGTCAGTGCTGAACGATTCGACTTTCAAGCCCAGCTGTTTCCAGGTAGCGATTTGTTCTACGAGACAGGTGGCCGCGACAGTGGGCAGCAACGCAGCCGCTTGTCAATCGACTCCGATTCGATCGCTCGCAAAAGCTATGTCACCGGAGCTACGTTGGTCGCGTCGTTTGCCAATTCACTTGTCTGGGATTTTCACGGTGACAATAGCAATTCGGCATTCAGTGTTCTCGATTTCTCACTCGTCCAGCCACTATTGCGCGGTGCAGGCCGTGACCGTGTACTCGCTCAACTGACGCTCGCCGAACGGCAACTGCTGTACAACATTCGCCAGATGGAGAGATATCGCCGAGCCTTTTATCTCGACCTCGCCACCGGCAGCAACGGTCGGACCCGTGCCCCGCGACGTATCGGAGGCCTGTTTGGTGGATCTGGTCTGCAGGGCTTCACAGGGGTTGGTGGAGGATTTGGCGGTGTTGGTGGGGGAATCTTCGGCGGGGGGCAGTTTTCCCAGCAAGGACAAGGCCAACTCCAGGTCGGCGGTTTCATCGGACTACTCCAGGCCCGGCAGGGAATCCGCAATTCGCAGGCCAACATTACCGGACTGCGAGCCAGCTTGCTGCAGTTTCAGGACACCCTGCGGGAAAACCTGCGCAAGATTCCCGAGGATCCAACAGAGATTGTCCGCAATCGTCTCCAAATCGCACAGGCGCGGCAAACTTTGTACGAAGCCGAGTTTGGTTTGATCACGGCAGAAGCTGGTTACCAGACCTTCCTGGAAACGTTCAAATCCGATCTGGGATTGCCGCCGAGCCTGCCGGTGCGCATCGAAGATTCGATGCTCGACGATTTCAACCTGCTGGACACCGCGATCACGCCAATTCAAGAGCAAGCGACGCTCCTGAATTTAAGCGTTGGACAAGTCAACGAACGCCTTATGTCACACGTAGAGTTTGTCGAAGTCGAAGGTCAACAAGTCCCCACAATCCCGTGGAACGACGGTGTCGCCCTCGCACTGACCCAACTGCGTGACTACGTGGCCACCATTCAAACGATCAGAAACCAATTGGCGAATGAAAATCTGAGTCGGTCTAGTGCGGACATTGTGCGATTGAAGAAGATACTTCCATCGCGCCGCGCAGCCCTGAAACAATTGTCGGTTGAATATTCCGGACCCTTGACTCCGGAACAAACTCTCGCGATCGACTCGCAAACGCGACTTCCTGTCGATATTGATCCGGCAATCCTTGACGTCACACGACTCGACAGACTCACCGAGCAACTGGAACGCGAGCAAGAACGACTAACAACACAATTCGAGACCTATGTCACACCACTGGAGGGCTTTCTGCAACAACTCGACCAGTTGTTGAATGCCGACCCCAAACCATCTCCCAGTGACCTTTACACACAGGTCGAATCGGAGCTCCTGTACAAAGTTCCCGGTCTCATTTCCGACTTGAATTCCGACATTCTCGATCTCTCTCTGGTCCAAGCTCGGGCACGTGCAGATTCGATCGAGTTAATCTCCGTCGACATGCCTTCGAACGAAGCACTACAAATCGCCAGTGAGTATCGGCGCGACTGGATGAATGCCCGCGCCGCCTTGATGGACACCTGGCGAGCCATAGCCTACGTGGCCAACGATCTGGAAGGCGTACTCGACCTGGTCGTTGAAGGGGATCTGGACACCGTTGGTGACAACCCCCTGGATTTCCGTTCAACAACCGGCCATATGCGTTTCGGAATGCGATTTGATGCTCCCCTGACACGTCTGCTGGAACGCAACCAATACCGTCAGGTACTGATCGACTACCAACAAGCAAAACGGACCTATTACCAGTTCATCGATGGTGTCTCGCAAACTTTACGTGGTGCGTTACGGACGCTCATGCTGAATGAACTAAATTTTGAGTCGCGCCGCATTGCAGTTCTTTCAGCCATCGACCAGATCGTATTGAACGATGAGATTCAAACTCTCGTCGAAGAACGCGGCACCGCTCAGGGCGTTACCGCAGCTCGCGATATTGCCGACGCACTCCGTTCGCTGCAGCAAGCGCAAGACGATTTCATGGGCGTTTGGGCTACGTACGAAGTCAATCGCCGGTTCCTGGATTTTCACCTCGGCACAATGCAACTTGACGAAAATGGAAAATGGATCGACCCGGGCAGTATCGTGTCAGGACAGTTCGACCGAGCCGACAGCCCCGATACTGGTACAGGCGAAATGATGCTGACCCCCGATGACGAACTTCAACTCGAGACGGCCAACGAGGCACAGCCGGCAGGCCGCGCGCCACAAACTAGTGATGTACAGTACCAAGACCAGCGACGCCAGCGGTTGCCTGCCAGCTGAATCCCGCCAGCTGAATATCGTTTGGAAAAGCACAAAACCAACCCGCAGGCAGGCTTGCTGGCTCATAGGACTGAAATAATCAGGGAAATACGATCGATCATTGCGAACCGATCGGCCGCCAGCAGCATCGCGAACCGGTCTATTCAACAGCATATCCGCGAGGAACCAGGTCAAAAAATCGAACCGGCTCCGCTGGTCAACCACCGCTGCCGAGCGGACACGTAAACAAGAACACAAGAAAGAAACAGGGGTGAAAACAGGGAAAATCTTGACCCTGGAGAATTTAGGCAACTATACTAAACGCTCGGTCTAGCCCACCAGGCGCCCCATACGTCTACCGATACGCTGCGCAGGAATCGTCCGATGCAAGCTCGTCCCCCATCCCGGTCTATCGTCGTCAGCCTGGCGTTCAGTCTTGCGGTTATCGCAGGACTGTGGCCCAACTGTTTGGTCGCCCAGGATGCACGTGGAAGCCGTAACCTCGCCAAGGGGATTCTCCGTACCATCCCAATCGAGGGTCTGTCAGGAGAAACGTTTTCGAGCCCCCGACCACTGGTCGAACTGACCGTCGGACAAAACGATCTGAATTGGGATCCGGCTCCTAATTTGACGGCTGCCTCCAACACGCTGTACGCCAAGGCCAGTCGGGTCGTGTTCCGTCGCCAGATCTGGAATCTGGAATTTTCGTTCAAACCCATGAGAATGCTCCAGGTCGACGTGCCACAAGCATCCGGAAAGATGCAGCGAAAGCTGGTCTGGTATCTGGTTTATCGTGTCAGGTACCTCGGTCAAGAAACTGCTCCCAAGCCAGAAACCAGTACTGACACAGAACTTACTACTTTTCCCTCTGTCGAAGCGAAGAGTTTCCAACATCGCCGCTTCTTCCCCTTGTTCATTCTGACAAGCCACGAACATAAAAAATCGTATTTGGATCGCGTGATCCCCGCCGCCAAAAAACCCATTTTGTTGCGTGAATTTCCGGGCAAGGTGCCGGGGACCTCCTCGTTAGCTGCCGAGGATTTCCACAACACGGTATCGATCACTAAGGAAAACATTCCGTTGAGCTCCGCCAGAGAAAGCCATGAAGTCTGGGGACTTATCACCTGGGAAGATGTGGATCCCCGAATCGACTATTTTTCAGTCTTTGTAAAAGGCCTCAGTAACGCGTTTCGCTTTGAAGATCCCGCGGGGGCCTATCAAGCTGGTGACGCACCAGGTACGGGCCGCAAATTCACCCACAAAGTGCTCCAGCTGAACTTCTGGCGCCCCGGAGACGCCCGTTTTGAGCACGAAAAAGAGATTCGGTTCGGCGTTCCCGCAGTCAAGGACCCAACTGGCCAGCAACAGCTGCTAGACCTGTACGGTCTTCCTGAACGGGTTGATTACCTATGGACCTATCGTTAATAATCACGGTTGGTTCAAATGTGGTCTCCCGATCGAGAGAACTATGGCACATAAGAAGGGTCAAGGATCGAGCCGTAATGGTCGCGATTCAAATGCCAAACGTCGCGGCGTAAAGCGGTTTGGTGGTGAAAAAGTAGAACCTGGCAACATTCTCGTTCGCCAAGTGGGAAACCGGTTTCACGCAGGGGCAAATGTTGGCCAGGGTAAGGACTACACACTCTTTGCGCTGACGACCGGGGTGGTCCAATTCGACCGTAAAGGTCGCCGGATTAATGTGGTCGCCGAGGCGAACTGAGACGTTCTTCACTGTGAAGATCCGTTTTGTCAGCTGATAATCAACACGTGTGCCACAGGTGTGCCGTGTCGGTCAAATCAGTGGTGGTTTAGAACAACTCGGCTGATCCAAGATTGGCGTTTCTGGGGACTGTGTTCCTTAACCGCCTGCGCAGTCTGGCAACTCGCAAGGGCCGGACCAGATGTTCCGTCCTTTCTTTGATGGTCCCGGATGTTTGTCGATAGCGTCCAGATCGAAGTGATCGCTGGAAACGGGGGAGATGGCTGCCTCAGTTTTCGCCGTGAGCGATTTGTTCCCCGCGGCGGCCCCAATGGGGGTGATGGCGGCCACGGAGGCAACGTAATCATCGTTGCCCAGGAAGACGTGGATACACTCGCTGCGCTCGTTCGCCGCAAACAGTGGAAGGCGCAATCGGGGGGACATGGTCGTGGCGCAAATCGTCATGGACGATCCGGAAGCGATGTCATCATTCCAGTCGCACCAGGTACGGTCATTATCGACGCCAAACGCGATTTTGTACTCAAAGACCTGGTCGCAATCGGCGATCGTGTCGTTGCCGCACGAGGTGGAAAAGGCGGGCGCGGCAATACGCATTTCAAATCCGCTACCAATCAGGTACCCCGCCAGAGAAGCCTGGGGGAATCCGGAGAACAGCGAAAGCTGATTCTGGAACTGAAATCGATCGCCGATGTGGGATTAATCGGGAAACCCAATGCGGGCAAGAGTACATTACTCAGCCGCCTTTCACGGGCGCGCCCACAAATCGCCGACTACCCATTTACTACCAGACGCCCGAACCTTGGGATTGTCACCGTCGACTCGGACCGTCAATTTGTTATGGCGGATATACCAGGCCTGATCGAGGGGGCCCACACGGGAATCGGTCTGGGCCATGAGTTTCTCCGGCACATTGAACGCGCTGGCATTCTGGTACATCTGATCGAACCAGAGCCACAAGACGGCAGCCAACCCGACGACAACTATCGTCTTATCCGCAACGAACTGCTTCAATACAACCCGCTGCTTGGTGAACGACCTGAGATCCTTGTCGTCACTAAAGCCGAACTTGGCTCCGCCCAAACTGTCCAGAACAACCTTAAGAGCCAACTCGACGCCCCTGTGCTTCTCGTCTCAGCCGTGACCGGGCAGGGTTTGAATGACCTTACACGAGCCATCACAGCGCAGCTCGGCCGGGGACTCAAGTGAGCGCACCATGTAATCCCCTGATTGCTGTCGACGTTGGCAACAGCGCTGTCAAATGCGGACAGTACAGCAAGCCGTTTTCTCAACAGACCCCGCTGTCTCTGGAACAGCTGGCCCCGAATACGGTGCTACAACTGCCACCCAATCTGCAAGGCTTTGCGCACTGGCTTGAGCAGCTGCCCCCTCACCCGCACGATTGGCGGATTTCCAGTGTCCAACGGGACTTCCAAAAGGAATTACACCGCCAGATAGCGCGTTCAAGACCAGATGATCAGATTACAGTGCTGACGCCGGATCATTTTCCAATGCGCTTTGATGTGGAGCGTCCCGACACCGTTGGCACAGACAGACTTGCCGCAGCCTGCGCGGTAAATCGTGTACGTGATCAAACCAAACCAGCGATTGTCATCGATGCCGGCACGGCAACTACGATCGACCTGATTGACTGCCAGGGAGTCTACCAGGGTGGCGTGATTCTTTCCGGACCACAAATTACATCAGCCGCTTTATCCGATCACGCAGACTTGTTACCAAGGGTAGTCTTTTCCAGCACCACTGAGACCACACCGATCATCGGCAAGAACACACACGATGCAATTGAGAGTGGCCTGTTCTGGGGAGCCATCGGAGCAATCAAACAAGTATTGGAAAACTATCAGAAACAGCACTCAGACAGCGCGCTCCTTTTTCTTTCGGGTGGCAACGCACCTCGCTTTCACTCCGAACTGAGGACAGCAACTTACGTTCCCCATCTGGTACTTGCAGGCATTTTCCTCAGCCATGTCGGGTAGCTCTGATGGCCTCTGCAAAACCACCAACCAACGGGCGTTTGGGTTGTGATCCATGCCATTGTCAGGCAGCAATGCTCACACCTTTGGGGCGCGGAGCGATTGCTAGTATCGTGATTGAAGGCCCCGCTGCGGTCGAGGTTGTAGCGCACTTTTTTCGTGGCCAATCTGAACTCCCACTGAACCAGGTTCCATGTAATCGGATTTTGTTCGGACGTTGGAAAACCGCATCAACCTCCGAAGAACTCGTGGTCTGCCGCAGTGACAACAACCGGATTGAAATCCACTGCCATGGTGGACATGCCGCTCCCCAATCAATCCTCTGCTCATTGCAAAGCCTGGGGTGTCGTGTCGTGCCATGGAAACAACTGCTGAAAACATCCGACACGATCGCAGCCGAAGCGATTACGGCGCTGACACAATGCGAAACCGAACGCACGGCGGCAATTCTGTTGCAGCAGCATAATGGGGTTCTAGTGCAAGAGTTGCAGCACATCCTGCAGCAGCTACAAAGTGGCGAGCAGACCCAGGGCCTTGCGCGATTGAACGCACTGCTGGAGACTTGGGATTTTGGACAACATCTCACCGAACCGTGGCAAATCGTCGTCACGGGCGCTCCCAATGTCGGCAAAAGCAGTCTCGTTAATGCCGTCGTCGGGTTCCGGCGTTCTATTGTCACCAGTCAAGCAGGAACGACTCGTGATCTGGTTGCTGCAGACACGGCCATCAATGGTTGGCCAATCAGGCTGGTCGACACTGCCGGTTTAAGACCAACCGCCAATCGTGTCGAAAAGCAGGGCATTTCACTCGCTCGTCAACAGATCCGTACCGCTGACCTTGTACTGGAAGTACGTGATCTCACCGTCGCTAGCAACCTGCAACCTCCGGACCTGATCGGCCAGCCAGAAATCCCGGTGATCACAGTCTGGAACAAACTTGACCTGGTTGATGTGAAAGAAAATGCTATTTCTGGGGTGCTCACAAGCGCCCAAACAGGATTGGGAATCCAGAATCTCATCGACAACATCAGCCAAGCACTCGTTGTGGCGCCTCCCTCTCTTGCCGCGCCGGTCCTGTTTACCTCACGTCAGTATCATCTGGTCCAGCAAGTGGTCACCTGCCTGCTTGCTCAGCAGATGCCCCTGGCAGTGCACCAGCTGACCAGCTTGTGCCGCTAGCATCGAGCAAAACACGCGGCGAACTTGGATGTATTCAGGCCCTATGTCTGAGCCGGGACTGCTGGCAACCGGTTTCCAGCAGTCCACCTGGACGCGTGAGCGACAGATCACTACTATCCGACGCTCGGTGTTCGCTCTTTCGATGGATCACGGCCAGGGCTCAGGCATTAATGCGATCACCGATCTGGGAACCCTTCTCATTGAAGTTCCAAGGATTCGAGGAAAATTCCATGTTGCTCCGTGTTTGCCAACACGTCTCAACCGGCCCCCGGACTATGTCCCTCGTCGGCTACTTGTCCGTGGGCCTGTCGCTGTTTCTGAGCGGACCACACCTGGTGTGGGCGTGGCAGCAAGAAGTCAAAAGCGATCTTGCCCCCCCCATTGCCGTAACAGCGGTTCCACTCGGGACGGCACCAACGGAAACACCTCCGACACCGACCAGCACCCGTCCATCTGCTAATGCTGGTCCCGTCGTAGATGTTGAATCGACTGCCCAGGAACAAACGCAAGCAACACTCCGCCACGGCCTGCAGATTGAACCGGTCGCTGTCACCATTACCGACGTCCGGGTATCGACTTTTCAAGACATCGCTCCAGGCACAACAAGCACAGACGAATTGAGCACCAGGCTCGGGCAACCGCAGGCAACCACGACCCGTAATAACAAGCCAGTACAGATTTTTCAGGTTGGGCCATTTCCACGAGTGGAATTCCTTTTGGACCAGGAAATGGTCGTGGAAATCGCAATTCACCTCAGCGCGCCGACTCCCGCAAAAGTCATTTCCCAACAACTTGACATCGCACGGTTTATTCCCGCCGCGCAATTTGATGCGGCAGGAGAGATTGTGGGCACCATCTACCCGGAGCGTGGTGTCCGTTTTGAGTTCGTCAACGGGAATATCGACCAGGTCGAACGCATTGTGTTGCAACCGATCGAAGCAACTCCATTTGTGGCTCGAGCGGAGCAAAACGATACGTACGATTACCGTTTGCAATTAGCCGACTTGCGCTACGCCCAGCGACTCGAACCAGACAACACAAAAGCAATCTGGCTGGAGTCGATCCTATTGCAGCAGATGGGCAAGTATGGCCAGTCGCTCGCGTTGTCCCAACAGGCTTTTGAAATCACCAAAGACCCGGAATTCAGCCTGACATATGCAGAATCACTGCTGGCCAATGAAGAATACCAGCAAGCCAGCGACAAAGCAGGCGTGATCGCAGCCAATCAAAACCTGCCGCCTTTGCTGCGGGCACGCGCAGAAATTGTGCTCGGAAATGCGGCAGCAAGCGGTCCTTTACGCAACTTCGAACGGGCGATCGAACACCATCTCATGGCAATTCGTCTGGCATCCCAACTTGAAGCCAGCCCGGAGATTTCACTGAGGCGAGCAGCGCTGCGGATCCTGGTTCAAGCCCACCTCGCTTGTGCTCTGGATGTGGCTCGTGGCAACTGGCAACGCAAGTCAGATGTGGTACCCAAATGGCTTGCCAGCGCTCGTGAAATCTCAGTCCGGTATTTGCAAGAAACAAATGGCAGTCCACTTATTGAACTACAAATCCATGACACTGCACTCGCCGTGGCAGCGGAACTCGACGGACTACTGGATCCCACAACCAGCCTCCAGCAGATGTCCGGTCGTTGCCAAACGGTGATGAACCAGTTCGACGATGCGTTGCATAAACAACAAATCCAATGGCAATTGGCTGCCGCTTTGTTCAATGCAGCGCGAGCAGCCAGATCTCGAGGGGACCTGGCACAAGCACGCGAATGGGGAGAACGCGCAACGGTCTTGTTTCAATTAGGCGGTGCACACCGCGACCCCACTCCGGCGCGACAATACCTGCAGGCCAGGGCGCATTTTCTAGTAGGTACTTTGTATGCAATCCCTGAAAACAAACACCTGCAAGCCACTCGATGGTACGAACAAGCGGTCCAGCAATTTCCCGAAACACTGCCACCATCAGCCAGTCACGAGATCGGCATTCACGGCGAGCGACTTGTCAGCATGGGGATCTCGTTCTGGGCGATCGGCGACTCGCAGCGGGCAGTTGCCTTGACTCAGACCGGTATGGAGCAAATGGAACAAGCAGTCCAAACCGGCTTTCTTCCCCCGGCAGCGATGGCCGTCGCCTACCGCAACCTGGCAGCGATGCACCGGGAACTCGGCAACGCTGACACGGCGGCCACCTTTACGGGCAAAGCCGAACAGGCACGCTAGTATCACATAGCCCGTACTAGCCGTCTGATATAGCCCGATTTGACTATTTCCGATCTCTGCGTAGACTTCTCACGTTGAGCTGGTCTTCCCCTGCACATCGGTAACCCACACGTGGAAGTTCGTCCGCGTCAGGACTTTTGCGGTCCACCCGTTCTCTCTCAACCACTCGTCCTGGTCCTGCTCGCGGTTGCCAGTGGTGTGGTGATTGACCGTTACCGGCTTGTCCCGCCGACCATCTGGCCACTCCTGGCTGCGTGTCCGCTAGTCCTCTGGTGGTATTTATCCAGGCAAAAGTGCTGGCAGGTCTCGAGCAGTCTGCTCCTGGTCGCCGCAGTCGCCTGGGGCGGGGGCTGGCATCATCTCCATTGGAGACAGTATCCAGCGGATCATATAGGTCGCTACACCCAAGCGCGCCCCCAGCCAGTCTGCATTGAAGTACTCGCGCGATCTATGCCGCTCAAGATCCCCGCTCCACTTCATAACCCACTCAATACGATCACAACGGGGCCACAATTTGTCTTCGAAGTCGAAGCCCAACGTATCCGGAACGGCCGCAGCTGGATTGCCACCTCCGGCATCATCAAGATACGTTCAGGACAACCGATCAATAACGTTATCGCGGGCGAAATACTCAGAATCTACGGTCAATTGCGGGCTCCGCCCAGGCCCAAGAATCCCGGTCAGCATGATCTGCGTCTCGTAGAACGCCAGCACCGAAGACTTTGCTCTCTTTACGTCGCCAACTCCGCATGCGTGCAAAAACTCGGCTTCGCAAAGCGCATGACATGGACCATGATTCTGGATCGAGTACGTTCACGAGGTCACCTCAGGTTGAGGGAATACATAAACCCCCAACAGCGTCCTCTGGCAACCGCACTCCTGCTGGGATCACGGGCAACATTGTCGGAACGTGAACGCTTGCCTTTCTTGACCACCGGCACAGCACATTTAATTGCAATCTCCGGTTTACATGTCGGCTTCCTGACTGGCAGCTTCTGGATTTGTAACCGAATCGGAATCCTGCCACGGCGACTGGCCTTGTGCATCGTGCCGCTCCTGGTGATGGGATATGCCGTGGTTGCCGAAGCGCGGCCTTCCGTCGTTCGTGCAGCACTGCTGGTCACGGTTTTCTGCCTGGCTCGTTTCAACGGACGTCCCCTGACGAGTGCCAATGCATTGGCTTTTGCAGGGCTATGTGTGTTACTCCTTAATCCTGCAAGCCTGTTCCAAGTCGGTACCCAATTGTCCTTCCTGGCTGTGCTCACACTCATCTACATGGCACCGACATTACTGGCTGACCATCGTTCCCCCCTGACAAAACTTTCCCATCAAACCCAATCCTGGCCGCGACAACTCCTGCGCCACTTCCAATGGGTGATGTACCGGACCGCGTTGACGTCGCTGCTCATTTGGCTCGTCTGCCTACCCTTGGTGGTTCATTATTTCCATCTGGTCGCGCCGACGACACTCGTATTGACCCCCCTGCTCTGGCCCCTGATTTCGCTCGCCCTACTGAACGGATTTGGGGTACTTGCATGTGGTGGCACCGTACCCTTTCTGGGTATCTTCTGCGGACAACTTTGCAGCGCAAGTTTGCTATGTTTAACCACTGTCACTCGTTACCTGCATGATTTGCCTGGCACCCACTTTTGGACCGACGCTCCACCCCTGTGGTGGACATGGAGCTTCTATCTGCTCCTCGCAGGAACCACTTTGGTGCCTGTACTAAAATGCGGCCGCTGGCAAAAATACGGGCTATTGACCATCTGGGCGATCGTTGGAATCGGTGTGCGCCCTTCAGCAAATTGGCTATCGCCACCCAATGAATCCCAACTTGTCTGTACGTTTATTTCAGTCGGCCATGGAACCTGCGTCATCATTGAATGTCCCGATGGCAAGAACCTGATGTACGACGCCGGATGTCTGGGGACACCGCGTCACGCCTCCCGCGCAATCTCGGCATTCCTCTGGTCACAAGGGATCACCCGTTTGGATGCCGTTTTCTTGTCACATGCGGATCTCGATCACTTTAATGCAATCCCCGCGCTCCTGGAACGATTCAACGTGGGCGCCATCTATATGTCATCCATGATGTTCCACAAGAATTCACCAGCACTCCGGTTGCTGAGACATGCGATCAGGAATCGAACCATACCTCTGCAAACCATCGCAGCAACCAGGAAGGTACACATTAGTCCATCTGTGGTCGTGACAATCCTCCACCCACCTCCTGAAGGAACAGGAGAATCTGACAACGCAAATAGTCTCGTCGTGATGCTCGAAGCATTAGGTCGCAGGATTCTTCTTCCCGGCGACCTGGAATCTCCCGGGTTGGAAGTGTTACTGGAGAAAAAAGCACTGGATTGCGACATCATTATGGCGCCGCACCACGGCAGTACCCACAGCGATCCACGAAGTTTCCAGGCATGGACAAACCCTGAATGGGTCGTCATCAGTGGAGGTTCCGGCGAAGCCGGAATGGCCAAACAGGCCTACCTGGGCCAGGGCACACGCGTACTCCACACCGCCGAAAGTGGCGCCATCCGAGTGGACATCAAAGGAAATCAAATCGAAGTTCGCAGCTGGCTTGATGCGCCCTGGAAATGACACGCCCCACTGCGCCTGAGACCACTCCGTCCCACTGGTAACATCTGGTTTGCAGAACCGACACCACAACCTCAGCCACAGTTCGCAACAGAAGCCAGCCTCCGTCTCCAGTTGCTACCATTGATCCGTTATCCGAGCAGCACACCTGCATAGCCCACTACTTTGTCTCGCCTGTTATTAACGTCTGCACTCGTTGCGTAACCAACTCGTTGCATACGTGACAGACAGCCCAATCGCAGCAGCGTGTCCATCACAACCACCGCGGGGAGCACACCGCACATACTGATTTGATTTTCTGTCACGCATCGATGCAAGGTAGCGGGATCGAGAGATTCCATCGCTCGCAATGCCAGCTCATCCAGCCGTCGATTCTCGTCGTCGTTGGCGAAGTGGTTCATATCGCTGGAAATCACCAGTAACGGTGTTTCCTCCAAGGAGCTGATCACCTCGGCCAATGCTGCAGAAAATTCAAAACACCTGGAGAGTGAGGCTGCGCCCAGCACGATGCCAACGACCCGCGCCGCCGGTGCAAGGCTGGCCAAGAACGGAAGTTCGACTTCAATCGCATGCTCCCGCTCATGGGCCAGCGCGTCCAGTTCGAACCCGGGAATTTCTCGTGCCAGCCGACGAGAGAGCTCCACGTTGGCGGCCATCGTAGCGCCGGGAAGCTGCCAGGAGGCATGTGGAGCGACCGCCCATTGCGCACCCAGACCCGTATGTTTTGGCCCCAGGATGATCACCGTTGAAGGAATTTGAACCTGACGAAACACCTCGGCAGCAATACTCCCGGAATAGGCAAGTCCCGCATGAGGAACCATCAATGCTGGCCAGGGTTCCGTCGAAGTCAACGGCCCCGCCAACATTCGGTTGACTTCGACGGCCAGCATCGCTTCCTCGGCGGGATAGAAGCTGCCCGCTACCGCGGGTCCACGCACTGCGGTGCTTGTCGCCGGAATCGCAGTCTGCTGCGCGGACCAATGCTGGACCGTGGACACCACTCGCAAACTGTAAATCGCAGCACCCTGCCGTGCAGGGTCTTGTACGTACTGACAAGCTTCTGCCACCAGCTCCTCTGGTGATCGGCACGGATCAAAGACCCAACTTGATTGGGATGGCGCGGACACCAACACTGCCCGCTGGGCAGATTCGACACCGCGCAAATCAGGGTGAGTGACCGTGCCGTGGACCGCGGGTGCAGTCAACACAGCAACGTCCAGACAAACATTGGATGAATTCACTTGTCGTTCACCACAGTCTCGCAACCAGGCAGCCGCCGCCTCAAGTTGACGAAACAGTGTCGCCTGCAATGGCAATCCAGGACGTAACGACCATTGAGAGAAAGTTCTGGAAGGCAGGCTCCCAGTAAACGACAAACGAACAGCAACTCCCGCTACGCTGCCATCAGGACAATCGGCCAAATAGTAGTCGGGGGTTGCACCTTGTAGTAGCCGAATAAGATTCGATAAACCGTGGCCGGCAATACGTTGAACTACTTCCGGCGTAAACACCGGAGACACTTCCCGGCCCTGGTGCCCCTCGAGAACCTTGTCGAGCAAACCGCCAATCGATTGGCCTTCAAAGATCGTCAATTGTGTCTCGTTATCCTGCCACGCTTGGTGGGACAAACCTGCTTTACGACAGACCTGCTCCAATAGCGTTTTCACATCCCAGCCACATTCAACAGCAACCTCTGGCAACAACAAGCCTGAAGCACCACTGCGGCGAACTTGCACGCCGTGTTTCCCAATCCGAACTTTTGATAACCTCTCAAGTCCTGCTGCCTTGACCGGCTTAAATCCATGCAAGAGGGTTACATCAAGTTCCAAGAACGGCAATTCACACGTCGTTACCGGTGGAAATCGAGGGTCCTGAAAGACGGTGCGACTAGCTGCCATCTGCAGCGCCTCTTCCAAACCCATCGTCTTTCCCAAAGTCCCGCAACAAGCTCGCAACCGCCCACGGCGTTTGAGTGTCGTAAACGCACCCTCGATCACCAGGTCGTCCGGTAAGGAAACCACTGCGGACCGTGGACAATCACCCCCAGCTACTTCGGCCACAATCATCGATGCAGCCAGGCGATGGATTGACTCCGTCTGCCTGGAATCAAGAGACGCAATATCATTCATGACAGGCGGCGGCTCGAGGAAACTGGCAGAGGAAATTACCGGCAGCAGGGCGGTCACCGCTGGTTGTGGCGCGATGTTTGTACCCGGTTTGCGAACCACTGAAAAGTCCGAGATGTTAATCGGTTTACGCTGTGCGCCCCAATCACCTGGGCGCAAGTCAAAGCAACCTGCAATCACAGCACCACAACCGCCACACCGATTTTCTTGTAGATTCCACAGCCCCAGCTCATAGCCACGACGTTCAATGACAGAACGATGGCAACTGGGACAAATAGTGCTTTGATGATCTGCGTCACTAATATTGCCTGCGTAGACGAACTTGAGACCTTCGTCTAACGCCAGGCGCCTGGCCTCTAGCAACGTATCGCGTGGCGTCCGCGGACGATCGCGCATGCGATAATCTGGATGGAAAGCCGTCAAGTGCAGCGGCACCTCGTCACCGACGTGCGATAACAACCATTGACACATCCTGCGAATTTCTTCCGGTTGATCATTGGCCTCGGGTATCAGCAGATTTGTCACCTCAAGCCATACATCGGTCTCCCGGTGTATCCACTCAAGGGTCTCGAGTACCGGCTGCAGATGCGAATAAGTGATCTTCTGGTAAAACTCCTCAGAAAATGATTTCAGGTCGACGTTTGCCGCATCCATATATTCAAAGAAAGGCTCCCTGGCTGGCGGCGAGATGTACCCGGCGGTTACAGCGATCGATTGCACCCCCACCTGCCGACAGGCCTTTGCCGTATCGATCGCATACTCTGCCCAGATCACCGGGTCGTTGTAGGTATAGGCAACGCTCTTGCAACCTAGCTGGAGGGCCGCATTGGCAATCGTTTCTGGAAACGCCCGTTCACTAAGTCGGTCGACCTCTCGTGATTTGGATATATCCCAATTTTGGCAAAACTTGCAGCCCAGGTTACAGCCCGCAGTACCAAACGAAAGAACACTGCTGCCTGGGAAAAAATGATTGAGCGGTTTCTTTTCGATTGGATCGATGCAAAAACCGGTACTGCGGCCGTAGGTCGTCAGGACCATCTGCCCACCGTGATTCTCCCGGACGAAACAAAAGCCACGGTCGCCCGGTTTCAATTGGCATTCGCGCGGACACAGATCACAGCAAATCCGTCCCGTTTCTTCGGTCTCATGCCACCAACCGGCGGGAAACAAACCGTCCGTATTGACTGCCGCGTTGCTGGGCGTGCCGACGATGCGTGACATAGCCAATCGGTTCCCTCAAGTTCGCTCCAACCAGAACAAACCATCCGCAAAAGAACATCACGGACCTTACTGGAGGCCCTGACTGACCACTGGTTGGTATAGCACTTCTGGTTGACTCGAACCGGGCGCGTGCAAGATCAGCCCACCCTGTTCCGCATTCACTTCAACAGTACAGTTAGGCACACCTGCGGCGTGACGTTTGAGAATCTCTTCCATCGCCTGCACCGTCGCCACCACCTGTCGATCGGCCGCCAGATCGTTGTACGCCAAAGCACGCATTTGTTGCAGGCGTGTCGTCCGGTCTGTCGCATCTCCGGCAAACTCGACATGGGCTACTTCGCGAATAAAGCGTTCCAGCACCTCCAGCCCATACCCGCGTTGCGACCGAGGTCCAAAAGGTTCGACAAACGTCCCGTTGTAGTGGTTGTTCATCGAGATTTTCATCTCCATTGGTGTCTTTCCTTCCACAGTACACTCGACGCCACGGCGGCGACTGTGGCCATTCCAAACACCATTGTCAAAACGAAACTGGACTTCCTGTTCGACATACCCTGGAAAATTGTCCGGCGTCACCCAGCTGGTGTGAATGTCAAATGCCGCTTCGCGTTGATCCCCATAGCCATAGACCATGCGCAATTGCGTCGAATCCCATGTATCCCCATCCGCTGGCCCGACAATTCCGCGCTGGCCAGTGCAGCTCACCGATAGCAGTCGACCGCCAAAGGTGAAATCAATCAGTTTAATGTAATGAACCGCTACATACGTTCCTGGGTTGCGTCCTGTAATCCACTCGGCAAATTGAGAACCCGATATCTGCTTTGGCTCTAACAACGTGCAGTAGCCGCTGTTCACGTGCTGAAGCACATCGTCAACAACGAGTGTCCGCAGTTTCTTGTGGTCCGGATCGAATAACTTGTGATAGACAACTTTGGCTAATACGCCCCGCTGATTTGCCAGGTCCACAAGCACGTCCAACTCCGACAGCGACAGCACCGAAGGTTTCTCAATGAGAACGTGTTTGCCGGCTTCGATGACAGCTCGAGCCGCTTCAAAATGTCGGTCATCCGGAGACGCAACACAAACCAGATCAACGTCGCTCTCCAAGAGTTGATCGACTGCATTGGGCTCAACGCAGCTCAAGAACGCCGTTTGGCCAGATGGCGCGTTGTTTCTGTAAGTCTCGGCTCGAGATCCTGTGCGGCTTGCCACCGCAGTGAGTTCGATGCCAAGCCGTCCAATCGCCGGATCAAAGACACCGTCACGGGCAGCTGTCTCCAGAAAGGGTCGATAGGTCTCATCAAAGATCATCCCCATACCGACCATTCCAACCCGCAATCGCCCCGCATCGCTATTAGTCCGCGTATTTGTATTCATGCGCACGAACATAACCCAACCGCTGGACTGTTTCTAGCCACATCTCCAGCCACTCGGCGTGAAGCATCACTGCGAATCGACCTCTCCATCGAGGTCAATCTGCCGAAAGATCGGCAAATGACGGTAGTAAACCTCTAACGTGCAGGCAGCCAGGGCGGTCGTGTAGACTCTGCCGCCAGCTCTGGAGTGCGAATGTGCTGGTTGCCAGCTCCCTGCATGCTTGCCACGACTCACCTGGCTTGAAACGAGGACATCCCGCATCTGTTTGTTCCAGCGATCCCAGTGGGTGCCACCGGCCTGATGCAACGTCTGCGTGGCGTAGTACCAGTAATAGATGTTCTCGCGTCGCGCATCTGGCAAGTGCTGGCTAAGCAGGTAATCTACCCCCTGTCGCAGACCAGGTTCACGCAACGACCAGCCCAAGTACATGCGACACAACAATGCCTCGGCAGTCATCACCGGTGTCGGTGCATTCCCCCGCTGGTAAGCGTACTGCGAACCACTGCGCGTAGCCACGCCATCCAGGTAATGGCTCGCTAGTTCAAGTGTTTCCTCGGGCACCTCAAGGCCAGCGGCGCGAGCGCTTTGGAGAGCCATCATCTGCCAGCCCAGCACACTCGTATCACCACGCCGTCCTGGCCTCGGAGTCTCCTGATTGGGACGGTAACGCCAACCACCATCTGGAAACTGTGCTGCAACAATAAAATTGATTGCCTGTTGTGCCGGAATTCGCAATCGCTCGTTACCCGTCATCAAGAACGCTTCACATAACACAATCGCGCATTGCCCTTGTGCGTACATCCCGGTGTTGCCAGATCCATTAATGCGCAAATCACCATTTGGTAACTGACTGTCCAGTAACCATCGCAACCCACGTGCTACCACGTTTTTGTAGACGCCCGTATCGGGTGTCTGCCCGGCTCCCAAAAAAGGCATTAGCGCCAACGAGGTTGCAGCACTGTCGCTGGTGCGGCCACCGTCCAGTTTCCAGCGTCCGTCACGGCGCTGTTGACGCGAAAGCCAATGCAATGCCCTGGCCACAGCTGCCTCTGTAAGTGTCGTACCCCCTTCTTGCCTGATCATCTGCACCCGAACTCGCGGATCGCGCGAAGCCAGTGCCAACCGCGATTTGCGAGGCCCCTGCACACGTTGACGGACCTGCTCCAGTGGCACCGTTGTTTCGAGCAGCTCTGAATCAACTCGTAATTGCCGCGCCTCCTGCTCCGCTCTGAGTAAAATCTGCCGATCTGTCTGGTTGTTTACGTCGAACTCGCTGGGCGGAGGCAATTGAAACTGAGCTTCATCCTGCTGAAGAGAAAATTCCGCGACACCCTCCCGGACATTGCGACTGACAACTGTAGAAAGTGTGATCATACGATCCTGTAAATCGCCCAGAGTCAGCAAACCCAGAATCGTGAGCAAGATGAGATGAAAGACCAAACTAATCAACCAGGATGGCAGGTCCGTAAACAACTCACTAAGCCATGCTGTAGCCAGCGCTGTTGCTGTGTGCGGCCTCAAACGACGATGCGCCTCTGTAGACGCCGCCGCGCGCCGACGTCGCGCTCGCGGTGGAGATGGCAAGACCGGAGCTGGTGGAGCCCCAGCCACCACTGGGTCTAATGGCTTCGACACATGTTCCGCGGGCAACGGCACGTGTGGTGCTGGCGAATCGACTACCGGCTGGGCCAACGAAGGCCCAACAGCAGTCCGAGAGCTCTGATGCTGCTGCAGTAACCTGTGTGCCTGGCGTTCCTGCTCCTCTGTCAGTTGAATACTGGTCTCGCACTGCCAACAATCAGCAACGGCCAACCACAGCCGAATCGACATCGGCGCCCGGCACTCCGGGCAACCGCACAATAGGGTGCTGCCATCGAACCAAATTCCGTCCGGGCCACCGGCTTTCTGCTGCCCTCCTGGAACTGCGTCTGAATGCTGCTCCAGAGTGATCGCCCTTGTCAACTCCGCAGATAAAGGCTGGTCAGAGTCGAGCGGCAAAACGGGAGGCATCGCAGCGACAGGGCCAGGTACCTGCTGCAAACGACTGTCGTCGATAACACCATATCCAGTCGGGCGCATGGAATAACCAACACGAAAACAACCTGTACGTCCGCAAGTCGGTCAGCATCACCGACATTCGAAAACCTGGCAATTGAGATCTCACTCCCCATCCATCTTAACACTTCCGCAGAGTGGTCCATAGATGCGAGAATTCGGTGCGTGAGAAGCACAGGGCAATCAGCGGCACCCGAGTCATCGAGGTGCAACTCATCAGAAAAAGTGGAAAGACAACCGCCTAGGCGCAGTGACGTTCACCGATCTCATTACAGAGATTTTCAGCATCGCAACGCAGTAACTGTGACATGTGTTTCGCAACAGTGTGACGCGCTGCCAACTTAGCCCCATAAACCCCGGCCACTTGCCGGTAATGTTCGTAGTGGGCCATTATTTCTGTCACCAGTTCAGGGACTTGCGTTCGGTCAACCGCAACCAATCCGATCGCACCGCTGGGAACTGCCGTTGGCCTGGAAAAAAATCTTGAGTTCATTTGTCCCTGCGGAGCTGCGACATTCGCATACGCGTCACTTACCGACCAGTGAATTGTTCGCGCCTGGGTGTGCAACGCAAATAGAGCTGAGCTCAATGACGTTCCTGCAGACCGATGCAGTACCATGGTCCACCGTTTTACGGTGTTCCCGTGGCAGTCTGTTTGCAATACATCGAGACGCAAATAGGTACCAGGTGACTCTGGTCCAGTCCAGTAAAACCGCGGACACCACACCGACGCACCATGCGGAATGCGTGTAACCCCTGTTTCAAACTGTCCGCATTGAGGGTCGGGACCGGTAATACGCTCCACGGCAGACTGTCGCTCTGTTTGACTGACTTGTGGCATCCCGTCAACTGGCATCGGCTGCCAGAGCTGGGATACCCTCTCCAGATAACGCGCATTGGCCTCCGCGACTATTTCTCCCATCCAACAGCCAGCGGGAACAATGACTGGAATACCAGAGCAAAGGAGCTCCAGCATGACGCTGCTGATGCGCGAATAGTAAGCCTCACCGTCGTACATCAATAGCCCGACATCTGCAGACTCCAAGAATTCGCGATACCCATCTGCACAAAGGGGATAAGGAGCAAACACGACAGGTGATGGTTCGTTGTACAGCAAGCCATGCTGTACATTCTGTGGAACCTCAAGCGGCGGAGTGCCAGGCTCTTGTTGCATCCGCAATTGCAGTTTTCCACTAGAGAGCCCACGGTTCCATAAACTACTGACATACTCAGCACGATCGGTAACGCCTTTTTCTGCTCTAGGCTGTCCGCCAAGCATCAGCCGCAAGGGAGATCCCAGGGGACGATCTGTAGAGGACGCCTGACGGTCAACCTCCACCGGAAAAGGCAAATATCGAAACGGAACCTGACTGAGTTGATTCAGACTATCGCAAACGTGAGGTGTCGTCGCGTAGAACCGGAGACGCCCTTGTTCAGCAAGTTGCTCAGCCTGCTGCAAGGCCTGTTTCATTACATTTGCCTGTCGTTCTTGCGCGGCCCAATCTGCTGGCCTCCCTTGCAAACACGACGAATGGTAGTACAGGTGCCATGTCGCATTTGCCGCATCTGGACAACGATTCAGGTACTTCAAGACACCGAGCAGTGACAACTCCGTACAAAATGGCAAGCAGACATGATCGTCCTGTTCCAGTCCGATCTCTCCAAACAACCTGTCGCAGCTCGCCGCAAAACTACGAATCCGTTTCCTGCGTCCTAAACAATGTTTCAGAAACAACGGCAACCCTGTGCGCGACTGCGCTGCGATTCCTTTTTCCGGTTGTGCGCTGAATGACGAATAAGGATCCAAGGCGGTGTACCGAAAGATCGGATAAACCAACCAGCCAGGCGGGACGGCTTCACGTTGCTCGAAGGCTCGATTGGTCGCCAGAACGGGCTGCAAGTCGGCCAAGGCTGCCGCCTTGAGCAGACATACCGCGTGCTTGAGAAAGTGCCCCCCCACTTCGATCAGAGAGTTGTCAAGCAAGACAAAACGCGGCAACGACATAGCAGATTCCATTACTTGTCGGTAAGATCCGTAACAGCCGCAATGCTTGCGGAGAACCGTAGCGTGAGAACCGCCACACGTCAACGCAAACTCAGCCACTACGGCCAGAGAGATACCGCGAGTTCACCTGGTAACACCCCATGACCATGGGCAAGCCGCCTCCACCTGACATACCGGACAGTCGCTGGAGACAATCATTGCGCCGACGATTGCTCACCTGGTTCCGGGCCCACGGCCGCGACTTGCCGTGGCGCCGGACGCGCAGCCTGTACCACGTCTGGGTGAGCGAAATCATGCTGCAACAAACGCAAGTGGTGACCGTGATTCCGTTCTTTCAACGATTCATCAGCAGATTCCCTGACATTACCAGCCTCGCCTCTGCCGAAGAAGATGAAGTGCTTCGGCTGTGGGAAGGCCTGGGATACTATCGCCGTGCCCGCAATCTTCACAGCGCAGCACAACAGATCGTACGAAATCACAATGCACAATTTCCCGAAGATTTTTCAGTTGCCCGTTCGTTGCCGGGAATTGGCCGTTACACGGCGGGGGCCATTCTATCGATTGCGTGCAACCACAAATTGCCAATCCTGGAAGCAAACACCGTGCGAGTGTTTAGCCGACTACTGGCTTTTCGCGGAGTTCCATCCGAAAAAGACGGGCAACAACTGCTTTGGTCGTTTGCCGAGTCGGTACTTCCGCGCAAGCACGTAGGCGACTTGAATCAGGCTCTGATGGAACTCGGGAGTGAAATCTGCGTACCGCGTGTTCCCAACTGCGCGACGTGTCCCGTTCACATGCTCTGTGCGGCGCATCGCCAGGGAGCACAGGCTCTGATCCCCACCAAGAAACAACGTCCTGCAATCGAAAATGTCACTGAAGCTGCTATCGTCATACAGCGCGGCGGACGTGTGCTATTGCGCCGGCACAGTGATCAGGAACGCTGGGCGGGCCTCTGGGATTTCCCGCGGTTCGCAACCAGCCCGGGGCAGACTGCCGTGAGCCATCAGGAACTAATTGACAACGCGCTCCAACTAACCGGTATGAAAATAGAGGCATCGCAACACCTGACCACCATGCAGCACAGTGTGACGCGTTTCCGGATCACCCTGCAATGTCATTTAGCGCGCTATGTCTCAGGCCGAAAACAAGGCGATCATCTATGCTGGCGTGCGCCAGACGAATTGGAACAACTGCCTTTGAACGTAACCGGACGGAAAATTGGCCGCCTGTTAGTGAACCTCAACAAATAATTTTACTGCGCAGCAAGCCGTGTCGTTTCCTGCGCAGCGCGTGTTTTCCGATGCAGCAGCGAATCGAGTCGAGAGCAAACACGCTTCAATTTGCACTTCCTGCGCGTCCGCTGCCCAGCACGTTGTCTCTGCGCTCTGCCTGACCTATATTCGAAAAGCCTGACCTATATTTGAAAAGACAGTTATTCGAAAAGACAATGCGGCCTGTCGTATTCTTCAATCGCACCAAATGGCAATCACCGGGACACCCTTTGACCATGCGTATGATTCATCCACTCGCTCTATTGCTGGTCACACTGTTTTCAACGCCTGGTATCCAAACAACCCTTGCCGACGACAAACAGCCCACGCCGCCTCAAAACCGCAAGCAACCACGATCTGGGAAAGCACCCGCCTTTGTTCGCTTGACTCGAGACAAAGATAAAAAACTGGTCGCCCTGGAAACTGCGGTTGTACGTTACGTTCCGAAGACTCCAACGGACGCGGGAGTGACCGTGGATTTGATCGGCGCGATTCATGTTGCCGACAGCACTTACTATGACCAACTTAATAAGATGTTCGCCCGCTATGACGCCGTCTTGTATGAATTAGTCGCGCCATCAGGAACGCGCATTCCCAAAGACACCAAAGTAAAAGCCCACAATGCCATCAGTGGCCTGCAACTCAGCATGAAACGGATGCTCGAACTCGAATTTCAACTCGAGAAAATTGACTATTCCCCAGAGAACTTTGTCCACGCAGATTTTTCTCCAGAAGAATTCAGCCAATCCATGAAAGACCGGGGTGAGAGTTTTTCCCAAATGTTATTTCGCATGCTGGGACAAAGTCTTGCGACACAATCCAAAAGCAACAATGAGGCGAATACGGCATTGTTATTTGCCTTCTTCTCACAAAACAGGGCTCTGAAACTCAAGCAAGCCCTGGCACCACAATTCGAAGATCTAGATGGACAACTTGGCGTTCTGGGAGGTCCCCAAGGTTCAACGATCATCACCGAGCGAAACAAGCGGGCACTCGAAGTACTCAAAAGAGAAATCAAGGTCGGCAAGAAAAATCTGGCGATCTTCTATGGAGCCGGACACCTGGCGGATATGGAACACCGTCTGATCAAGGATTTTGCTATGAAACGCACTCAGGAATCGTGGGTGGCAGCATGGTCCTTGAAACCAGTGAAGAAGCGGAAAGCGCGGCAACCATAATACCCACTCGAAACACAACAACAGATGGGCGACGGTCACCAATGCCAGGGGTGCCGATCGACACTGACAATCGAACTCTCATAAGATTTGGCGGATGCTAGGATTCGACGCACAACATCTCTTCGTCGGTGGTGTTTCGATCCTGATGGGCGTTTTACTCGCCGGCACTGGGGCAGCCGACGCCGTCTGGCTATTTCAGTTGCGCAAGGCTCGCTGGCTGGAACGCCAAATAGGTCATCTTCCGGCGCGCGTGCTGATTACGTCGACTGGAGTTGCGCTGATCGTGTTGGGTGGCTTGATTGCATCCGGATTTCAGCTGTGGGCTGCGAATTGACAACCTCACATTAGCTGCCCCACACCAACTCCCCGACACCAGGCACAACCGCCTCCCAGGCCACCAATTCAATCATGTCTTGGCCCGGTTGCTGCCAAACAATCCACGCATCGCAGAGGCTAGCGCGGCATCACTCGGTACACAAAAAAATGTCGATTCCGTTGCACGCCCAAAGGATAAATACGCGCTAACGGAATTCCCCCACGATCCAGCGGGCGGTCGATCACAATGTGCGTGATCCCGTACGGTACAGCCTGTGCCAATAAATCTGGCAACGCTCCGGGTTCACCCCGACGCCTTTGAAAATTCGTGACGAACTCCATCCGCTGATGCCACTGCAAGAGTGACCTCGCATTCTGGGGCACATCCTTACGCGTGGCGACTTCGCTGCGATGCGCATACCACTTGAACGTCTGCTGACGTAATGGCGTCAGAAATCTGGCTCCGGGTCGCGTGTTGGTTCGGATCCACTGGCACACTCGAACCCAATCTGCGTACCTTTCCCGCGCTGAGGACATCCGATCCGGTAGAGCCGCATCCGCTTGCATCGCCGCAGCTGGACGGTACTCCGTGCGACGCGCAAGCGCCCGTGCTGCTAATCCTGTGCCCGCAACTAAAAGCAGCAGCAGCAATAAACCTTGCCCCAGGAGATGCCGATTCAACCGCACCGTATGCCACCACAAACCGGCTCCTATCGCAACTCCCAGAGGGACCATTACATCGGACAATCGAAACCAATAGAACCGGAGCCAGAAGGCAGCCACGGCACGGTGCCAAAGCGTCAACTGATCAACAAGGATACCGATCAACGCAATAGCAACAGCCGCAGCAACGAGTGCATACAGGCGCTGCACCTGACCATTCCGTCTGAAAAACCATGCGCAACAAATCCACCCCAACAACAAGGCGCCAAAACGCCAGGCAAAGATGCCACCATGGCTGTAGAAGATTCGATGAAACACCAGGTGGTGTGACAAACGCTCAAACACATAGATTTCGTTTGCAGCGCCGATCTGCTCAGGTGTCGCAACATCCGTGAGTTGGATTGCAGGCCAGATGCCCGGCACTGCAAACAACACCGCAACCAGGATCGGGCGCCAGGACTGACACGTTCTCCCAATTCCACGATGAACCAAAGAGACAAACAGGATTCCACAGAGAGACCAACCACCCACTAACACATGAAACGCGGTCGCAACCCCGACGAACAGCCACGCCGGTGTCCACTGATCACGTACCAGGTATCCCAATCCAAACAGCAAACACGCAAACGCAAACCCTTTCGCTTCCACACCTCCAACCACCCACTCACCAGCAAAGTGCGCATAATGCGTCAGGCAGACAAACAAGGCAGCTGTGAGTACCGCAAGCAAACGACAGGGAATACATCCATAACTGACTCGCTGCCAGCCCCATGCCAACAGTAGCCAGATCAACACGCGGCCCAGCCAGGCGGTCGCAGGGAGCGGGAAAAAAAGCGTCAACCAGCCAAAATCCCAGAAAAATACAGCATGACCATCTTCAGAGCTGAGAAAATGATCACCAGGGCACCAATCCGGATTCCAGAAGTGCTTGGCCTTCGCCAAATAATGGGCCTCGTTGACACCGGGAACAGGCCCACCTGCGAATAAAAAAAACACGGCGAGAATCAACAGCACTTCAACAGCTGACGCGACCCAAGAGCCCTGCCTTAGTCGTCGGTCTTCTAATGGCCCGAGTCCCACACTTCATCTTTCAGCACAAGGATGCCATTACAACTCGTTACAGGCTTCAGAACGCCACCTGCAGATGAGCCTCTGTGGCTAAATCAAACCGGTGGGATCAGTTCGCACGCGGATTTCAATCGGCCGTCACCCGCGTTCCCACAGTACTTCGCCAAAGACCCAAAGCAGCATACCACTACAACAAACAGCCAGAATCACCAGACATGTCCCTTAGAACGTTAACCTATCCAGAATCCGCGCCAAGTGGAAAACGTCATAGACAGCGACTTGCAGCACAGCAAATCACTCATGGAAATTCACAATCATGTGTAACTCTTTACCGATTCAACGCATTGTCTCGGGTGGTCAGACTGGCGTAGATCGAGCCGCACTCAACGTCGCAATTGCCCTGCACATCAACCATGGTGGGTGGTGTCCGAGAAATCGCCTGGCTGAAGACGGACGCATTCCGGAAATTTATTGTTTGACTGAAACAGAGTCAGCCGGGTATCCGGATCGTACGCGCCGGAACATCCTTGACTCTCACGGGACATTAATCCTGTATCAAGGCCAACTGCACGGTGGTACGAAGTTAACCTGGCAATTGGCAGAGGAACTTGGCATGCCTCACCAGCTAACGGACTTGCAGGGAGAGTGGGCAACTTCGTCGATCCTCCGCTGGATTACTGACCACCAGATCACCGTCTTGAATGTCGCGGGACCGCGGGAAAGTTCCCACCCGGGTATTGGTAAACAGGCGGCCCGGTTTCTGGAGCGTCTGTTAACACCTCTACCGCGCAGGTAATCGATCCGCTATCGGTGGTTAAGGATTCTGTGCGGGACGATTCAGTGCGTAACAAACCGCGCGTGCCACGGATGTGCCGCTCAACTCATCCGGTTCCTGTAAACGGGGCTTGTAAACACACCAGGGCAGAGAGGCCTCAGCCACAGATGCGTTCCGTTTGTCGGCAAACTTCAGACTTAAATATGGTAAGATCAAGAGCAAGGTACCTGATCAGCCTGCATGATGTCGCACCCCCGGCCACTTCAGATATTTCAATTTCCCTGGATAAGACCCCATTCTACTTCCACTGACTGTTCCAGAGCATTACCAGGACCTCGTGTTCCCAAACTCGCAGAAGGTTGCCAACAGCACATCGAACGTGCGATCTTGGATTCACTTCGCTGATACCCGGCTCTAGTCTTTCCCTCGCTCCAAAGGACCTGCAATGCTTTCGTTGCAAAGTGGAAATCTACGCTTGTGCGATCGCCTGAACCGTCGCGAAGCGATACGACTGGGGGGATTGGGAGCGCTTGGCCTCACCCTACCAACACTGCTCGCCGCACAGTCCAACGCCGCCCCCAGCCAATCCGAACCACATCCGCCCACCAGCTTTGGACGCGCCAAACGCTGTATTCTGTTGTACATGTGGGGAGGCCCGCCACATCACGACACGTTTGACCTCAAACCCAATGCCCCACGCGAAATCCGTGGCGAATTCGCTCCGATTCCCACCAGCGTCCCAGGCATAGAGATCTCAGATCACCTGCCACTACTCGCCGAGCAAGCGGACAAATTCACTATACTGCGATCGCTCAATCATCGTGATGGTGATCACATTTCTGCGAGTCATGATCTATTAACTGGAAATACCTACCCTCGTATTTCTCCGTTGATCACCGCCCGGCGCAGTGATCACCCTCATTTCGGTGCCGTTCTGTCCCGTCTGCAACCACGCAACAACGGACTCCCCGGATATGTCCAGTTACCGTGCCTTCTCCAAAGCAATTCTGGCAAAGTGATTCCCGGACAATACGGAGGTTTTCTCGGTAGCCGGTACGACCCTTTTATCATCAACGCAGTACCCAATAAATTTCCGATTGAAGACCCCACATTCGAGCAATTCATTCCACAGGAACTTCGTTTGCAGCAGGGCCTGACGCCAATGCGACTGGCAGGAATCGGTCGGATGGCAAGCCAACTGGACCAGCGCATGAAACAACTGGATCGCAGCCGGGCTGCGGCCAGTCTCAACAGCGCACAACAAAAAGCTCTCTCGCTACTATCTTCGCCCCAATCACGACGTGCTTTTGATTTATCTACCGAAGACCCCCGGTTACGTGATCGTTATGGGCGTCACACTTTCGGTCAAGAACTATTGTTTTCCAGACGCCTGATCGAAGCCGGAGTCCCTCTCGTCACCGTTTATTGGCGCAATGGACCCGTGCGTACGGACATCGGCTGGGACAATCACATCAATAATTTCCCCAACTTGAAAAACTGGCAACTACCCCCATTGGATCGAGCCTTCTCGGCGTTGCTCGCCGACATGGATACCCGTGGCATGCTCGACGATACGCTTGTCGTTTGGATGGGAGAGTTTGGGCGCAGCCCAAAAATCGATTCCAACGGTGGACGCAACCACTGGCCACAAGTGTTTTCCGCGGTAATGGCTGGCGCAGGAATTCCGCGCGGAACCATTTTCGGCGAATCCGATCGCGATGGCGCTTATCCAAAAGAATACCCTGTCTCGCCCCTTGATCTGGGAGCGACGATCCTTCATTTACTGGGGATCGACATCACCAGACACCTCTACGATCAAACGGAACGCCCCCATCAAATCTGCAAGGGACAACCCATCGAACAACTTCTCTAAGTTCCAGTCCCGGCTGGCACACGTAAAGTGCTTACAGCCCGCTCTCGATGCATCCAATCACGGCGGTATGACAATTCAGAACGCACTCCATGCGAAAGCATATTTTGTCTGAAAATTTGTAGAACCAGACCGGCAGGCCGCGGACAAAACAGCATGACTCTCAATCCCACTCTTCCGCGACATATCCTCACAGGCCACACCAACTGGATCTACGACGCTGCTTTTTCACCTGACGGCAAGCGGTTGGCTACCGGTGGATGGGACCACGTCATTCGTATCTGGTCGACCGAGTCAGGCGAGCTGGAAATGACGTTACGAGACCACCGCACGGAAATCTACTGCCTCGCATTCTCGCCCGACGGAGAAACTTTGGCATCAGGAAGTGCGAACAACGACAGTGATATTCGACTCTGGAATATTGCTACTGGCGCGCTGCTGGCCACATTACAAGGCCACAAGAACGTTGTTCATGACCTTGCCTTTTCCCCAGACGGGGAGAGTCTCGCTTCGGTTTCGTACGATAAGACGGTACGGATTTGGGATTGGCGGAAACCACGCGCAGGGATGGTACTACAGGGCCACGAAAAACAAGTGGAATCGGTGGCATTTACCCCCGATAGCAAAGCACTCTGTTCAGCTGCTGCGGACACCATCGCCAAACGATGGGACACCCACTCAGGAAAATTACTGAAAGAATACCCAGCAATCTTGCCCTGGGCACACAGCTCGGCATTTTCCCGCGATCTCTCTCTCTTGGCAGTCGGTTATGGACATCGCCCTCCCGGTAGCCGCCGCCCAGAAGGCATGGCAAAAGTCTGGAACCTGAGTGCCAATCAAGTGGTGCACACGTTTCATGGACATCGCAACTGGATCTACTCGCTGGCCTTTTCATCTAATACCCAACAGCTGGCAACGGGAGGTTGGGACGGATCCGTAAAACTGTGGGACCTGCGCCAAGGTGTGGAAATCTCGACCTTTGAGAATCACATCGACGTCGTCCGCACAGTTGCGTTTTCACCCGACGGCCGGCAACTCGTTTCCGCAGGTTACGACCAGCGTGTCTGCCTTTGGGAAATTCAATAGGCCCATTGCAGCCTCATCCGGATCGCAAACGAAACTGACAGCCTCCTGGTCCCATAGATACCGCAAAACGGGGGCGGCGAACGCGTTGCGGTTTTGCCCGTGATGCAAACTGCCGGTCAAGAACCAGCCGCAACACCTACTAACGCGCTGTCTATTTTCGCGCTGCCACCTCGACCTCGCTGATACAGGTCGGCACCGGAAGCACGAACACTTTTCCATCCCCCATCCGTCCCGTACCGGCCACCTCGACGAGTTTTTGGATTACTTCATCTGTGCGTTGGTCCTCGACCCACAGGTTGATCTCGACTTTTGGCAAGAACGCCTGCGAGTATTCGTTGTCACCGTACTGGTCCAGATAGTTTTTCTGCCGACCAAAACCCTTTACTTCACGTACGGTAAGCGCCTCCAGAGGAGCTCTCTTTAACGCTTCCAGCACACGTTCTGCCAGGTAGGGCTTGACGACTGCCACGATTTGTTTCACCAGCAGTCTCCCCAGAACACACTGTCGCACCAAATTGAACACAAGGCCTGTTCAACCTGGAAGTTACCGACAGCAAAGCGCAATCAGGGCCAACAGAGCGCAACTCTGGCCTAACTGAAAAAATTCTCGCCAAACAGGTTCAATGGAGGCTGTGATTCAACCTCAATGTCACCGTTTACAGTCGTCTGGCACGCCAATCGCATTTCTTCTTCATTGCCGACATAAGCCAGACTCGGAATCGGGTCGGGAATTGGCATCCACTTGAACTTGGCCTTCTCTCGATTGCTCAGGGAACTGGTATTTTCCATTCCCTTCTTCACCAGAACACGGCAGGTTCCACAAAGCCCAAAGCCGCGACAGTGGGTGAATTTCGAGACCGATTGGACAAATTGATCCACGCCATCACTAATACCACTGATAGCGCAATTCAAATGTATCCCGGCTTTTTCAGCCTCGGCGCGAAGATTTGCACCTTCGGGCACCTCGATCTCTTTATTTTCCTTGAGAAATTTGACTACCGGCATGGCACATCGAACAAGAACAGGAAAGGAAAACTGCGAGAAACACCGCCACGGATCCAGCGGTATCGTCGAATTCACAGGAAATTCGTTGAACCGACCGCTCCGCGAAAGAGTAATCGTACCAGCCACAGCCGTGAAAATCTACCTCCACTGCCAGTCGCCGCGCAGGAAGCTCGTGGGGTGAATTGTAGAAGCTTCTCGAGATCGTTAAACTGCGACATTACATCGACAAGAATCTCATTGTGGCGAACTCTCGTTACAGAGCCGATCAGGTGTAGTGTCATCGCTATGATCGGATTCCGTAGATCGAGAAGTTGGCGGGTTTCGTGCCACAGACGCCGCCAGTTTGCCCTTCGATGAAAGAAATCTCCATGTCTGACGTCGCAAAGCTAACCCTTAACGACACTGCCATCGATCTTCCGGTCGTCGAAGGAACGGAACACGAACGTGGCTTAGACATCTCCAAATTACGAGCACAAACTGGCCTCGTCACGCTCGACGAAGGCTATGTGAACACGGGATCGACAACCAGCGATATCACTTTCTTGAATGGCGAACAGGGCATTCTCCGTTACCGCGGCTACCCGATTGAATCGCTCGCCGCCAATTGTGATTTCGTGGAAGTCTGCTACCTGTTGATCTACGGTGAACTACCAACCACAGACCAACTGGAAAACTTTCGTAGCGCCATCCGCCGCCACACGATGCTGCATGAAGATATGCGGTCCTTCTATAACGGGTTCCCGCGTGACGCTCACCCAATGGCAATTCTCTCTTCAACCGTGAGTTGCTTGTCCACTTTCTATCAGGATTCTCTGGACCCACAAAACGAAGAACAAGTGGAAAACTCGGTTCTGCGTTTGATTGCGAAACTTCCTACGATCGCGGCATACAGCTACAAAAAATCTTCCGGGCAGCCATTTATTTACCCACAAAACGACCTCAGCTACGTCGAGAATTTTCTGCAGATGATGTTCGGGGTGCCCAGTGAGCCATATGAAATGGACCCCGATTTTGTGGATGCCCTGAATCTTCTGTTGATCGTGCATGCCGACCACGAGCAAAACTGTAGTACCTCGACGGTTCGCATGGTCGGTTCTTCAAATGCTAATTTGTTTGCCTCGATCGCGGCCGGCATTTGCGCTTTGTGGGGTCCGTTGCATGGCGGTGCCAATGAAGCGTGCGTCAACATGCTCGATCAGATCATTGCAGACGGCGCCAACGTCCAGAAATACGTCGATATGGCAAAGGACAAATCAAGTGGATTTCGACTGATGGGATTCGGCCACCGCGTTTACAAGAACTACGACCCACGCGCACGCATTATCAAAGTGGCTTGTGATAAATTGCTCGACAAACTGAACATCGACGATCCGCTATTTGATGTTGCCCAACAGCTTGAAGAAGTCGCCTTGAATGATCCGTATTTTGTCGAAAAGAAACTCTACCCGAATGTCGACTTCTATTCTGGTGTCGTCTATCGAGCAATCGGGATTCCGGTGCAGATGTTTACGGTGCTGTTTGCGATGGGGCGTCTGCCAGGTTGGATTGCACATTGGATGGAAATGCACCGCTCGCCGACATTCCGCATCTGTCGCCCTCGCCAGATCTACACCGGCGCCCTGGACCGCGAATTCGTCCCCATCGACCAACGTAGCTAGGTAATGCAATACGCGTCACAGGTGCAAGCTTACGTGGGACACCAGGAATCGATGGAATACGATCGCTGTTGGTCCCTCTGCTTGCTACGGAGAAAACGCTCGAAAATCGGACGTCTCTCGTCACATGCAATAGCGGATGGTGTCGACCAATGCGTTGAGTGGCCCAGGGGTTAGCAAATAGCAGCAGACCACTGGTACCAATCTGTGCACATCTGCGGCATGAACCCCAAACCCCTGGGGGTGTCAAGAATCGATTCCCCGTTGTCGATACTAGACACAGGGAACGTAACAGGGATTAGCGATCCCCTGGGATGACACAGCGCAGGTCACCTGTGGAAATACCCAGAATTCCACCCGTAGTCAGGCAAAACGGTCGCCACCCAGTGCATGGCAACAGTTTACTGATGCAGCATAGTCCTCTCATTACCAGGTGCTGTTCAGTCATGGCGCACGCCAAAATACTACTGGCCTTCATCCGGCGAATTACCCGGCTCTTTCCAAGCACGTCCGCACGAACCAGCTACCGTCAACCGCAAGCCAGATCAGAACCGCGGGCGTCACCCTGCCTCTGTCCAACCTGTCGACATTGGCGAAAAACAGCCGGTCAGGCTGATCGAAATGCAGCCTGACTGACCGACCCGCCATCGTTGCTCTCAATCATCCGCCTTCTTCCCACGGCGCTGGCGGAGGGCCTCTCTCGCGGCAGCTCTTTCCTCTTCGTTGAGACGACCGTCTCCATCCTTGTCAAACCGTTCGATCAACTTCTCCCGATCCACACGAGCGGGTCGCCGCCTGGACTCTCCTCTGTTTCGATCGCCGCGACCTCTCGGCTGGTCACCACCACCTTTTTTCTGGCCACCACGACCAGCCCCTTGGCGACTGGCGTCAGTGCGTTGACGTCGTAACGACTGTAGCAGGGCAGACAATTCTTCCCGATTCAACTTTTTGTCACCATCTTTGTCAAATCGCCGCAGAAGATTCTGCGCATTCAAACGCGGCTGCTCCGGACGCCGACGACCAGCACCTGCCCGTTGCGAATTACCCTGTTCGCGAGCTCGACGTGCCTGTGCACGCTCTTCGTCGTTGAGTTTGCCATCACCATCCTTGTCAAACCTCTTGAGAACTTCAGCAAAACGGCCTTTTCCTTTCTTGGCGCGCTGCCTCCGTGCCGCAATCCGCTCTTCTTCATCGAGCCGACCGTCGCCATTCTTGTCAAACCGTTTGAGCAGTTCCTGCCGGTCAGCTCCTCGCCTGCCGGGGCGTTCGTTATCGTCTGCCAGAGTCCAATAGGCGCTACCTAATACGACAATCAAACACGCAAAACCGGCAAATCGCATAGCGTTCTCCAATGCACTCTATAAAGATTTTTTGGCTCTTTTCTCATCCTATTATGACACGTCACAACTGGATTCATAGAACCACGGGCCAGCAGCAAAGTTTCGCCGGATGAGAAATAAAGACAGTGGGACAAGTAAGACACCGCTCCACTGGAACCAGAATCGGGTCAGGCTGCGGAAGAGACCGGTTGACCTGGCCGCTCCATTCGCGCAACCAGTTCGCCCGATAATCGGCGATAATCTTCAGCACCATTCGAATCGGGCGCGTACTGGAAAATTGACTGGCCGAAGCTAGGGGCCTCCGCCAGGCGAATATTACGACGGATTCGCGTGCTAAACAAATCTGCCCTCGCCCAGGGCCCACGGGACTGTTGATGTTCAGTAAAGAACTCAGAAACATCTTTCGCGACTTCGTTTGCCAACCGCGTACCCGCATCAAACATGCACAACACAACACCAATCAACTCCAAATCCGGATTGAGTCGATCCGAAACGAGCTGAACCGTCTGCAGCAACTTACTGAGACCATGTAGCGCCAGAAAATGTGGCTGTAGCGGCAATAACACCTCATGAACGGCGGTCAGCGCATTGAGGGTCAGAATACCCAACGAAGGAGGACAGTCCACGATCAGCGTATCGAAGTTCTCGGAATCACGTGCGATGCAATCACTCAGGATCTTCTCTCTGCCAACCTCGCTTGCCAATTCCAATTCGGCTGCCGCCAGATCGAGATGCGAGGGAACCAGCCAAAATCGCTCTCCGACTACCTGGCGCACATCGCCCACATCACGACGGCCTGTAAGGACCCCGTACACAGAATCAGCACTTTCTGAAATAGAAACACCCAGGTGCAGCGATGCGTGAGCCTGTGGATCCATATCGACCAGACAAACACGTTGCCCAGCATCAGCCAGCGCTGCAGCCAGATTGACGGCAGTCGTTGTCTTGCCCACCCCTCCCTTTTGATTGATGATCGCAATCGAACGCATCGGAACTCCCTTTCCCACCTGCCGAGCAAACAGCTGTCTGCCGGCCTCCCGGTTGATTCACCAAAGTGGGCGAATTATAGCGACTGAGGACGCTGAGTTCCTAGCGTATTCCGGCGCCCGGCGTTGGTGCTCATGGAAAAATGAGCTAAAACAGTCGGTTTCGGTTGGGATACCTTTGGGATCGGGATCGGTTCATGAGGCATATTGGCACATTGCCGAATGAGAACGCAGCGCGACGTTTTACCGCGTTTCTCCTCACTCAGGACATTATCGCATCATCAGAACAGGATGCGGAAGAATGGATAATCTGGGTACACGACGAAAATAACGTCGCGCACGGTCGCGAGGAACTGGCAAGCTTTCGCCAGGATCCAAACGGAGAGATCTACCTGCAGGCCGAAACCGCGGCTGAGCAAATTGTCCGCAAACGCCTTGAAACGGAAAAACAAAATCAGAAAAACGTGCGCGATCTGCGTAGCCAATGGAGTCGGCAACCTGGCAGCCAAAAACGCCCGTTGACATTGTCTGTAGTCGTGTTGACTGTCCTCGTTTTCTTTTTCAGTAATGGTGGTTCCCCACGTCGCCGCTTGACCCGATCACCTTCCTCCGCGTCTGAAGGCCCTAGTTTTTCATTGAACGACACCCTGCGCTTTTGCAGTATTGCTGACTACGGCAGAACAGGGGATCCGCTGGTAAGCATCAAGAAAGGGCAAATCTGGAGACTGATTACGCCCATCTTGTTGCATCCTGGAGGCATCTGGCACCTGGTATTCAACATGCTTTGGCTGTGGCAGTTAGGAGGGATTATTGAATCCCGACGTAGCAAACTCACTCTGGCCTGGGTCCTTCTCCTCACAGCGGTTCTCTCTAACTTGGCACAGGCAATCATGCCTCTCGATCTTCCAGCGCCGCTAAGACCGTTCTCAGGGAACCCTATTTTCGGTGGTATGTCAGGCGTGGTTTACGGATTGTTAGGCTATCTTTGGGTAACCGGCCGCCTCGACCCGGGTAGCGGAATTTTTCTGCATCCCAATACGGTAATGCTAATGATCGGATGGGCCTGCTTGTGCCTCACCGGCTTGCTCGGACCGGTCGCCAATACCGCTCATTTTGCGGGACTTTTCGTTGGCATGGCGGTGGCCAATTTCACTTTGAACCCACGTCGACAGACCTGACCAACAACAGCGAGCGGTCAATTTTCAAGTCGAGGTGACGCCTCACTCGTTCCGGGCAGTTCTTCGGCAAGGTTCGACATATGGGGCGTCACGAATTCGACCACTCGATCCATCATCTGGGTAACGCGCACCACTTGGGTGCGCCCAGCAACACAGGCCAGTCGGCTGGCAGTCGCAAACACCAGCGTTGTCTGTTGTTCACCGTCGCGGAAGTGCAATGCCAAATCCCACACTGCTGCCTGGTCTGCCGGTGCGGTTGACCAGTCGTAGTTGCGGTCAATGATCAATGCATGGCGTGCATGCACCAATCCACGCAGACGGCTAATTTCTACCTGTTCCAGTATGGCCAGTGACTGTCCACTGACCTCTAACTGGGACCGACTTTGATCTGACTGTGGTCCCAATCGCCAAACTTCAACCTGATCAGCGTGGCGAATCAACATTGCCGTTTCCGAACCCCAGAACTCCAGGATTCGCCTTCCCTGCCGATAGTGATGCCAGACCGCGAAGCCGCCCAGCACACATCCCAGCAAAACCATCGTCAAAATCGCCCACTTTCCTCGGCTCACAAAACCCATCCTCTTTCAATTCGACCTGTTCTACAGTGGTTCCCCAGTTGCGCGGGCGTAAGTATACTTGGTGTCGGTTTACTTTTCGCCACCGGTTCAACAGATACTACACGAGCCGCCGGGCCTCAAATTGGCTGACTTGTCGATTTCACAGATCCTACCAGGAGATGCCTCAGGTGCCTGACCAGTTCGACCCTTACCGCGAATCCTTGATCGTTGAAAAGAACACGGTCTGGTCCGAAGTAGATGCGGAATTGGACTCACAAGAAAAAACGCGGATTGCCGATGCGCTACACGCAGACCCGGAACAATGCGCCCATTTGGATTATGTACGTGTGCACACAGGATTCTGTCGCCAGGTAACCGTTACCGAACACGACCTCAACCGCATCAACTATTAATTCTCGCCATGAGAGTTCGTGGCAACCGGCTCGTTACGATCTGTGGTCACTCAAGGCTGGATCGATGCGCATGTCCTGCTGGTTGGGGTTTTGACAAACACGTCTTCACGAAACTACAGCGACGACGGCGAAGCCAGGCCATTGAGGGGCGAGCAACCTGTTAGACTCGACCAGGCGATACAGCTGTCCACAGTAGAACGCGGAATCGCGGGAAACGTAGGTTTGGCTGTCACTCGCAACAGCTATCAGGCTCTTCTTTTTATATTGTGACAATCACAAACCCTGCGGCGAGGCAATAGAGCGCATGACTGCCAGCGCATCGCAAAACATCGTGCGAGTTCCACTGCATGAACGCGCTTATGACATTGATATCGGAGCCGGAAATCTCCCAGACACGGGGACATTCGCTGCCCGTCGCGCTACGTTATCTCACGCCATCGTGATCACTGATGAACACGTACACTCACTTCACGCAACAAAAGTTGCTACCAGTCTCGAGACACATTGCCAACGTGTCGACCTGGTGACTGTTAAAGCGGGTGAAAAAAGCAAATCGATCGAACAGGCCCAATGGCTGTGGAACAAACTGCTACAGCTAAAAACGGATCGCAAGTCGATCATTGTTGCTGTGGGTGGCGGAGTCATCGGTGACCTGGCAGGGTTTGTTGCGGCAACGTTTGCTCGTGGCCTTACTTTCTTTCAGGTTCCCACTACGTTACTAGCCCAAGTCGACAGCAGCGTCGGTGGCAAAGTCGGCATCAACCTCCCAGAAGCGAAGAACATGATCGGCGCATTCTGGCAGCCGCATGGGGTCGTCATCGATGTGCAAGTTCTCGAGACACTGCCAATTCGTGAATACCGTGCGGGCCTCGCCGAGGTCGTCAAGTACGGTGTAATTCTGGATGCTGCGTTCTTTCAACTACTTGAAGAAAATACCGCAGACGTAAATCGTCGTGATCCTCAGATCTTGCGCGCCATCATCACACGCTGCTGTGAACTAAAGGCAGAAGTGGTGTCGCAGGACGAACGGGAGGAAAGCGGACTGCGGGCAGTGCTTAATTATGGCCACACCTTTTGCCACGCTTTTGAATATGTCACGGGTTACGGACAACTTCTTCACGGCGAAGCTGTCTCCATCGGTATGTTGTGCGCATCTCGCCTGGCGGAAAGAGTTGGCCGTATTGACAAGACATTAACCGAACGGCAGAAACAACTTCTCGTTGCATTGGGATTACCAACTGCGGTACCCGACGTGGACCACGACGATATTATGGCGGCAATGCAACGAGACAAGAAAGTGGCCCATGGCAAATTGAGATTCGTTTTGCCGACGCAGCTTGGCCATGTTGAACTCGTCGATGACATCAAACCGGAAGTCGCGCGAGAAATACTACAACAAGCCTGACCCGGGTGTCGCACAATACAGCAGGGCACAAGTACCCCCTGCTCGGAGATGCAGACTGCGTTTGCAGTTATAAGCCAGTCTCCTGGCATTACGACCGCTCTTCTACCCTGGTGCCACACCAGGAAACACCGCCGGTCGGGGCAACTGGGATTCCGAAAAAGCATGGCAGTCGCCTCCCTGACTTGACTCTGACCTTCAGAAAATAGCTATAATGGGTGGCAGGCAAGGCTCCCCCTCCATCAGTCACTTGTGCGCGTGTACCCCGCAGAACACCACATCGCAGCGACCCTTCGCCTGGCACTGGTTCCCGGTATTGGTCCGCAGCTCTGGAAACAGCTACTGGCACATTTTCGGACACCGCAAGCGGTCTTGGCTGCATCTCCGCAGGAACTCCGACAGATTCAGGGAATTGGAATACAAACAAGCCAGGCCATCCTGGCCGCAGACCTTGACCGGAGTGCCGAAGAGACGCTGACAGTGTGCCAGCAACATGGAATTGAAGTTCTTACGGACTCCGAAACCAGCTACCCGCAACCCTTGCGCGAGATTCCCGCCCCACCCAGCTTGTTGTTTCTACGTGGCTCCTTGCACCCGTGTGACACTCTGGCAATCGCCATTGTTGGAACCCGCAGAGCGACAAACTACGGACGCTGCCAGGCACAACGGTTCGCGGCGGAATTGTCCCGGGCTGGCTTGACCATCGTCAGCGGCTTGGCACGTGGTGTCGATGCGACCGCGCACCAGGCTGCACTTGATACAGGCGGCCGAACCATTGCCGTCATGGGATCTGGCTTGCTACACATCTACCCGCCAGAACACCGGTCCCTGGCCCGCCGAATCCAGGATTGCGGAGCTTTGCTCAGCGAGTTCCCTCCGAATCAGAAACCATCGCGTAGCACATTCCCTCAACGCAACCGCATTATCACGGGACTCTGTCTGGGAGTCCTCGTCGTCGAAGCACCAGCAAAAAGCGGGGCTCTCATTTCTGCGCAACATGCGCTGGAGCAGGGGCGTGACATCTTTGTCATACCGGGCCCGGTCAATCAGAAAAACTCACGTGGCTGCCACCAACTGCTACGTGACGGCGCAACGCTAGTCGAATCTCCACAAGATGTACTCGATGAACTGGGGCCACTCTGCAAAGAAATTCCACAGTCGGATGGACGCGTGATCCGGCACCCTGCAGAGCTCAGTCTCAACACGCAAGAACAGGCTGTACTGAACGCAATTCCGACAACACCCACCCACATCGATACGGTCATTACAGAGAGCCAACTGGCACCGAACCAGGTTTTGTCCACCATTAGCGCATTGGAAATTCGCCAACTCGTACGTCGGCTCACAGGTCAGCAGGTCGTCCGCAACTAGGCCAGCATCCCGGTCACACCGTAGCAGACGCCGAGAATGAGCGGGGATGGTGGAACAAGCCATGGAAAGCACTTCCCCGTCGCCTCATTCATGCGCACACAGAGACCACACCCTGGTTCTGAAAACACAGCTTCACCGATCAGACCATTCCTGTCTGATACGCAGCGTGATTCTGTCACACTTTTCACACTGCAACAAAGGCCGCCCTGCAACAAAACAGTGCCACGGTAGCGAATCCGTCCCACAACCCCCATTTAACGGATCACGCCACGATCCTGAAACAACTGAAGAATCTGGTCAACACAATCAGTAACAGACAATTCTCCAGAAGCCAGTGTCAGGTCAGGTTTGTCAGGAACTTCGTATGCCGTCGACACACCAGGAAAGTTGGCAATCACTCCTTCATCCGCCTGGCGATAAGCGTCGGGAACCCGCTGACGGCAAATCTCTACCGGCGCGGCAAGATGGATCAATAGGAAACGCTCATCACCTATGGCTTCCGCCGCCCGCTGACGAATTTCCGCACTGGGCGCGATGAACGCCGCCACACAAATCAACCCTGCATCATTCATAAGTCGAGCAACTTCCGCGGTGCGCCGCAGGTTTTCGCTACGATCCTCATCAGAAAACCCCAGGTCGCGACTCATTCGCAAGCGCATATTCTGACCGTCTAATACCGCAACCGAGCGGCCTTGATCGAACAATTTCCGTTCCAATGCATAAGCAACCGTGCTCTTTCCGGCGCCCGTTAAACCCGTCAACAAAACCGTGACCGGACGTTGACCAAAACGAGCAGAACGTTCTTCTGTCGAGACATTGCTGTGCTCTTGATGCAGTTGCGTGCTTTGTGGCTCGAGATCCCAATGATCGGCCCGTTGATCACCCGTAACACGATCCAAAATCATTGCCGCACCAACGGTTACGTTACTAATCCGGTCAACAAGAATCAGACCTCCCGTCAAACGGTTTCGACGATAGTCGTCGTAACAGATCGGTTCATTGAGAATAATACGGCAACGGCCAATCTCATTGAGATTCAAAATCGGTGCATCGGAGCGGTGAAGTGTATTGACATCCACCTGATACCGAAGTGTTTCCACGGTACCCATAACACTCTTGGCGGCATGCTTGAAAAGATAATTTTTGCCAGGAACAAGCGGCTCGTCGTGCATCCAAATAACCATGGCATCAAATGCCTGCTCCATGCGCGGAACATTACCCGGGCGGACAATGATATCGCCACGACTCACATCGATCTCATCCGAAAAACGAAGTGTTACCGCTTGGGGACAGAACGCTTCTTCCACCTCTCCGTCAAACGTAACAATCGACTCGACACGGCTGGTTTTGCGCGATGGCAAAGCCATGATTTCGTCACCTCGACGGACAATTCCTGAAGCCAGCGTGCCACAGAACCCACGAAAGTCGGCGTCTGGTCGATTGACATATTGAACAGGGAACCGAAAGTCTTCCAGATTGCGATCGGACCCGATGTAGACGGAATCCAGGAAATTCATCAATGTCGCACCGCCGTACCAGGGCATGTTCTGGCTGGGCTCCACGATGTTATCACCGAACAGAGCTGAGATCGGGATAAAGTGAAGATCCGGCACATCCAAACGCGCCGAAAAACTCTTGTACGAGTTACGAATCTCCTCAAAAACCTCCTGGCGATGGTCGACGAGATCCATCTTATTGATGGCCACCAGGACATGCTTGATTCCCAGTAATGAGACGATAAAACTGTGGCGTTTCGTCTGGGTAACGACTCCGCGCCGGGCGTCGATAAGGATGATCGCCAGATCACAGTTGGATGCACCCGTAGCCATATTCCTGGTGTACTGCTCGTGGCCGGGCGTATCGGCAATGATGAATTTCCGCCGCGCTGTCGAAAAATATCGATAAGCCACATCGATGGTAATGCCTTGCTCGCGTTCCGCCTTGAGTCCATCGGTAAACAAGGCTGGATCCAAAGCACCACCGGTCGTCCCATGTGTAACGGAGTCGGCTTCCAGCGATTTGAGCGTGTCTTCAAAAATCAACTTGGCATCATAGAACAGACGGCCAATTAGCGTGCTTTTGCCGTCATCCACGCTGCCACAAGTCAAGAAACGCAACAGCTCTTTCTGTTCGTGCTGTGCCAAATAAGCATCGATGTCGGTCGCGATCAATTCCGATTGGTGAGACATAAAGGTCGCTTGCTCGGAGACAGGAGGACTGTCAGCGCAATCCTCGATTAGAAATAACCACGTTTCTTTTTCTCTTCCATCCCCGCACCACCCTCATCCTGGTCAATCAACCGACCCTGTCGCTCTGAAGTCTTGCACAGCAGCATCTCCTGGATGATCATCGGCAATGTCGTGGCGTCGGAGTCAACCGCACCAGACAAGGGATAGCAACCCAGAGTCCTGAACCGAACTCGACGCAACTCAGGCTCTTCGCCCGGTTCCAATTTCAAGCGTTCGTCGTCGACAAGGATCATCGTTCCATCACGATGAACAATCGGACGCGGTTTGGAAAAATACAATGGCACGATGGGAATCTGCTCCAAATGAATGTACTGCCATACATCCAGTTCCGTCCAATTCGAAAGAGGAAAAACGCGAATGCTCTCCCCCTTATTCACTTTGGTATTGAACAAATTCCACAATTCGGGTCGCTGATTCTTGGGGTCCCAGCGATGAAAACGATCCCGAAACGAAAAAACACGTTCCTTGGCGCGCGACTTTTCTTCATCCCGGCGTGCTCCCCCGAAAGCGGCATCAAATCCCCATTTATCCAATGCCTGCTTGAGCGCGTCGGTCTTCATTAACTCGGTGTGCTTCTCGCTGTCATCCAGAGGCTGGATATTAATCTCCCGACCCTCTGCATTGGTGTACACAAGTACCTCCAGGCCGAGTTCTTTCCGAGCATAATTTTCACGAAATTCAATCATCTCCCGAAATTTCCATGTCGTATCAACATGGAGCAATGGGAATGGTGGCTTGGCAGGGTAAAAAGCCTTCTGGGCAAGACGGACCATCACGGATGAATCCTTGCCAATGGAATAGAGCATCACTGGATTGTGAAACTCAGAAGCCACTTCACGGATGATGTGGATGCTCTCCGCTTCCAACTCTTTGAGATGCGTGAGATTGTAGTTGGTAGCCATGTGGAATTTGCGCTGGTCTGACAAACATATCGCGAGTGTCCCCTCCGTTACGCGGAGGGGACCGCCATAGCTGGTCAACTATAAAGCCGTAGTGGTGTTTTCTCAACGCGGCCTGCGCCATTTTAGATTGCCGACTTTCCTTGCCAGCTACGATCTTGCTCAGCCAACACCACTGTAAAATCCCGGCAGGGTGTAACTAGTATGCTGCCAAAGAGTCCCGCGCCGAAGGCGCGGCGCGTGCAAACCACCCAAAACGGTCTGAGCGGGCAATCAGCAGGCAGGCCTGCCCCTACCGATTTCCAGCCCAATCAGATATATTGCCCGTGTTGCAGATTGACATTCCTGCGCACCGGCTTGCCCTTGCAGCTCGCTCTATGAATCCACCGCGGCCAGTCACCGCACCGGCTGTGGCATCCTCTTGATTACGAACTTTGCGACGGAGAAAAGATCGATGACACTCGTAGGACAACCCGCGCCCACCTGGAGCGGAACCGCATATGACAATGGAAATGAAGCCTCTCTCAGCAGCAGTGACCTGAACGGCAAGTGGTATGTACTGTACTGGTATCCGCTCGATTTCACCTTTGTCTGTCCTACGGAAATCATCTCATTCCAGGAACTGGCAGACGATTTTGCTGATGACAACGTCCGCGTGATCGGTGTGAGCACCGACTCGTTCTTCAGTCATAAGGCCTGGTTCTCCTGCCGTGAGACCTTTCCCCAGGAAATCACACATCCCGTACTTGCCGACACCAATCACGAGATCAGCCGAGCCTTTGGTGTCCTCAAGGAGGACTTGGGCGTTGGTTATCGGGCAACCGTGATCGTGGACAATGAGGGTAACGTACGCTCAATGGCAGTGAACGATCTAAGTGTCGGCCGCAGCCCCAAGGAAGTTCTGCGGACAGTACAGGCGTTGCAGAGTGGAAAACTATGTGGTGCCAACTGGAACAAAGGTGACGATCACGTAGGTTAGACGATGGATCGGCTGATTATCCTGGACCGTGACAACTGGCGCGAATTTCTGGCCGCCCCGTCCGCGGTTTTGATGCTGGGAAAATCGAATTGTGATGCCTGCGCGGAATGGACCAAGCAGCTCCAGGGTTTCCTGGAAACTGACCAGGAATGGCAACATGTTGCCTTCGGCAAGCTAGAACTCGACCGTCCTGGGCTAGGGTCGTTCAAGAAGGCGAATACCTGGCTGAGCGAGGTAGATGACCTCCCCTTTACGATTCTCTACATTGCGGGCGACCGGAAAAAGGACTTTGTCGGGGCAGGAATCGAACGTTTGGTGAACCGCATGAACCGTGTGTTCGGCCCTTTGACTGAAAACGGTGCAACGTAAGCCCCCGAGCGAAATCTAATCTGAGCGTGGATAAACTCCGTATTTTGCGGATACATGTGCTGGTCTCTTGGTTCATAGAAATTCAATCCCGGATCCCAAATCCATGAACGCGATCCATCGGCAAGACCCTGATTTGTGGGCAGCAATTCAGTCCGAAACTCATCGGCAACAGGATAGTCTGGAGATGATCGCGAGTGAGAACTATACCAGCCCCGCGGTCATGGAAGCGGCTGGAAGTGTGCTCACCAACAAATATGCCGAAGGGTATCCCGGACGGCGCTACTACGGTGGTTGCGAACATGTCGATACCGTCGAATTGCTCGCCAGGGAACGCGCTGAAAAGTTGTTCTCCGCGGAATTTTCGAATGTACAGCCGCACTCTGGATCACAAGCAAATCAAGCCGTCTACCTGACGGCACTGGAACCTGGAGACCATGTTCTAGGACTCGATCTGGCACATGGGGGTCATTTGACCCACGGTATGAAGCTCAACGTAAGCGGTCGCCTTTACCATTTCCACCACTACGGTGTGACTCCGGACACCCATCGCATTGATTTCGACCAGGTTGCGCAGTTAGCACGTGAACATCGCCCGAAGCTGATTGTGGCTGGCGCCAGCGCCTACCCAAGAGAAATTGAACACGAGAAATTTGCGGAAATCGCGAACGATGTCGGCGCCAAACTGTTTGTCGATATGGCGCACTACTCCGGACTCGTTGCGGCCGGCCTGCACCACAACCCTGTCGAAGTTGCTGATTTTGTTACAACAACCACACATAAAACGCTGCGAGGCCCACGCTCCGGCCTGATTCTCTGCCGAGAAGAATACAGCAAAGGTATTAACCGCAGCGTTTTCCCTGGCCTACAGGGTGGTCCGTTGATGCATATTGTGGCAGCGAAAGCCATTTGTTTTGCGGAAGCCATGACAGACGATTTCAAGCGTTATGGCCAGTCTGTCATTACCAATGCAAAGCAGCTCGCAGAAACCCTGACAGCGGGCGGCCTCCGTTTGATCAGTGGTGGAACCGACAATCATTTAATGCTCGTCGATGTGACTCCTTTATCGATTGGGGGCAAAGTCGCAGAAGAGGCGCTCGACCAATGCGGCATTACTGTCAACAAGAACATGATTCCATTCGATGAGCGCAAGCCGGCCGACCCGTCGGGCATTCGAATTGGAACACCTGCGCTCACAACTCGGGGCATGGGTTCGAGTGAATTTGAACAAATCGGACGCTGGATTCTGGATGCCCTGAAACATGTCGATGATGAAGCGCGTCTCTCACAAATCCAACAGGCAATTTCTGAGCTTTGCCAGCATTTTCCAGTTCCTGGATCCCAGCAAGAGTCGGTAGAATTAGCAGCGCCAACGAACAGCATCTGAAGCATTCCAGCCGTGGGATGCGATCACGATGTTTCCAATCGGATTCCCCGTGTTAGCAAGACCGCTTCGCTAAACGGCACGATTCGTCTTCCGCCATAGACACGCTAATATGTCAGATCGAATCCTTATCGCAGATGACAACCAGGCAAATCGCGAACTACTGGAAGCCTACTTGTCGGGTATTGATTGCGAAGTCCGCGTTGCGGCGGATGGGCAAGAGACGCTTGACCTGATTGCTTCGTTCCAGCCGGACTTGATCTTGCTGGACATCATGATGCCCAAGCGAAGTGGATTTGAGGTGTGCTCTCAGGTCAAAAGCGAGGCACACACAAAACACATCATGATCTTGATGGTGACCGCGCTGAATGAACGCGGCGACATCGAACGCGCCGTCGATTCTGGGACGGACGACTTTCTTTCCAAGCCAATTGAGCGAATCGAACTACTGCAGCGTGTCAAGAATATGCTGGAACTCAAAGGTGTTCGCGACGAAAACGAGCGATTGCGGCAATATATCCAGAGAATGGAAGATACTCCGCCCGACACCGATTCGCCAGCTTAAGTGTGGATGCGACAAAATCTTGTTGTCTGGCCGTGTACAGGCCAAAAACACGGCTCTCTGGTCCTCACTGCCAGCGAAAAAGCAGATCTACTGGCATGCTTGTCTTGCTCCGAGACGTTTCCCTGCGGTATTCTGGGAACCGTGTTGATAAACGCTGATGGGAGCTGTGGAAATGGAACCGCATTCCAGCCTCAAACGGTCGATACCCGCTACCTGCATCGGCTTGATATTGCTCGGGGTTCTTTTTGCACAAGCAGAAGCCCCACCCTCCCCTGTTTCCACTGCGGGTGAGGACAAACACCTGGGGGAACTGATTCAACAGTTGGGATCTGGGCTCTACAGCAACCGCGAAAAAGCACAAATTGAGCTACAAAGGCTGGGCCTTGTCGCATTTGATGCCCTGTTCGAGGCCCGTCACCATGACGATATCGAAATTGGGATGCGCGCGCGTTTTCTAATCCGCTCAATGCAGGTTTCCTGGTCGGATGAAAACGATACTGCTGCAGTCGTCGAGGTATTACGCAACTACAACGAACAAAACGAAGCCAACAGACGGAGCCGCCTGGACCGCTTGTCCCGTCTGGAGAACTATGCGGGTGTACCCGCGCTCTGCCGTCTGGCGCGATTTGAAACCAGCTCACAACTTTCCAAGTACGCCGCGTTAGGAATTCTCCGACAACCTCGCCCCCAAACACGTACAAGGCAATCCGCATTAGCAGATCAAATCACACGTAGCGCAGGCAACAGCCGGCGCACAGCTGCAACGTGGGTGCGCGCCTATGCAGAAACACTCGACGCACCCAACAAATCGCTCCCGACCTGGCAACACCTGACTCAGCTTGAACTGCGAGCTGTCGGCGAACAGCCGGAACATGTGAATCGAGAAATCACCCGGGACCTCCTGCGCTGGTATGCGGAACTTCTATTCGAGTTGAATCTGCCGATGGACTCGCAGGATGTCGTGCGACGCACATTCGACTTGAACGACAACACCAATCGACAGTTAATTGACACCGCCGGATGGCTGCTCAATCAGCAATGGCCAGATCTGATTGACGAGCTGTATGAACGGTTTGAAGATCGTTTTTCTAGTAGCGCGGTATTACTGTATCGACTCGCAGAGTCGCAGCGCATGCGCAAACAATCCGACCGAGCCAATACAACCGCCCAACTCGCACGTGAACTCGATCCTCAACAGCCGAAAGTACATACGGAAGTCGCCTACGGACTGCAGGATCGAGGCCTCTTCGATTGGGCCGAACAGGAATATCGTTACTCACTCGAACACGCACATCCCGGATCATTTGAAGATATCAGAGCTCGATATTTTCTGTCCGAAATGCTCCACGACCACGGTAATGACCAAGCCGCTGCTCAAACGCTACAGGGTGTTATTGACGCTGCAGCTAAAGATGCCACCGTGAATAAACGCATGAATGGTTTTTTTCGGCAAGCAGCCGGTTTTCACTCACGCTGCCACTATTTTTATGCGCAGCATCTTCACGCTCTGAAACAATATAAAAAAGAACGCGAACGATTAGACCAGGCTCTGGCCGCAGATCCTACGGATGCAGATGTCCTCATCGCCCTCTACCGAATCCCAGACAGTAACGCGAGCGAGCGGAAGAGAGTTCTCACTTTGATTGGCAAAGCAGCCAGTGAGTTCCGACTGGAAATCGAAAAGTATCAACGCGAACTTGACCGGCAGCAGACCCCTGGTCAATTGCGAACGTTTCTGGAAGGTCGTCTTGCCTCTGCGAATAATTTGTTTGCCTGGCTGGTAAGCAACACAGAAGGCAACCTGGATGAGGCACTTCAATGCTCCCACCGATCTCTCGAAATTCGGCCTGAATCGGCAGGTTTCTATGACACGTTGGGACGCTGCTATTTTGCCAAGGGTGATATCCCCAACGCGATCAAGTTCCAGTCGCGCGCGGCAAAACTCGAGCCACACTCCGGCATGATCCAGAAACAGTTGAAACAATTCATGCAAGCGCAAGTGGAAACCAGGTCACCTGAACTGCCCGACCGGTCGAACTGACCGCGGGTCCCCGAGCGGGTGAAACCCGATTCTGCGGATAACGGCCCGTTAACACTGCTGGAAGATTCGATGCGGGAATCTCGCTCAAAGGCAACGCGCGCAGTACAATAACGCACTGTCGCCGTATCGTGTGGATCCGCTGTCGCCAGCAATTCATCCCCTGCGAAAATCATTTCCCACCGGCGTTGCGCAACGCAAACGAGAATCATACGCCCCTTCTCACGGTCCTAATGCGTGCAGTATCTGCATCACTCTTCGCCGTCGGATAAGTTCATTGAAGGGCTACCGGAACCATTTCCGCGAATCCCAGAGAGTTATCACAGAATTTGGTTCATAGGCGCACTACTGATTCTGTTGGGTTCGCTCGTTATGGGCATCCAGGACAACCGTGAAACGGTTTCTTTGCTGGGAGTCGCTGTACCTGAAACATGCACGTTCAAGAGGGTGGTGGGGTACGGCTGTCCAGGATGTGGGCTGACACGTTCGTTTATCTCCCTTTCACATGGCCAGGTGATCGAAGCGCTCTATTTCAACGCCGTGGGATTACCTTTGTATTTGTTAGTCATCGCACAGATTCCGTATCGCCTCGTTCTGATGCATCGAATTCGCCAGGGGCAATCGACCTGGCAACTGAGCCAGGCTGGAACGTGGGTCGCGTGCTTGTTGTCGATCCTGCTCATTGTGCAGTGGATTACCCGGATTTGCTTCGCGTGGAATTGACCAATGACGAATATCAATGTTGGAGAGCTGTGTTGGAATGTAGTCGACCAGGGTGTGGGTCAACCGCTTTTGCTGATTCACGGATTTCCACTCGACCATACGATGTGGCAATTCCAGATCGAAGACCTCTCCCGCGATTTTCGTATCATTGCTCCTGATCTACGTGGCTTTGGATCAAGTGACTTAAGTGATGCCCCGATGTCTATGGCTGACTTTGCAGACGATTTGGAACGGTTGCTGACCGAGCTCGGCATAGACTCTCCGGTCAACATATGTGGTCTCTCCATGGGCGGCTATATTGCCTGGGAATTCTGGCACCGTCACCCACAACGTCTAAGTCGCTTGATCCTCTGTGACACGCGCGCGGCTGCAGACAATACAGAAACACAAAACACCCGACGGGCTACCGCCGAACGCGTGTTGCGAGATGGCACTGACTTCCTTGCCAAAATGATGATTCCGAAACTGTTCGACCAGGAAACGCTTGCGCAAAACTCCGCACTCGTCGAGGCAACGCGGCAAGTGCTACTTGGTACCAGTCCTGTCGCCATTGCCGCCGCTCTTAACGGCATGGCAGAACGTGAAGATGCGACCGACTGGCTGCCTGACATTCGAATCCCCGCATTGCTTCTCTGCGGCGTTTCCGACTCTATCACTCCAGCTGAAGAAATGCAGCGAATCGCAGAACAAATGTCCGATTCACAGTATGTAACGATTCCACAAGCAGGCCACATGGCACCGCTAGAAAACCCGCAGGTCTGTAACCGTGCATTGCGCGATTTCCTGGGAGCGTGAGGTCACCCCTGACCGTTAGCAACTGCAGCACGACCAATGCAATGGAATCTGTTCGGTCGGCCGTAGAACCCGCCCTGCCGAATAATCTGCTGCACCGGAAACCAACCCGGATCACACTCATCGTCAGGCAGGAACAACCCGAATTGGAGTCGACTCCGAGGGGGATCCCGCAACCACCCCATTGACCAGCGAGGCACTGAAGCTCTGGGATGAGATCTTGATTACGTCACCCGCTTCATACACCCAGTCGCGCGTCCCGTAACTCAATTTGCTCGTACCAAAAAAATGGACATGCACATTACCAGGATGGCGGTGCTGGGCAAATTTGAAATGATGGTCTTCGCAATTAGAGAGGGAATGACACATGTGGCGTTCGCCACTCCACAACTCGCCGCTGTCGTAAATCGTATCACCGTTACGGAGTACCGTGCACTGTAGCGAAAGCTCCTGGAAGTCGCAGTCAAGAATCAACTCCGGTCCTATCGCACACTGGCGCAGCTTCGATGGCGCAAGGTACAGATAATTCAATTTTTCGGTTGCATGGTCTGACCACTCGTTTCCCAGCGCAAATCCCAAACGTCTTGCCTGTCCTGTCGCATCAATGACGTAACATCCTGCCAGCTCTGCTTCTTCTCCGCCATCTCGAGCGTAAGCTGGCAGCGTCAAATCCTGTCGATGCGATCTCAACACATGGCCATTCCCCTTGTAGAACCACTCGGGGGCAACGCCCCGCACCTCTCCAGCAGGCTTGCCTTCGGCGATTCCCATGGCAAACATCCGTTTCGAATCCGTCATCTCTGCTGATGACGATTCCTCTGCGGTGTGCATCTCATCACGTGATTGCATACTCCCCAAATGTGTTAACCCAGTACCCGAAACAAGCGTCCAATGAGGATCGGGATGATCCACGGGTAAATGCAAGAACGGAACGTCTTCGTTAGGCCCGCTGTTGAGCATCGACAGATAGTCAAGACGTTCTATCCCCGGACGCGACATCGCGTCCGCAAATAGTTCACGTAACGCACAGCCTGCTCGCTCGGATTCCTGAAACACGTCAATCACGCGTTGCCAATCGGAACGCACCGAGGTGATATCACATACTTCGTTTTCCGAATCCACAACCACACCAACTCGGCGACCGGCCCCAGGAATCTCGAACTGCACAACCCGCATGTTTGCTCCTTGAAAAAAAGCCTGTCTGCCAAAAGGCGGACAGGCTATTGAACGTCAATAAAGAGACCAACCAAATATCGCAAAAACTAGATCAACTCAGCCATCGGCTCGCGGTGCTCTAGTAAATAACGCGGCCGTCCGGACAAATCCGGTACCGTGGTGGTCATCGTATCGATCCCCAGCTGACGGTAGAGGGTGGCAAACACCTCCTGATAATGCACAGGACGATCTTTGGGAACCTCTCCCAAGCGATTCGTCGATCCAATTACTTGTCCCACGCGCAATCCGCCACCAGCGAGTAAACCGCAAGACACCTGCGGCCAATGATCGCGACCACCACCCTTGTTGATCCGCGGTGTCCGACCAAACTCTCCCCAAGCGACGACGCTAACATCATCCTGCAGTCCCCGATCGTGCAAATCCTGGACTAATGCGGTGATACCTTGATCAAAGCGTGCGAGCTGCACAGGCAGTCGTGTGAAATTGGCACCGTGTCGGTCCCAGCTACCGAATGAAAGTGTCACGCAACGCACTCCGGCTTCGACTAGACGCCGCGCCATGAGAAACTGATCCATACAGTGAGGGCCGGCATCTTCACCAAAAGCTGGCGCCAATTCACCACGGCCATAACGATCTCTAAGTGCCTTATCCTCACGCTCCAAATCCATCGCTTCTACCAGGCGACTCGAGGTCAGCACATCAAACGCGCGTTGGGAAAATGCATCTAAACCATCATACGCCTGGTCTGCCTCGCGTCGAAATGCATCAAAACTCGTCAATAAATTCTGGCGTTCACTCAAGCGATCAAGCGTGATCCCTTGCAACTTCATATTGGCCATTCCGGCACCATCTGGCTGAAACGGCGCGTCAGCCTTGCCGAGAAATCCGGGAAACCCTGGGTTGGAATAGGGGTTATGGCGACTCTTGATGCTGAGGCCGACAAACGGTGGAATCGCGCGATCCACTGGACCAAACTTATTGGAAACCACGGCACCCAACGACGGACGACCCGATTGACGCTGACCGGTACTGATCGGCCAACCGCTCATGCAAAGATCGGAGGCGTGTTGATCCGGACAACCATGCAAAGAACGAATGATGGCAACTTTGTCCATCATCTTCGACAGACGCGGCATATGCTCACATATCTGTGTGCCCGCCAGGTTCGTCGAAATAGGTTTGAAAGTTCCACGAATCTCTTTCGGCGCGTTCATCTTGAGATCGTACATGTCTTGGTGCGAAGGACCACCAGACAAGTAAATCATGATTACCGCTTTGTGGGGCAATTTTGATCCGCGCGCAGTACCTTGGGACTCTGCCTGGAGTATCTGCGGCAACGACAATCCACCCAGGGCCAAACCACCGATACGGAGAAAATGCCTGCGCGATGCGCCATCGCACATGCTGCGACGATTACCCAAGATCTCAAGCATGCCGTTGCCTCCCGGTCCAAACAGTGCGTGGCCTAACAACTGCCCCTGCAGGAGCTTATCGAATCGATAAGACCCGACGCAATACAAAAGTTTACCACACCAAAACAGAAACCTCCAACTCGTGGAGTGCTGGCATTCTCTCGACTGCTCACCGCTACGTTAATCCGCCAATAACCAGTTAGCGATAGCGACGGGGATCGCTGTCGCGGGTCCATTGAATGCCTCAATCTGCTCTGGCACACCAGCCGCAGCAAAGGCCTGCCGAGCGAGTTGCGGAACGCCCCCGGCTTCACCCGCAATCCACAGACGGTGGGGAGCCGACAAGGCCAGTAGGCCAGGCAAATCGCCATACTTTACTGCACCGGGAAGAAAATTGACGTCTCTGAACGACTTTAAATCGACAAACCGAAAACCCTGAGTGTCTATCGCAGCACGCTGCACTTGCTTACCCGCCTGACTGCGCGCAGCTGCAACCAGCGGGCCGGCACCATTTACGCCAACCAGGTGAATCGCGTCGGCGCCGTGTTCGTCGTTTCCACCCCAAGCAATTAATGTCAACAAATCCTGTGTGCGCTGGACAAAGACGGAGTCGTTGTAGCCATGGGTATAGCCAGCATAAGGGCTCGTAGAAACCGTACGGGATTGCTGCAGGGTTTTTCCATCTACGAGAAACTCTCCCTGGTAAATCAGATCGGCAGCCATGACGGCCGCGCCGCCATTCAATAACGCCTGAATGGGTGCGCGAGGCTTATCCGTTTCGTCATACAGGCCAGCCTTTCCTATGCCATCCACCCACACCACGACTTGTTTATTCCATTGGACTTGCTTGGGAAAGAGCGAGACTACTGGCAACTCCTGTCCGCTCGATGGCTTGCGCACGAGATCGGTGAATTCATAATAGTCACCGCGATCGGTCTTGGTACGTTTCTCGCGCTGCAACGGGTCCGAGGCCAAATCCTGGTTGTTGAGAATAACTCGAAATGCATTGCCCACAACCCTTCGGTACTCGCGCAACTCTGCGGGATTTGCTGGAACCAGCCTGGCCAATTGTCGATCCGAAACCTCCGACAGGTACCGCATCAAGTCCAGCTCATACTGGACCCCACCCGTTGGTTGCGGGTGGTCTTGGTTCCACACCGTTTTTTCTTCGTTGGCAAGCGGCTCCCAATCTTCTTCCACAATGGGTTCTGTCAATCCTAAATTCAGATACTTGTTGAACCAGGAGTACATCACTGCCCTGGTTACATAGTTGTAGTTGTGTGGAAAGTGTGTCAACGATTTGCAGAGCACACGATCCTGAACTCCTAGCATGCCGTACAAAGCTTGTAACTGCGGATATCCACTGGTCATCATCTCCTTGGTCCAGTCATCTGCCGCCGTCATCGCCTGGGGACGGGGTGCGAAAAGCGCTGTCAATTCTACGTTGCCAGTACCAACGCGCAACAAACAACAATTCTCACAGGTGCACCCCCCCTGCATCGACGTAGATACCATTCCCTGGGGAAAAGAAACAACCGGGCGTGAATCCAGCGCACCGACCAGTATGGTCTGCGTGCCACCGCCGCTACCTCCGGTCACGCCAAGGCGACGTGCATCGACGTCAGGCAGACTACACAGGAAATCAAGCGCCCGAATTGAATTCCAGGTCTGTAACGCCATCATACTCTGGAGCCGTAATTCAGCTTGCGTACTGTAGAGCCCCCAACGTTCTTTGGTGTCGACAATCGGACGCTGATCCGGTCGCAAGCGATGCGGAATTTGCACGCTATCCGCGTATCCCACCATATCGTAAATGAACGTAACGCATCCCATTCTCGCCAACTGCGCACAACGCGCAATCTTGGGAAAACGTCCACTCCCTTCAAATCGTTCATGCCCCTGGACGATAAACTGTCGGATTCCATCAGCACCATGATCCTGCAACCGCCCCCCATGGCCGTGGGGACAAAGCACAGCTGGAAGCTTGCCTTTTTTTCCGCTTGGTCGAAAAAGTAAACCGGTGACAAAATGCTCAGGAACACTCTCGAAATAGACTTTTTCGACCGTGAAACCAGGCCGTTCCACGCGTCCGTGCACAACAGCATTGAGAGGCGTTCTTTCCGGTAAAGGCCAGAGTCCAGTCGCGACCTGGACTCTTAACCGCAATTGGCTGGCGCGCTCCTCCCAAGCGGCTTTGGTCGACGGCACTTTAAAAGGAAAAAAACCATTGAGGTTCGTCAGATCGCCCAGGCGGCGATCCTGAGGGACTTTTCCTTGAGGGAACACACGTGGACCAGCAGATTGGCCAATCGTCGCACTGACCAACACCGCCAGAAACAAAGACCATTGCATGGTCGTAATGAACAGGGATCTCCAAATCGATTTCATTTTCGTCTCCTGGTCGTTTCCCCGGGGAAAGTGCTAAGTCAAGCTCTCTTACTGTTCTGCATTCCGACTACGGCGTCAAGCAACCATCGGGAGAGATTCATGCCGCTTCGTCTCCAGAATGCTCCTCATTTCGAGAAAGACAGCGAATCTGAAGGGACAGGAATGCGCGTTGCGAGACCGACAGCCCCATTTCAGACGTCGCCTGCTACCAGACCCAATCGCCTCCCCTTACCGTGCGTTTGGTGGTTTGACACTGTGAGCAAAGATCGCCAGGCACCGGCTGATTCGGTTTACACGCTTCTGTATCTGCCCAACAAAATCTTTATGTCTCCTCTGACTCCCGCAGCGCTGGCGCCAGGTAGTCAAGTAAATCACTAGCGATCAAGGAAATTTGCCCTAGTTGCCGGGCGGCCAGGTCACCTGCACGTCCATGCACATGAACTCCCAACTGCGCCGCATCCCACGCCGACAATCCCTGACTGATCAAGGCGGCAATTACCCCAGTCAAGACATCTCCCGATCCAGCTGTCGCCATACCTGGGTTACCCGTCGCATTTCGGACCGACCGGCGGCCGTCTGTAATCAATGTTTGTGAACCTTTTAGCACCAATACAATGCGATGTCGCAGGGCGAGTTTTGCAGCCGCCTCTTCGGCCGTCAGCGATTCCAAGGCAGCCTGCTCCTGCAACCGCCGAAACTCGCCTAAGTGCGGCGTGAGCACACGTTCGCCTCCCGGAGCAGCAACTCCATCGCGCCGCGCCGCCAGCGCATTCAGTGCATCCGCATCGACAACCATTGGTTTCTGTAACGTCTGATACAATTCGTCAACAAAGGAAACCAATTCAGGAGACCGGCCTAAACCAGGTCCACAGGCAACGCACGTCGCCCGCTCGACCAGTGGCACCAACTGGTCAAGACTCGTAGCGGCGATGCGGCCTTCTCCGTCCGAATGCAAGGGTGTCGTCATATAACAAGGTTCAAAGCCGGCTACCGTTTCCAGACAAACATCGGGAACCGCCAAGGTGACCAATCCAGCGCCACCTCGCAAAGTAGCTTTGCCAGCCAGAGCAATCGCACCACTCATACCGCGAGACCCACCAATCAACAACGCCCTGCCGTAGTCTCCCTTGTGCGCGGAAGGCAGACGCGGGGCCAGTCGCGGCAAACCAGGCCCTGGCGATGGCGTTCGCTCGCTCATGGCTGATCAGACCGGTGCTTACGCGTCGCAATCAATCCCGCGATGTAACCTGCCTTGAATCCAGCATCGATGTTGACAACGGTCACATTCGCAGAACAACTATTGAGCATTGCCAGCAAGGCAGTCACTCCCCCAAAACTGGTACCGTATCCAACACTACTCGGCACACCAATCACAGGACAATCGACGTAACCTCCCACGACACTTGGTAAAGCACCCTCGAGTCCTGCCACTACAATCACTGCATCCGATCCGCGGATCTCGCCAAGTCGTTCTGGCAGTCGGTGAGGACCCGCTACGCCAACATCCTGAATCAACGGTGCTTCGATGCCCATCCATTGCAGTGTCTCGCAGCTCTCCTCCGCCACATGCCGGTCCGTCGTTCCTGCCGTGATGACCGCCACTCTGCCAGCGGTCACTGCCTCTTGCCTGGATTCAACAGCAATCCGAAAAGTCCGCGCCAGTTCGTTGTAGTGTCCTTGCGGGAAGGTCTCCTGCAAACCCTCTGCCTGGCCTTCATCGATCCGTGTTACCAATACGGCTTGTTCAGCTTGCAACAGCCGGTGCACGATTTCTTGAATCACGGACAGAGACTTACCTTCGCCAAAAACCGCCTCGGGAAATCCGCAGCGGGCTTCACGGTTAAGGTCGAGTGTTACCGGGGATGTCTGTTGAGAAACTTCACTGGCCAAGTGTGAAACAATGTCCTCCAGGGGCAACTTTTCGTGTGACACATCTTCTCCGATCGGTCCAGCTTTTTCAGTTTCCATGCCTCCATACTAACGCGTTTTCCCCGTAGCAGCGACCGGCAGCCAAAATCTCTTGGACTCGTCCTCTTGCCGGCCCACCAGCTATGATTGAAAACTAGGAATCGCCCAGTCTCACATTCACGTGTAACCGCAGTGAAGGCATACATGCCAAGCCTCAACTGCTCGCCGGAATCGTCAGGCGCGACCTGTGAGGCAGGAAGCTTTCTCACGCAATTCATGACAGGTAGTTTGATGAACATCTTTCTGATCGGTTATCGGGGAACCGGAAAATCAACGGTGGCAGAACGGCTCTCGGCCAAAACTCAAATGCCCTGGATTGACGCCGATGAGTCCATCGAAACGCTGGCTGGGTCCTCGATCAAGGAGATTTTCTCGGAGCAAGGTGAAAGCGTCTTTCGAGACCTGGAAACAACGGTATTGGAAAACTTGCAACAACGCGATGGCTGGATTCTCGCCTTGGGTGGAGGGGTCATTGTACGCAATCAAAATCGACGCATCCTGTCTCAAACAAGTCCGGTATTCTGGTTAACTGCCCAGGTTGGCACGATCCAATCACGACTGTCCGCGGATCCCAATACGGACCAACGCCGTCCGGACCTCACCGCCGCTGGCGGCGTTGAAGAAATCAACGAAATGCTAGAGCGGAGGGAACCTCTATACCGCCAGTGCGCCGACCACATCGTGCCCACAGATAACCGGACATCCGACGCGATTGCGGATCAGATTGTCGAGCTCCTGTCGCAAGAGCCACATGCTGGGAACCCTCTTGACTGAAATCTCTTGTCTGAACCGGTTCAGAGTAAGGAAGACAGGCCAAGAGAGAGTGCTGGTAACGGCGTGAACTAAGCTGCTACCGCGCATGCTGACGGCCGCAGTGGCCTGCCCAGCAGGGGTACAAGATTGGCTCGGTGTTCGATTTCGCGCGTGTTCGGTATGCTCTGTAAGATAGTCAACGTCATTACACGATGCTATTCGCTGCGAGCAGGTCCGGTTTTCCAGTACTGCGTTACCCGCAAAACGCCGTCACCCTTGAACCGTCGTCCTGACTTACTCCCCATTACCCCGAGCACGCCGCAACACCCCACAGGGCGCTAGTGTGGACTTGATCCTGGACATCAACCCGACTTGGAGATTGGTCTGCCTGTTCGTACTGGGGACCGTCCTGGGCGGTCAAATCAATCGGGGAATCTACCGGCTCGCCTGGTTCCCCCGTGCCATTGGCCCCTGGTCGAAACCCCACGCAGACGCGACCCAGCGGCGTTGGTTCGACTATCTGCCCGTAGCGGGCTGGTTGACCTTGCGTCGCGAATGCCATCTCCACGGTGCCGCGTACTGGCTGCGGCCCCTTGCTCTCGAAATCCTGGCAGGCCTGGGCCTGGCTGGCCTCTATTGGTGGGAAGTTCTCTCCGATGGGTTGGCGCCCGTGGGTCCCTGGCAAAGCCGATCAATACTCCAGCTTCACGGCCAGTTTCTGTCACATGCACTACTACTTTGCTTGATGACCGTCGCAACATTCATCGACTTTGACGAAAAGACCATTCCCGACACGATCACCGTTCCCGGAACTCTCTGTGGACTTTTTCTTGCTGCCCTCCTGCCAGCATCTCCCTTGCCAGTTCCACACCCTGACAACGGCCAGGTTGTCACGCTGCTGACAACCACTCCTAACATCTGGCCCGACTGGCTAACTCCTTCTCGTGGGCTCCTACTGGGATTGGGTATCTACGCATGCTGGTGTTTCGCTCTGGCACCAAAAACATGGACGCTGCGATACGGCTGGAGACGAGCCTGCTCGCTACTAGTTGCCAGCATGATCAAGAACGGTCGTTACCGGATACCACTGGGATTGCTCTTTGGTGGGCTGGCCAGCATTCCCTTGGCCTGGCTGGTGTTGGAGCAAGGCTGGCCAACGCTCTTCAGTGCGTTGGTCGGTCTGGCTTTTGGCGGCGGACTCGTCTGGTCTGTTCGCATTATTGCCGGAGTCGTACTTGGCAAAGAAGCGATGGGATTTGGTGATGTCACCTTGATGTCGATGATCGGCGCATTTCTCGGCTGGCAAACTGGACTGCTGACATTCTTTCTGGCTCCAGGCGCGGCCGCCTTGATCTCGATCGGACAGTGGTTTCTGACTCGAAATCGTGAAATCGCGTTTGGACCTTATCTTTGCTTGTCTGCTTCGATCTTGCTCGTCAGTTGGCGTTGGGTGTGGGCCGCAACAGGCATGTACTTTGAACTTGGCTGGTATATCCCGTTGTTAATCCTGCTTTCACTCGTTCTGATGTCACTATTCCTGGGAGGCTGGCGTCTGATTGAAAGCTTTTTATTTTACCCGAGGGACTCACGCTAGTTTACTGGTTCAGTACCCGGCACACTGAGTTTGGAAAACCACGAACCGTTTTCCTCCCTCTTCAGGGATTTCTGTCGCTTCAATGACAGAGTTTTTTTCCGTACACCAATTCCATTTTGGCGTTCTTTGGTAAAACAAGCAGATAAGAATCACAGGTCTTTATACGCAGACTGGCACATACCTATGCAAACCAGCACGATTACGTCCGACACCCTTTCTTCTTCAGTGATTGCGGTTCCTCCGCTGGCTCGCAATAGCGATGAAACCCTGAACACACCAGAAAATGAAAAACAAATTCGACACCTTGAATCGGGGGGCGTGACTACCCTTCTCTACGGCGGCAATGCCATTCTCTACCATGTTGCGCTCAGTGAATATGCAAGTCTGTTGGAATTACTGGCTACGGCGGCAGCCGAAAACACACTTGTAATTCCGTCCGTTGGCCCAGCGTATGGAACAATGATGGAGCAGGCCGCTGTACTTCGCGAGTTCGCTTTTCCCACAGCCATGATCCTCCCACAGCGCGATGTCACCACATCAAGTGGTGTCGCTAGTGCAGTCCGCAGGTTTGTGGAAAAGATAGAACGCCCGGCGTTGCTCTACATCAAGCACGAAGGTTACATCGACGTGGCGGATGTCCGCAATTTGATCGAGGACAACCTGCTCTCTGGAATCAAATATGCGATTGTCCGAGACGACCCCAGCGAAGACAACTACCTGCGATCTTTGACAGACAATGTTGATACGGGACGCGTGGTGAGTGGCATCGGCGAACAACCGGCTTTGATTCATCTGCGCGACTTCAAACTCTCCGGTTTTACCTCAGGCTGTGTCTGTATTGCCCCCTATCGGTCAATGGAGTTGTTGCACGCTCTGAAATCGGGAGACTACCCAACTGCAGCGAAGATCCAGAACTCCTTCCGTCCACTGGAAGATCTCCGCAATTCCATAAACCCAGTCCGCGTGTTGCATCGCGCTGTAGAGCTCGCTGGAATCGCCCAAATGGGACCCTTGCTGCCACTCTTGTCCGATGTCGATCCCGGCCAGGCTTCGGGTATCCAAGATGCGGCCTGTCAGTTACTTGAATGGGAACGACAAGGCGCGAAGTCGTCCGCCTCTTGAGTAAAGACCTGTTCGCAAGAACGTTATTCGGTGTTTTGGGACAGTCTCACGATCCCTGCGGTGGCACCATACATCAAAGTGTTCCAGCCTCTTCGTGCAAACTTCGGATACCAGCCTGCCCTGAGAGAATGCGCTGGCGCACCCAGCAAAAATAGATCAGCACACCACCCAGGCAAAGACTCAATGACGTCCACGTCGCGCGACGAAATTGCATCGGAATGCTGAGAATCGAAATGATCAGTAGCAACCAGATAATCGCGACCAACGCGACTCCAGGACCGCTCCGGCCTAGCGAAAAGGTCCCAAAGCGAGGAGACATCGCATGGCGTCCCCGCAAATAGGAACAAATCGTGACCAGATAGATCACCGCCGGTAAAACCGCAGCTGACTGAATGAGGTCTTGCAGCGAGTCTGAGAACAGCTCTGCCAGAATGCCAACTAACAGTACCAGCACGACGGCCGCAACGGGTACGGAAGTTTTCGAGGGCACTTGTTTGAAAACATTACTAAACGGAAACACATTGTCACGAGCCATCGCGTAAATCAGGCGCGAACCAGACGCCATGATGATCAATCCGCAAGCAAATATGGAGACGCCAACCAGGACAAAAAAACCGGCTCCAACCAGGCTTCCCAAGTTGCTTTCAATAATCGTCGGTAGTGGGTACGGTTCCTTTTTCACAGCTTCCAGATCCTCGATCCCCAGCGACGTCAAGACCAGGAACAAGGTTCCTACGGTACCGCTGACCACGACGGACCAAACGACCGCCTTGGGAACGGTTCTTTCGGCATTGACGGTTTCTTCGGACAGGTTGGCCGCAGATTCAAATCCGACCAGTGTGTAAGCACCCATCAAACAGGCCATCAGAAAGGCCTGCCAGTAAGGTCCCTCCTGCTCGACAGCCGCAGGTACCGAGGGCGTTTCTGGACCAGAAAGTTCACCCGCCGATTCAAACTGGGCACCGCGTTCCCAGAGGATTTCCCCAGACGGTTGTTTGTAGATCATCAGACCAGCAAACAAGACAACTAATCCAACCATGCCAACGACTTCGGTAAAGACGGCAACCGAATTAATGAGATTGGCCAGTCGCACTCCAAGCACGTGGATTAATGCCTGAGTCACCATCGTCATACAAACGATAACCTTGAGCCAAAGTGAAGATTCATCAACTCCCGCAACATAACCAATGACCGACGCCAAGGCGTGATCGACTGAGGGCACGACGATGATCAGAAAACAAACCGCAACCCAACCGGTAAACCAACCCCAACCAGGACCCGCCAGCCGCGTCACCCACTGGTAGGAATAACCCGTCAAAGGCATTCTGCCAGCCAATTCAGCAAAAACGAGAGCCACCAGTAACTGGCCAATCGTAACAATGGGCCAGGTCCAGAAACCAGCTGGGCCAGCACCGTCGAGAACAAGCGAGTAGTTCAGAAAGATGCCAGTCGTGATCGAAATAAACGAAAACGCAACGGCAAAGGAACCGAACAAGCGAATAGTACGTCGCAGTTCCTGCTTGTAGTGGAAGGTCGCCATGACCTGCTGATCACTTTCGGATCCCCGTTGTTCCCCATTCAACACAATCAAGTTCCTTCATCAACTTGCTGACAAATCACACGGTTCGATGCGCCACATCCATGACCTGATCCACTGGGTCCATAAACAACTGACCTGGCGGATCCCACAATGAACCGGGAAATGGGCACTCTGTAAAGCAGCAAACACAAGAAAGCTCAAAACACACCCCGCATTCACCTGCTGGTGAAAAGGCGGCTTGCGCGCACTGCAAGCCCGCTCAACGGTGGTTTTCAGGTGCCCTGGTAAGACTCTCTGCCAAATCGTTATTTGCTTCCATGACACCTGGCAAGAATCCATCGGACAACGAGTGTACTCAAAAAGATTCTTCGTCCCAGCGCTGTGAATCGGCTCAACGCTGCAGAATTCACGGGGCGCAGCAGTAAATTCCGCCGCCTGGGACCACCTGAAGCAACCGACCTCCCAGTGGCACATGTTCTGCAAGGAAGTCTATCGATGTGGAAAAGTTTCCTCTATAGAAAGTCCCATGCCATGCTGAGAACTCCCCTCCCGCTACTCTACGCATCGCTAATCTTTCTGGCCTGGTTGCCTTTGGGCAATGCGGAGAAGCGACCGCGACAAATGGGACAATTTCAACCAGCACACAAGGAAGACGTTGCTATCCCTGTCCCCAGGAACGAGCAACGTGACTGGCTGGCAGAACGACTGCTGGAAAATGTTTCATCCCGGCGACAACGTCAAGTGATACGTACCAGGCTGGAACGAATGTCAGCGGACCAGATCGAAACGCTGGCACGGTTCTACATGCGCCAGCTACGGCACACGGTAGCACAACTCGAAGACATCCCAAGGCGGCGTCATCATCTCCGGCGCCACGCGGACCACCTCTTCTGGAACCAGCGCATAAGGTACGTTCCAGTGATCAGCTGGCTACCGCAAGGAACCAGTTTCCAAGCGTCAGGTCTTATCTCTGCCGACCGAAGATCCATACGAGTCTCAGCCACTCCAGTCTTTTCTAGAATCGACCGTGTCGATCTGTATCCACTCTACCGCTACCCACAACCAAACTTCCAACCACGACAACGCCGCACACGTACCACACAGCCGCAAGTCTGGTACGACGGATTACGGACTCGCACCGGCAGTTTGCCCGTGAACACAAACCGTCGATGAACGCTCGACGATCACACACGTTAACGATGCGCCCGTTGACCGCAACCCTGCGGCACAGAAACAAATCATGATGTGTGCTCTCGCAGCAACAGGGTGTACCGGCAAATTACCCCAAGTCGCTGAAGACAGCCAACTACCATCCGTCAGCCCCTTCCTTGACAACATCAGTCTGGCTGTTTCAAGGAAATGCCTGAGGGCCATTTCGCCCCCTGGTTAATCCAGTCTGCCAACAGTCGGACTTGTTGACTGGTCAATGCCGGAAACTTTCCACGGCTACGCAACGGGGGCATCTCCAAGTCCTCAATCTGATCTGCAACCTGTCGAAGCAAGCGACTTTGTGCTGCCTGGCCAGGTACAATCGGAGGCAAATCACTCTCACCACCTGCAATCAAGAACGCGCGACGCGTTATACGAAACCCCGCTTCAGGTCTTGAACCACTATGGCACCCTACGCATGACCGCTCCAGAATCGGCTGGATCTGTTTGACAAAGTCCACTGTCTTTGCAGGACCAACAGGCTTTGGCTCACTGGAAACCACAGACGGTTTCCGATTCGTAACCGCTGAAGTCGCGTAATCGATATCGACGACTGGCCCAATGGGCTGCATGGCAAGTAACAATGCCATAGAAGCCCAAGCTGTCGCCGGCGCAGAAATCCACTGATGTTCGTCGTGTGGAAATTCACTGTCAAAGTGCGTCTGGAAAGGCCAGGTACGACTCTCAACGTACCAAGACCCATCAGTAAATTGGGTACGGAGTAGAAATCTCATCCCACTCTGATACACCTGGTGTGTTACTGGCACGCCACCAGCGACACGCAACGCCACCAGAGCCTGTCCCGTCGCCCAGGCGTCACTCTCCAATCCAGAAAGTTGGGCCCATCCGCCATCCGCCCGTTGTTGCTCAACCAATTTGTCAACTAAATCCACCAGTTCGGGGGCAGGGACACCGGCCCAACTTAGGCCCAGTAATTTCAGTGCATGTTCCTGTTGCAATATGGGGTCAGCACGTTGCAACCACTTGCGGGCACGATCAATCCGACTAGCTGTTTCCTCTTCTCTGCCCTCCAACGCGTAAAGCTGCAGTGAGCGCATCGCTAATACGGTCGCTAAGATCTCAGATCCACCCAAGGGAGGCCGCAGCATCCCGGGAACCCAATGCCCATCCGGACGTTGAATGTTAGCGAGGTACCAAACCAGTGCATCAGTTACTTCATCGCGAGGATATCCCAGCATGGCAAATCCCAACATGCCATAACCGATGAAACGAGGTGCGACGGGAACAGGCCTGTCCATCTGGTAAGCCCGCTCAATGCGTGGACGCCAGGACTTCAACTGTCCACGAATCATGCGGTCTATCGACTCGTCATCAACCAGCAATCCTCGATCTCGCGCCCATCCAATGGCCACGGATGGCAAGTTCTGGTGATGACAAGAGACACAGTTTTTGCGTTTCTCCAGAAAAACATCCGAGCTGTGTTGCAGTAGAGAAATCGAAGCCTGCAAACGACGCTTGAGCATTAATTGCATGTCTGCGGGATCGAGACTGTCCACACGATCAGGAATTTCGGGCCGCTGCCTGTCTACAGGATCACTGGCTTCATGTCTCGCCAGTAACTCCAGAACTCGTGGAAAGCCTCGCTTCTTCGCCCAGGTCAGTACCGTCTCGCCCCGTTCATTACGAACATTCAGGTCCGCTCCTTTATCAACCATACGTTTAATGATCTCAGCGTCCCCCACTTCACTGTACGCGGACAGAACCACAGGCGGCACACCACCGGGATTAAGGTGGCGATCCAATCGCGCCCCTGCTTCCAGCAACCTCTTGATGATCGCTGGTTTTTGCGCCAGCAGTGCGGCAGTTAAAGCACTACGTCCTTTTTCATGATTCGGATCTGCGCCATGACCTAACAACAGTTCCACCATTTGCTGGTCACCTCGGCCGGCCGCCAGCGACAGGTCCGAGGCTCCGTTGGTTTCAGAATTCTGCCGGGCACCACGATTGAGTAACACCTTGGCAGTTTCCAGTTCACCCGCTCGAACAGCATTGCGAAGTGCACTAGTACCTCTGCGATTCGTCACGTGCAGGTCTGCGTTACGCTCCAACAGTAAACGCACGACGTCGACTGAGGAAGCGTGTGCTGCGGCGATGATCAAGGGCGTATTTCCCAGCCTGGTCTGAACATTCGGGGCTGCCCCTGCGTCAAGTAGCATGCGAACTTTTGCGAGTTCGCGCACACCCCATACAAGCGCGGTCACACCAGCTTGATTAGTTACATTCGGATCGGCGCCATATTTCAACAACAAACGCACGCTAGTCTCACTGCCTCGCAACGCAGCATAGGCCAAAGGACTCGTCCCGTCCTGCATGCGCAAGCTGACAGGTGTTCCTTGGCGCAATAAACTGTCCAGCAGGTCTGTTTGATCACGACGAATCGCCTGAAATAGCGGATGGTCCGCAACGGCGGCAGTCACGCTTCCGAACAACAACCCTGTGATCACAAGAACACGCAACAATTTCACAGCTCGATCACACATGGAACTTGATCTCCTCGTGTCAGCGCACGCACCAGTAAGCCATCACGACTGGCACATCTTATGAAATTTACCCAGCAACGCACAATTAAACGAGAACGCTCTTCAGGCCCACTGGATAACTGAGCATTCCAGTGAGCCTCAATCTATAGCCTGCCTCAGAAAAAGACCGGAAAAGGTGATTCACTCACTGCGTTCCATAAACGATCATATGTAGTTTCAATACGGAAATAACGTCTGCCGAGCGCAAGAACAAGGAACGGGTTCCTCCCGCAGAATACATGAGACATCCCATTTCAGGAATTATTCCCCCGCTGGTCACCCCTTTCCGCTCCGATGGAACTATCGATGAACATGCCTTACGTTCGGAAACTGCTTATCTCGTCGAGACCGCCAAGGTGCACGGGCTGGCGGTCTGCGGAAGTACGGGGGAAGGTCACACCTTGTCGACGAGCGAAACACGTCTGATCACAAAAATCGTAACGGACGAAACCTCGGGACAAGTGCCAATCATCACCGGCATCATCGCTAACAGCACAGAGACGGTGATCGAACGTGGAAAAAGTGTAGAGGATCTCGGTGTGCAAGCACTTCAGGTGACACCACCCCATTACCTGTTTCGACCTGATGACGATGCGATGGAGCAACATTTCGCTCGTATCGCGAAAGCCACACAAACACCTGTCATGATCTATAACGTGGTACCTTGGGCCTATCTGTCACCAGACCTGCTGGTTCGCATCCTCAACCAGGTCGAAGGCGTCATCGGTGTCAAGCAAAGTGCGGGTGACTTGAAGTTGCTAGCCGATCTCATCACCAGAGCAGGCCCTGACGCGCGCATCATGACCGCCGTGGACGCTCTGTTGTTTCCATCGTTTTCACTGGGTGCCGTGGGTGCAATTGCCGCGATCCTGACCGCAGTTCCTCAACTATGCGTCGCGTTGTGGGATGCGGTAAATGCGCATGAAATTGAGCGAGCGAAAGAACTACACGAGCACCTGCTACCAATCTGGGACGCGATTTTTGACGACAATTTGCCCGCCAATGTCCGTTATTGCATGGAATTGCAGGGACGCGAGGGTGGCGTCCCACGCGCTCCGATGCCTGCTACGGGAGTTCATCAACAGCAGCCCATTCGGGAAGCTCTTGCTGCAGCAGGAGTCATCTGAAGCATCATTTCGACAGCGGCTCTGTCCAGCTCAGCCCCCGTGGCGCCAAGTACCCGCAGTGACTCGTACAATAGACTATAGGCTGTCCGCTGATTCGCAACGCGATAGGATCTTTCCGCGCTATGCCCCCGCCAGACACGGACCCAAAACCGCAACCGATCTACCGAGAAGTAACGTCTCTCGGGCTTTGGGGAGAAACGCTGGCGACTGCCTCCCCCTCGTTGAAGAGCAATTGCCCCGCCTGCCACGCCGCCGCCGTGTACTTCGAGACTGTCTCGCTCTCCCACACGATTCGCTTTCTGGTGTTTCCGGTATGGACGTTCCGTAAGACGCTGGCCACATGCAGCGAATGCCAGGTGCGTTCTCGAGTGTCGGTTGAAAACGTACAACAACTGTCTACGTTCTCGGCAGATCGTATTGCAGAGACACTCGTTCCTGAACGCCATCAACCGTGGACCGGACAAAGCACGGTATGGGCATTGGCCGCCGTCAGCTTCTGCTGGTTTCCAATAATCGGCCTGATTATGTGCATACTCGCATGGCGGAACACAAAACAGGTGCAAGGGGGACTGGGTATTCTTTTGATCGTCGCCTCGGGCATTGTTGCGTCCCTCTTCACCGCACCCATACTCGTTGGGCTTACCGTGTGGGGGATCGGTGCAATCATGTGATTCGCAGCCACTCTGTTTATCGCGATTTGATTTTTCTTTCCAGGATCAGTTTTTTCATCATTGTCGCACAACGAAGTGTCATGTCGCCCATTGACGTTCCCACCCCATCAGATCGCCACTCCTGGCTGCAACGGACAGCCAAGCAAATCCAACAACCGTTATTCTATTGGGCGATCTGCGCCGCTTTCCTGGCCAGCAGTGTGCAACGCGGCCCTGACTTTATGCAGTACCTGGACTGGTCGCGGGCAGCTGTACACGGGGATATTTTCTTGCTCGATTCTTTTGTGGAATCACCGCAGGGTGTCCCCTTGTCACAATGGTGCGCCGGACCCGGACTGGCAAGTGCAACAGCTGTTGCCCTGTGCGAAACGTTTGGACCGCTGGGGTTCGTTGCAAAACACGGCGTATTTGTGACTGCGGCGTTTTTTTCAATGGTCTTCTGGTGGAGTTTCACAAAACTGCTCGCCACGCTAACCGGTGGACAACGAAGCACAGTTCTCTATGGGCTCTGTGCCGGGTTTCTCGGCACACACCTCGGATACTATTCGATTACCAGCGGTTCGGAGCTCTTGGCGCTAGCACCCGTATCAGTACTGGCAGTCGAATTAGTTCAACCAATGTATCGGCGGGCCAATAGCGTCATCCTGGTTGGGTGTTGCACTGCAATTCTGATTATGATTCGCCCCTATCTAGTTCTCTATGCGCTGCCCACCCTGACGATGACCGCAGTTCGGTTGCTGCAGGAACCACGCATCCTCCTGCGCATCTCTTATTTGTTTTTGTTGGCCAGTCCACTTGTCGCCAGTTGTTTTCAAGTCGGACAGGTTAATTCCTGGATGACGGGAGAATGGACACAGTCGCCGTACGTCTTTGGCAATCATGACTTCCACAGCTTCGACTTCACCTCACCCGAGATTATGGCTGTCCTCTTTCACCCACTACATGGATGGCTCATTTATCACCCCCTGTACGCGTTAGGATTTGTCGCTGCCTCCGTCCTGGTAATGACGGCTACAGACCGTCGCGAGCGTCTACTCTGGGCAACATCCCTGCTGCTCGTCGGAATCCATCTCCTGATCCAATCGGCCTGGTATTGTTGGTGGCTGGCAGCGGATTGGTCCTTTGGCATGCGCGGCATGACACCGGCCGCAATACCAGCTATCGCTGCGATTGCTCGACTTTACACTCAGATTTCGCAGCGTCATACAAGCCATTCGTGCCAACCGAAGTCGCTGACAATCATTCGCACAATCACCGTGCTTTGCTGCCTGTGGTCGTGGCTTCTGATGATTCAGGGAATCACTGCCTTTCATTCCTACACCGCCCTGATGGAAGCGCAATGGTCAAGCCTGCAAATGAACGCCACGTCAGGTGGCACGCTACTGGGGCCCTATGTAGATCCATACAATCGGATCATTAGCCTTAGCTTCGCGGGCCTGTTCGCATTCCTTTCATTGGGCAAGCACGCCCTCGCCACTTCGCCCGAAAACGAGCCCGCTCAACGTAACATGCGGGTGTCTGGTCAGCCCTTTACTAACCTCTTGCTGGCGACCTTCGTCCTCGATTATCTCGTCTGGGGATGGCTCGCCAATACCTGGGGACTCGTCCAGTACGCCACACTTGTCGGTGCATTGGCGCTACTTGTTTTGACCACCGGGCGCTGGCAAGTCGAACGATTTCAACAAGCGATGCCAGCTGTTGCAAGCGCAGCTACCGCATTGGTATTCACGCTGATGCTCGTCTGGTTTGTTCGCGTTGCGTTTCCTACGGAGGCTTATCTTGCTTCCGGATCTGTAGCACCCCGATCCTTTCGGTGGAAAACTGATTTCTACGTACCTGCGGCTCAAGGCCATTACGAAGAACTGCTATTACTTGCTTCCCGTGAATCCAAGAAACAGAAGTTACGTCAGTTTCTCGCACCCTACGGACCCAAGGCAGATGGCCGCCTCTTGAGCCCCAGCACATCAACGCCGTGACCGTCTGACCGCCAACCTGCGAGCATATCCAGATCTGAATTCAATCACCCGAAGCACAAGCAACGGGGAACTGCAGTCACTCGCAACAGAGGCATTCGGAACGACAAGGACACGACATGTCAGAGCCAGAGCCCCTGCGTCCTGCGCGTCGACCGCGCATCCCGCTAACGCGAAAACTCCTTTATTCATGTTTGATTACGGGAAGTCTATGTTTGTCACTGGAATACTTATTGCGTTGGATCATCGACGATAATCCAACGGAAGCAACTGCTGAATCGTTGCACACGGAATACGACCCACAGATAGGCTGGGTCAATAAGGCCGATTTTTTCGCAGCGGATTTATACGGCGCGGGCAAACACTTGCAAACCAATTCCCAACGCTTGCGCGCCGCGGACAACTACTCTCCGCATCCTCCGTCCAACAAAATACGCCTGATTTGTTCCGGCGATTCCTTCACACTGGGATACGGCGTCGGCAATCAACACACCTGGTGTGCACAGCTTGAAACGCTCGATCCAGGAATTCAAACCGTAAACATGGGCCAGGGTGGTTATGGTATCGACCAAGCGTACCTCTGGTACCAGACAATGAAGAGTCAACTCCGGCACCACGTGCATGTGTTTTCTTTCATCTCTATAGATTTTATGCGTGCGACGAAAACAGAGTTCCTCGGATATGGTAAACCTCTCTTGCGTGTCAATGACAACCGGTTGCAGGTCACCAATACTCCTGTTCCAGACCAAAACACCGCCTTGAGGAAATGGATGGATCGTTCCGGTACATTCCGTTTATTGCGCAACTTTCGTTCCAGGATGCCGGCCCGAGAAGAATCCAGCCAACATGCCGAGGAATTGGCCGTCTATCTCTTCAACCAATTGCACACGGAACATCACGCAAGAAATCGAACACTCGTGCTGGTACACCTTCCGCTGCGTGACGACTACTTTAGAGGCGCCGACTCGTGGCGTCGTTTTCTGAAAACTCAAGCAAGAAAACACAAGTGGATCTACATCGATTTGCTGGCGGGATTTCAAGAACTTGCGTTACCAGAGATCGAGTCGATGTATTTAGGGCATGACCTGCCCTTTGCGGGCGCGGCTGGACACTACAACGAAAAAGGCAATCGCTTCGTAGCTGAGTTACTGCTTCCTGAACTCTTGAACATCCCTATGATTCGGGAACAGTACCGCGGGTTAACTGCGGCATCAGCAGGATCACCCAGCGCACCTTCACCTGCTCCCGGCGATACTTCTGGACCTTGAGATTGCACCGGAAACGGAAGCAGCACAGGTTATGACAGCCGCTACTGCATCAAAGCGTACTCGGCGGACAATCCGTGTCCATGATCAATGTAACCGTCCGCACACACGGAAAGCACTTCCCGCGATTACAATGCCCCCGCTGCCATGGGGCATCAACGCTGCTATTTCCATGTACTGGCGTGGACGTCCATTTGGATTGATGACAAATCAGCGAGATCACCGTTTCAGAATGCAAAGCAGATGAGAACGCGCATCAAATACTGGTTCTTCTGCCCTTGCTGTGACCGCCGCATTAGCGCCCCCAGCAAGGTGTTCGGAAAAATCGCTAAATGTCCCGCTTGCCGGAAAAAGATCCAATTGCCAGCCAGTCATCCAGCCCAAACTGAGGTTGCGCAGCGCACAAGTACACGGCGTCGCCACATCAACTCTCCACAACGCAAGCCTCCAGTGCTTGTCGGTCGTTCGCGATCAAACCAACCCACGGCCCCTGAACCACGCAAGCAAACCAAACTGCGATTTGGATCATCATCCCAATCTACGGGCCGTGTCACTGCATCTCGCTTGCGCGTAAAGGGTGAAATTGAGCTACTAGCGGTGGCCGTTTTCCTGGCCACGCTCCTGTCGATCGGTACGTTAGGTCTGATGCTCGTGTTATTGGTCATTGCGGTCATCCGCATCAAGATGACGGAACGTCGTGAGAGACAGATGTCGACTCCCATTGACGCCACGAATTTTCCAGAAATCCACCAACTGTCGGTTGAAGCGGCCAAACGGCTCGAAATGCACTTACCACCGATCTACTTGATGGAAGTGGACGCAATCAACGCGCACGCACTTGGTTTCATGAGTGAGGGCAGCGTGGTTCTCTACCGAGGACTCGTCAATCGCATGACATCTGCAGAATTACAATTTATTATTGGACACGAGCTGGCACATATTAAATGCGGTCACACGAGTTGGTTAGCGCTCACACATTCGACCAGCAGTGCGATGGCGGGGCGCAGCCTGTACCTGATCTTTCACTTGCTGTTTCGGGCCTGGAGCCGCAGGTGCGAGTTCACTTGCGATCGCGGTGGCTTGCTGGCGTGCGCCAATCCACAAGTTGCCGCCCGGACACTTGCCAGACTCGAGGTTCCTGATCCTGTTCAAGCTGAGTCATTTGTCGAACAAGTCTCTAGATCACCTGCTGCTGCCAGATCGCTCGAAGACCTGGCAGCAACACATCCGCGAACTGGAAAACGAATTCGAGCGGTACTCGAATTCAGCCGTACGCAGACTTACTGTGAACTCATCACCACTGGATTTGCGCAATCCTCAGGACAAACTGAAACACCATAAGTGCGGTACCGATTCTGGCAACGGAATGAAAACCATCGCCAATGCGGGAACGATCACTTGCGTCGATCACTTCGTCCCACAATTTTCCCGGAACGGTCGTAAAATGTGGTACGGCTGCCAGAGGTGCGACTACTGCCTGTACGACGGCCGCTGCGGTCGTAATACGACGTCCGCTTACCCTGGACACGACTATAGCCTGTAGTGCGTCCGGTACGGTCATAATACGACGTCCGCTTCCCCGAAGTTCTGCTACGTTCCTGCGTCCGGCCATTACGGTCGACGAATGTCGTCCGCCGTTGATTGCCGCGTCGAACTCCGCTGACGCGACCACTTCGGTCGTAGTAAGTCGTCCGATTTCCGATGCTCCGGCTACTGCCGACCCGCTTGCCGGTCCGGTCGTAATAATTCACCCTCCCGGATCGCGCGCCGGCCGCAGTCCGCCTGACGAACGGGTTCGGATCAGCGGCCACTGCTGTCGATAACACTCCCCACACCACAAACAGGCTAACGGTTGTCATCACACGTTTCATCGCTTAATTCCTTTTCGCTGGAGTAATAAATCCATCGCCATCAATAGCAAATCACATGCCGGTAACGCGATCAGAAAATCGCTGCATCTATCAATGGCTGATATGCTGTCGCTGAACAAAACCGTCTCGTCATCCAATTGTGGCCGGATGTCATCCAATCGATCACAGGCGAGCTTTTCGTGACCAACTAGTGACCGCACACGACAAACGAGACGACTCGCAGCCAGCTCGGCAAATGCGTGGGACATTATTTGACCGCGTCTCGATCAGTATCCTGCTGAGAGACAGGTACACCGGTCACGGTCTCCGGCCGTAGAGAACCTCACTGCCCCGGTCGAAAACACCCACAGGATCAGGGCATCTTGATCTGAGCCAGATAAATACTGGCCTTGCCTTCGTGTGATGAGTAGTAGCTCATCCACAGCAACCCATCATGCCAAACCATACCGGGGTAACTATTGTCACCACCACTGGGCAATGTCAGCACGGGTTGGTACGCGTCACGGGCCATCCGCGCCAAAACCGTAACGCGTTTTTTTCCGTACTGCCGGGCAGCCGCCCAAAGTTGTCCGTTCGGCAAACGAATGAAATTGGGGCCACCAACATTTTCCCCGATCTTCGTCCACGACCATTCTTTGTACGGCGGTCGACTCGTACCAATCCAATGCGGTCGAGTCAACGCAATCAACTCACCATCTGGCATAAATCTCAATGTCGTTTCACTGGCATTCCAGGTATTGTTCGGAAGTCGAAACTCGGTGATCCACTCCCAATCAAGCCCATCGCTACTTCGATAAAGCATTCCTCGACGAGGGTCACTCCCTTCTCCCAGTTTACTGACACTCCAGGCCTGGCCTTTGTGCCAAGTCACGCGCCATAACCAGTGGTCTTCCGCTAGTAGCTTAGCTGGCTCTGTCCATTGCCGACCATCCTTGGAAAAAGAAACTCGCGGGGATCGCGTACCATACTTGCTGGTATCGTAGATACTCCCTCCCATTATGAGCATCAATCGTCCATCAGGCATTACAGACAATTTGGGATCACGCAAATCAACTCCGCGCTGACTAATTAGCGCTGCCGAATCCCAGTTCTCCCCATCTGCCGAGACAATGACTCTGACTTTCCCATTACTTTTGCCATGTTTTTCCGCTTCTCGAAACGTGACCCACCAGCAATTGTGATGGCGCGCCAGATCAGTAAACGCATTGTGTTTCCCCGCATCCCAGATCTTCTTGACCGAGAGAAGTTGCGGATCCGCCGCAGTCAGTTCAGGAGAGACCGTGAGCGAAAACCCGATCACAGCCAATAAAGTCAACGGTCGAAACACAGTTCCATACCTCTGCAAGAAACGGGAACGTACGCGAATTCATCAAGACAAAAACTTGGGGTCTGTACCACAGATCGTACAACACCCCAGACAGCTGGTGGCATAGCTCGTAGCGGTAACGCAGCTCAAACAACAGTGTACGACAGCGAGAAACGGTTCTCCACTCGACAGTACCGAAAGCGGCACATCGCAAGACTCAAATCTGCCCCAAAACCCCAGCAACACCACTGGCATGGGCACACCCTGATGTTACACAGTCCTGAGCCACCGTATGATAACGGTCACTTGTTGCCCACTCGAACCACCGAGCAACACCTCCGTTTTACCCCTGGAAAAGTGTCGTGGCGATACCCCAACAAGACCCCATCATCGTCGCTCCCAGCCCCACCCCGTTCCGTCACGACGACAAGGTCGATTTCCCCGCCATCGAGCACAATGTTGCCCGTTGGATGAAAACACCCTTGTCAGGTTTTGTGCTGAATTCTGAGAACGGGGAAGAGGCTTTTCTCTCCGAATCCGACCGGCTGGAAATTATCCGTACGGTCCAGTGCGTCAATCAAGGACAAAAACTCTTGATCGCTGGAGTCGATAGCCCTTCGACCAGTGAAACACTGAGAATAGCCAATCGATTTGTCGAGGCGGGAGCTGAGTTGATCCGAATTCGAATCCCTCGCCTGACGGCAAACATTGATGACTATTTCAGCGCTGTGATTCCGCGCATCGAAGTACCTGTGCTAATCATTCATCAAATGATGCCCGGAACTTTTCTCAGCACGAGTACGCCTGCTGGTGCTGAAGCCGAGCAAATTGGTACCTGGCTCGCGCAAGAAAATGTCTTCGGTTACATCGCATCTGCCGACTTACGATTCGAGGCTCGTGTGCGGAGATTTGTTTCCACGTCGAAACGGTTTTGGATCGGAAATGGAAGCCTGTTGCTGGCCGGTGTGATGCTTGGAGCAGATGGTGCCTGTATGATGTTAGGAAACATCGCGCCCCGCGAGTGCTACGACATCATGCACTCTGGTATGACTGGACACCTCGATCAGGCGAGAGCCATCCAGGACCGCGTACTGGAACTGGACTGGCAAGTCCTCACTCGCCGGGCCGCTGGACTCAAGGCCGCACTGCAACTGCTCGGTTTCGAGAGTGGCCTACCGCGAGCCCCATCACTGGCATGCAACCCACAGGACATTCAACAAATCCAAGCAGGCATGCGCCTCGCCAGGCTGATTGCTTGAACCCTCCGCCGGATTCCATCAACGGCGCCAGTGATAACGACACTTTCGCCTCCCACAGCTCGAGAACTCATGATCTCCCCCAGATAGTCGCTACGCTTCGCGTCATTCTTGCGAGTTCATCAGGCGACTCACCCTGCCGTCCCTGCACTGCTTCAAAGGTCCAATTTGCTGCGTAGCCGATTTCGGCAAGCGCTGCCCGGATCGCATCCCAATCCAATCCTCCATGGGTCGGTACCCAGTGATCATCATTCGGTGTGACTGCATCAACATCTTGTAGATGGGTGCCCTGCAGACGGCCACCCGCAAAATGGATCTCCGCAACCGGGTCATTACCGATCGTCCAGGCATGTCCGGTATCGAGAATCAATGCCACGTGTTCAGCCGGATACTCATCCACAAGTGGCCGGAGCTGACGCATACTCAATAAAGGATAATCACAGTGGTAGGGTAAGTTCTCAAGAAGAATACAGGTCCCCACCTCAGCTGCAATCGGGACCAACTCATCCAGGGAACGCCGCACCGCATCCTGCATGAGTGTATCCAATGGACCAATCTGGGGATCCGAAACAAAGATCGGGTTCGGTACGGGGTGCACAATCAGCCCGCGAGAACCAAGAGCACCACTGAATCGCACAAAGCGTTCCAGGGTCTTTACGCTCTCCTTTCGCCAATCCTCATCTGGAGCCCCGGGAACATTACGTTTGGCTGGTGCGTGCACAGTCCAAGATCTGAACCCGCGGTCTTCCAGCCGTCCTCGAAACACCCTGAGCGCGTTCCCCTGTGGTGGCTCATCGAGATGCGGTGCCTGGCCCAGGATCTCAACGCCAGCGAATCCAGCATCCGCAATCGCATCCAAAGCCGCTTCCAGACTGCGATCGCTAAACCCTAACGTGCTGTAGCTTGTTTCACTCATCCCCGGTACCACTGGTGCAACAGGCACTAAGGTCTTTCTTGCTGGTGACAACTTCCCGTATTCAACCACCGCACGTGAATGCGCTCGACGACTCGATGCAGACCACAATTGTGTCCACTCTAGCTGCTGATCTGGCCGCCGTCGCCCCCCTCGACCCGAGCCCAACACAACGCCATCCCAGAAACTCCGATCTCGGACCCTATAACATCTACAGGTTATCGTTGCCCATCTCGTCGTTTTTCGCCGAGCGACAGGTAACGCGTCGTGATTCACGATCCGACGGTCAAGCGAACTACCAACGGAAGTGGTAGAGTATCAGACATGCCCCTGGATAAGATCCGTAAGAGTGGTTCCACCCAAGATTCTCCGGTCTGAAGCTCCCGACGCTTGACGAAGTCTTGCGACTCATTTGGGAGAAACGGCCTCACCCTGTCTGGGTTACCAGCAAACTGAAAGTCGTCTCACCGGGGATCCACCAATATGACTGGCTCGAACAGATCTGGCTAAGTCTTCAGATCGGCCTCAAACGCTCAGACATCTGAGGGCGGGCCCACGCCAGCCAGCTCGATGGAATTTGTACCGACTCGTCCTTGGATTGCCGTTTCGACTGGCAATCCTACAAATAAATCAAACGCGCGCAGCAAAACAACAGGCCTACTCCGATTCCGATACGCCACCTCACTCGCGTTTGATTTTGATCACCGCCGGTCGAGTCATCTTGGCAGGAATAAACTTCATGGAAATCGAGTTGACGCAATGGCGAGTGTTCTTGGCCGTAAATCCTTCGCCGAGAAACACGTGCCCCAAATGGCCACTGCAATTACGACAGGTGATCTCGGTTCGGCGTCCGTCCGCGTCCGTATGGCGATCCACCGCATTGGCAATCTCATCGTCGAAACTGGGCCAACCACACTGACTGTCGAACTTGTCGTCCGAACGATAAAGTGGTGCATTACAGCGGCGACAGATATAGATCCCAGCTGCTTTATTGTCGGTATACTCGCCGGTAAACGGCCGTTCGGTACCCTTGTCAACAATCACATAGGACTCTGCCGCGGTCAGCTGGTTGTACGTCGTCTGCACGCTTTCCTTCGGCTGTATCTCCTCCGCCGGCTGCGCTTTATCTGTTTGTTGCTCTACTTTGGTAGCAGTCTCTGTCAGCGGCGGATTCCCAGGGTTTACACGTTTCTCGTCAGCCACGTCTTGCTCCGTATTCCCAGGGTTTACACGTTTCTCGTCAGTCACGTCTTGCTCCGTATTCCCAGGCGATGCTTCCTCTGTTTCTAATGCTGCGGTCTCTGTCGACGTACTGGACACAGGCAGAACACGGGGCTCCGCAGTACAGCCGATGGCCGCCAAGCAGGTCACCAAGCAGGTTGTTCGCAATCTCGGCACTATTTGACTTTGCAAGATATCACCCCATGCAAGCTGGTTGAGATTTTGACACTGTCAAGAACACATCCACATGACTAAGCGCAGTATACCTCGGCCAAGATGGCAAGCATATATAGATTACTGAATGCCGGATCGCTACCGGACACTGACCGTTTACTTTGACGAACTACTGTCCATTCACCTGTATCTCCTGCGCATCTTGTCACGCAGTACAATGAGAGTCCAGATTACTGGTTGACGCACGCTGTGATCTAAACCGTCTGGACACCTCTTCACCGGTGTAACACTAGAACCGCAGATTGACCATAACGATGAAAAAACACGAGAGAGCCTGTTACATCTCAGCCAAACTACAAGAGCTTTATCCGAACATTGCAGTTCCACTGGACCACCGCGATCCATACACCTTACTGGTCGCTGTGGTATTGAGCGCGCAATGCACCGACAAACGTGTTAACGAAGTTACCCCTCTTCTCTTTGCACAAGCGGACTGCCCTGCGGAAATGGCCTGTTTACGCGTCGCACAAATCAAAAAGTGCATCAAGACATGTGGGCTGGCGCAGCAAAAAGCAAAAGCGATCCGTGAATTGTCGCGCATTCTGGTCGATCAATACGACGGACGTGTTCCAGAAACATTCGAAGATCTGGAAACCCTGCCGGGAGTCGGCCACAAAACAGCCAGTGTGGTAATGGCCCAGGCTTTCGGAAAACCGGCGTTTCCGGTCGACACGCACATTCATCGACTGGCACAACGCTGGGGACTTACCAATGGCAAGAACGTCACAAGAACAGAAAATGACTTGAAGAAATTGTTCCCACAAGATTCCTGGAACCGACTCCACTTGCAATTTATCTACTACGGTCGCGAACACTGCACAGCCCGCGGTTGCGATGGCACCACATGCGTCATTTGCCGCACGTGTTATCCGAAACGACGCAATCCTGTGGTAACACAAAAAGCATGAAGACGCCGGCTTCTGCCTGGGCCTTTCCTGTGACAATCCAATTCTCTGCGCCACAAACAATCAACAGGAACGATCGTCAACAAGAACGAGGGAACGGACAACCCTGGGATCCTGACTCTACCCCAGTAATCGAGCAAGATACGCACCGTACGGATTGTTCAACCGATCGGCCAATTCCTGTAATTGCCCGCGGTCGATAAATCCCTGGCGAAACGCGATTTCCTCGATGCAGGCAATTTTCAGTCCCTGTCGATCTTCGACGGTCTTGACGAAATTACCTGCGTCAATCAACGCCGCTTCTGTTCCCGTGTCCAGCCAGGCAAATCCCCGCGACAGCCGCTTGACCTTGAGTTTGCCCCGTTGCAAATAGACCTCATTCACAGCCGTGATTTCCAACTCACCGCGTGGGGAAGGCTGAAGTCCTTCCGCAATTTCGACCACGTCGTTGTCATAAAAATACAACCCGGTAACAGCCAAATTGGAAGGTGGATCTTGCGGTTTTTCAACGATCCGTACAGGCCGCCCGTTGGAATCCAGTTCAACAACACCAAACCTTGCGGGATCTGCGACTTCATAACTGAACACGGTGGCACCATCCGGTTGAGCAGCTGCCTCTTGCAGATAATTCTGCAGACCGTGTCCGTAGAAAATATTGTCGCCTAGAATCAGGCTCACGGGACTGTCCGCGACAAACTCGCGACCAACCAGAAAGGCGTCCGCCAAACCACGTGGTTCAGGCTGCACTGCGTAACTGATCGACAATCCCAAAACATTGCCGTCACCCAACAAACGTTCAAAGCCTCCAATATCATCAGGTGTTGAAATGATCAGGATCTCGCGGATCCCTGCGAGCATCAACACCGACAACGGATAATAGATCATGGGCTTGTCATAAATTGGCAAGAGCTGCTTGCTGACAGCGCGCGTGATCGGATAAAGCCGAGTTCCAGCACCACCTGCAAGAATAATGCCTTTATTTTCTTTCATTTCCATAGCCGGCGACCCTTAAGGGTAAATTGGTGACCGAGCACTCGCTTTCAATCACGACAGCCCGCCTCTCAGGGCAGCTCACGTGAAGTCCCTCCTGCGGTGTCTTCTGCCAGTCTATTGACCTGCTCCTATCATACGCCAGGAACACGCCATCGAGCTGCCGCATTTTCCGTTTTTGGATAGCCGTCGCCCCTCTGTCATAGAAGAACTATCCGGCGTCGTGACTTCGCAGCCTACCCACACTTTTGCACGAAACAAAGTGCCATGCCACCACCTTCTGCTTGCCGCTGATCTGAGTGTGTGTCCCAGAGAAGCAGGTCGCTGCACATCGGCAACTTGTTGCTCAAGCGATCGCTCACAGGCAAGGCGCCCTCACTGCAGAAATCGAGTACTCGACAACCTGTCTCTCTAATGAAGTGCAGCGGTCATCGAGAAAGAATCCCGAAGTGATTGTCGTCAGATTGTCGCAGTATCCCAAGAAGTTCGAGCGGAGCACTATTCGTGCCGCAGCGCTTCAATCGGATCCAGGTAGGCGGCCTGGAAAGCCGGATAGAGTCCGGAAATCAATCCCACAACCAGGGAAATGCCGAGCGACAAACCAACCGACCAGGGAGCAATCCGAGGTTCAAGCGCGTTGACAATCGGTGGTAGCAAATCTGCAGAGAAGCTACTGACCAAATCTCTCAGCCCGCTAAAGATCGGCCCACACATCAAACCAAATCCCACACCCAGCAGTCCACCACCGGCCGTCAACACCACGGTCTCCACCAGGAACTGCTCTATAATCCGCGTCCGTGTTGCCCCGAGCGCGCGTCGAATCCCAATTTCACGAGTACGTTCGGTCACCGTCGCCAACATAATATTCATGATACCGATGCCACCAACGAACAACGAGATCCCCGCAATGACAACCAGTAATACGTTGAACATCATGCGAGTGCGTTCGGCTTGGCGCAACAGTTCCTTGGGAACTACGACCGAGTAATCTTCTTCCTCGTGGTACTGCTCCAGCATCGTTTCAATGATCGCTGCTGTTTCATCTACTTGGTCAAGGTTAGCAACCGTTACAGTAATCTGTGACAGCTCAACAATTTCACCATTCATACTCGAGCGCGTGCGTCGCATGATGAAATCACCGATCCGACGCTGTAATGTACTCAGTGGAATGTACGCATCCAGGTTGTACTCACGGGCATCCAGACTGCCACCAATCGCAGCCGAAGCAGCGCGAGCGCGTGTCTGGCCGATCACAGTGTAAATATCACTTCCGTAACTAGCCCCCACTCGAATCGCCTTGCCAATTGGATTTTCATGGGGGAACAGTCGTTTGGCGGTACCGTCCGCCAGGACCACAACGTTCTCTTTTTCATCACGCTTGTTGAACCAGCGGCCGCGTGCCATTTCAAGCGTATTCAAAATCCGATAGTTGTCATCGCAACCCACCAACTTGCTATCAACCGCATGGTCTTGATAACGCAACTCACGTTTAAGTTCGCGCATCGGCACAACGCGAGTCAGGTTAGGAAGGTTCGAAGAAATCCGGCGGAGATCGGAACGCAACAAACCGTATCTGGCGACCCGTTCGTCCGTTTTCTTTCCACCCTTCTTGGAACTGGTGGGCTTGATACTGCGGACAATAATATTGGTCGCGCCCAGCTCTTTGATCTGTTGTTGCGCCTGGTAGCTGACGCCCTCTCCCATCGCCACCAGCCAAATTACCGTGGCGGTCCCAATAAAGATGCCTAGCGCCGCCAGGCCCGCGCGCAGCTTCTGCAACAACAGGCTCTTTAAGCCGACCTGGAACGTCTGTAGGAAACCACTAATCACAGGAAACAACACCAATTGTTAAGGGAAAAACGTGTCTAGTTTCGTAGCAGTGCCACTCGGTAAATGGTCATGCAGAACCCAGGCTTGATCGATTAACTGGTCTGCGATCGCAGGTACTACAACCGAACAAGCACCGGGTGGTCGGCCTGATCAGCCAACACCAACAACCATCCCAGCCACGGACCGACTCCGCTAAGGCTTGCTAGGTTTTTTGGGCTTGGGCTTGGGCTTGTCACCTTGTGGTTTCTTGGGCTTGTCACCTTGTGGTTTCTTGGGCTTGTCAGCTTGTGGTTTCTTGGGCTTGTCAGCCGCAGATTTCTCTTCCGCAGACGCTGTCGGTTCCAGGCCCTCGCGCTGTGCCTCTTCGATATAAGCCCGCGGATTGAGCACGACTTTATCGCCAGCTTTCACACCGGTTTTCACCACCATGAACTCATCATCACTGTCCCCTACATCCAGCACACGTTTCTGCGTCTGGTTTCCCTCTTTGACCCAACAGTGATAGACGCCGTTGGTCTCGACCACCGCAGCCACGGGAATCGTGAGCACGTCGACATGTTCTGCCAGGATAATATCGACCGAAGCACTCATTCCGGGTCTGTACGTCGAATCTTCGCCTACATCAATTTTGATCACGGTGTCATACTTCACCATATTGCCAGTCCACCACCCGGATCGTCTGGCGATAGAGGCAATCGTCGAGACCTCCGCTTCAATGGTCTCTGCAAGCAGGGTAACACGAGCGCGCATACCCGGCTTGAGGCGGTCCACATAGGCTTCATGAACCCCTACCTTGACCTGCATTTGCCTGAGATCGGGAATCTGTAACAACACCTGATCTTCACGGACTGTCGCACCCTCTTCCACATCGGGTGTTGATTTCCAGTCTGCCATGGAAGGAAAAATCACCATCCCGGAGGAATCTGCTGTGATCACGCAATTCTCGAGTTGTTTCTCCTCACGATCCAGCTTCGATTTCTCCAAATCAAGATTTGCCTTGTCAGACTTCATCTTTGCTTGCTTGGCCTTAAGCTTGCCACGCAAATCGGTCAACGTCTTTTCCTTTGTAAATCGCTGCAAGGCCTCCAACTGAGTGTTGGCCACTTCTAATTCCAGATTGGCTCGCTGCAAGGAAAAAGTATTGCCTTCAACTTCCAAGGTACTGACGTACCCTTTGGTAAACATATCCTGGCTGTGCTCAAGGATATTTTCCGCGGAACGCAAGTTTGACTTGGCAATCGCCACGTCTTTTTGTTTCGTCTTGAGTTCTGAAGCGTACGTTCCTTCTATGTACTCCTGGATGTCAATTTCTGCCACCTGGACATCACTTTCAGATTGGGCGTACGTCGCCATCGCCGTCTGATAAGAAATCTTCTTGGTGCTGATGTTGTCTTCAATTGTGGAAGAGTCGAGCTTGACAAGCTCGTCACCAGGCTTGACGTCCGTACCGGTTTCAATGACCCAGAGGACTGTTGCCTGGCCGCGCACTTTGCACTTGATCTCTTTGTTGCTGGAACTCTCCAACATCCCCTGTTCAGTCACCATCACAGACAAATCACCGCGCGAGATGGTGTGCGTCAACGTGGTACTCAAATCCTCAGACGCATCATCACTGCCGCACCCAACGACCGCGATCACCATGACACCCAGGATTCCCGCTAACACGACCTGCCGACAGCTGGCACCAAAAACAAAGGGACCCACCGCAACCAATCGTTGGCGAACCGTGGTAAATCGTCGTGTTTCAGTCGTCATAAACCTGTCTCCGTCGCGCTTTTCCGCACCAGGCGTGTCAAGTAACCAGTCACGTGTTACGTGACCTTACAGATTCGGCATTATCCGCTTCGGACGAGCTATCAAAAGCCCATGGCGGCAGCACCGACAGCACCTCAGTTAGTATAACCTAACTCCCAAAGAGTGTTCACAGACCCCCTTTTTTTCGAAACCCTGCCTTTTTAGACAGGATCTTCACCTCTTTATGGCGAAACGGCGGCGCGTAGTTACAAGAAACCACGACAATCTGCCCAATGAATCGGCGCCTGTGGCGATGCAAATACATGCCACTAAACCGTTTTACCTGCGCCATTTGTCTGGAAAGTGGTGTTACACAGAGAACAGGGGCGCGATCGGTGTCCCATCCCGGACCAGCATAATGGGGCGGCCGACGTTGGTCTGAAACTCCGTCCGCGGATCGATGCCGAGATTGTGAAAAAAGGAAGCCGCCAGATCGTCCGGTGAATAAGCCTGCCCCGCTGGTTCCGCGGCCTGTGAATCCGATTCGCCGACGACTTGCCCCCCCTGAATTGCTCCGCCGGCCATCAAAGCGCACATCGCACGCGCCCAGTGATCCCGACCACCGCCGCCGTTGACCGTCGGAGTCCGACCGAACTCACCGGTCATGAAAATCGCCGTGGAATCCAAGCGCCCTCGGTCTTGTAGTCGGTCGAGCAAGCCCGCAAACCCGCGATCCAAAGGCGGTAGTAACGTGCGCAATTTGGGGAAGTTCTCCGCATGGGTATCAAAGTCGAATTCCGCTGGCCGGAGGCGCACCGTGACAAAATGCACCCCCGCTTCGATCAAGCGCGCGGCAAGCAGCAGCGTCTGCCCGAATTCATGCTTGCCAAAACGATCTATTTCCGATCGCTTTTCCTGCGACAAATCGAAGGCTAACCTTGTGCGCCGCGAGCTAATGATGTCGTACGCCTGTTCCGAAAAACGATCGAGACCACGAACTTGATCATCGAGATCGTCAAACCCGCGAAAAGCAACGTCTAAATCATCAAGCAACTTCTTCTGCCTGGTGAATTTTGCCACCGTCAGACCTTCTTCCAGCGATACACCACGAACCTTGTAGGGAAACCCGTGACGCGGCTTTTCCGCCGTCAACGGGCTATACTGCGAGCCCAAATAGCCCGGTCCTACAAAAGACTCGTCGATGGAAACATAGGTCGGCAAGTCAGCGGCGGATGGAAATTGGCGACTGACAATGCTGCCATATTCGGGATAACTCACCGTCTGTGATGGCTTGTTCCCGGTGAGCAGATACTTCTTGCCAATACCGTGGTCTGCCAGATTATGAGACACACCTCGAAGGATCGCATACTTGTCGGCGCGCTGTGCCAGCATCGGCAGGTGTTCGCAAATTTGCACACCACTGACATTTGTCCGTATTGGATTGAATTCACCCCGTACAGCTGCGGGTGCATCCGGCTTCAGATCAAAGGTGTCTTGATGCGAAGGCCCCCCCTCCAGAAATATAAAAATGGCGGATCGCAACACCGGTTTACCAGGTGCAGCGGCCTGCAAACGCAAATATTGGGAGAGTGTGAGACCAGCCCCCAGGGCGCCAACGCTCAACCATTGCCGACGCGTCAGCGGACTACCCATCGAATCGCCTCTTATTACATTCTGGATTACAGTGTGGCTCATTACCGTGTGGCTTTCTCACAGTGTGTCGTTCCACGTTATCTTGTATCGTTGGTCAGTGATTGAGAAGAAATTCTTTCGTGTTCAACATCGCCCACATCAGGTCGGTGACGCCTTCAACAATCGAATCAACCGATGCTAGATGCTTGACAGCGCGAGCAATCTCGTCCTCGTCAGGCAGGCGATTCACTGTCCTGAGCCATACCTGTTTGACAAGCTCTTTTTCGCCGACAGCTCGACCTGCTGCGACCGCCTCTTCGATCTGAATGATCCAGCCACTGTCAGCTAACCGCATACGGACGAGTGGGTCGTTCTGAACAAAAATCGCCTGCAGCAGTGTCGGTTCGTTGACACGTTCACAATCACAGTTAATCGCCCGCGCCGGTTTACCGAACACCTTCATCGCGTGCGTGCCCGCCATACGCATCGACAAATGTCCTGATGCCCTGCGTTTCAGATTCGCTCGAACTGCGTCAAGTTGTTCGGTAGCGGCCGTCGCTTGTTTCATGGCATCGTAGATGACTTCCGCGGGAATCCGGCGGGGAATAGCTCGACTGAAATTTCGGCGATCCTGTCGATTGGTCGCATTCGGCTTCCAGCTTCGCTGGTACGTCGCGCTGCGAGTAATTTGTCGATGCAACCACTTCATATCGTATGCGCTGTCGAGAAAACCACGCGTCAGCCAATCGAGAAGCTGGGGATTACTGGGGGGGTTGGCAGGTGTAAATTGATCTGGTGGCTCGACAATTCCCACATGGAAATAGCCGGCCCACACACGATTCACAAAAGCCCTGGCAAACCACGGGTTGTCTTGCTCCCGCATCCACTTCATCAGCACCGCCCGGGGATCCTCGCCGGCCGCAATGGTCACCTGACCGCTCCGCAAGAGGCCCAATGTCTTGTCCGCTCCTTTCCCCACAGACAGTTCCGGCCAGTTGACGATCTTACCGCGTTGGGCGGCAGCAAACGCTGGAAAACCCATACGACCCCGCGCTGTCAGATCTTCAAAGAACCGCGTAAAGTCACTGAAATCACTCTGCGTCCATTTATCGAATGGGTGCTTGTGGCACTCCGCGCATTGCAATTGAATGCCCAGGAAACTGTGCGCAAACGCCAAGGCCTTGTCTTTGGCTTCACTGACCGTTGCCCGTGTCCAATAGTGCGGCATCGTTTTTCGCAGCGAAAAATCGGCTGGCGATTCCTGCCGCACATAGGATGACATTTCGGTGGCGTAATCTTCTCTGGACTGATCCGGCCCACGACTTTGCGCCAGTACGATTCCTGCGACGAGTTGGTCGTACGGCATGTTACTGGCGACGCGACGGTGAATCCAATCGTACCACTGCGTCGAGTAGCCGTGCCCCACTTCGAGTACCGTCTGTTCACCAAATGCGCTGGGACTGCACCCGGTAAAATCACAAAGCTTGTTGGTCCACCAGGCCGCATAGGCCGGGCGGTTCAACAACTCGTTGATTTTTCGCTCACGTTTGTCAGCCGCATCGTCCATCAGAAAGGCGGTCACTTCATCCGGCGCAGGCAGTGTACCCGTGACGTCAATACTCACCCTCCTGAGAAACTCCGCGTCGTCACAGAGTGCGGAAGGTCTCAATCCAAGCTTGGAGAGCTTGCCTAAAACCAATCGATCAACAGGGTTCACGTTTTCCGGCAAGCTGACCACACTCTGATTTTTTGAGTAGGGTCGCAGCACCGGTATCGCCAGCACACCGTTATCATAAAAAGCCACGATGTGGGTATCTCCTGGTCCGACGGCGTGCGCCAGCCCCTTTGCATCGATGGTGACCACCGCATCATCATTGCTGCGAAAACGCGTCAAACAGGTCACATCCTCGTGGCGCCCGTCTTCCCACTGAGCAACCACTCTGATTGCCCGCGAATCTCCTGCTGCGGAGAACAGGATTTCCTGTGGCTCGCAATGCAGCTGGACGAGCACTTTCGCTTCAATCGCGGCAGACGCAACAGGCCGGCTCCGCCACGGCGCTCCCATGCGAACCCACGCTTCCAGATCTGCAATCTGGCCGTCAGCCAGTTTACGCTGTGGTGGCATGCGCAAATCTGGACTGCGATGCCGCACCGCCTGAACCAACAAGCTACCTTCCGGATCACCCGGCGTGATGGCCGGTCCCGAATCCCCCCCAGCAAGCAGAAGCTCACGGGTTTTCAGCTGCAAATTGCCTTTGCGATTGTTGAATCCATGACATTCATAGCAATTCTTCTCAAACAGGGGCTCGATCTTTTGTTCGAAAAATCGAATCCCCTGGGGGGAGAACTGGGTTTGCTGCACTACTTCGGTGCTGGCAACCGCTTGTGCTTCCACACCTTTGGCACCAGACTCAATCCAACGCAACAGCAGGTGGTGCTCCCAGGAACCTGGCTTGAAACGCTGGCCACCCTCATGATCGATCTGGGCCGTGGCCTTCAAGAGAATAAGGCTCTGCTCTGGTGCATCTGCAGAAATGCGCATGCCTTCTTCCGTGGTCGCCTCGGCCACCAAAGCCGCATGATCGGCAGCAAAATCAAAGCCGAACAACGATAATCGAAAATCGGCTTGGCCCTGAAAGGAACCATGGCATTTCGCGGAATTGCATCCGAGACGCCCCAGCAGAGGCACGACATGCCGCTGAAAGTCGGGAACGACCCGCGTTTCACGATCCTGGAAGCGTCTGTTCGCAGAGGGCACGACCGGAGGTGGCGCCGCTGCTACGACACTCGCAACACTCATCATAAGGCCCAGCAAATACTTCATCATCAAGTCCCTCAATGCTCCGCCCGTTTGCACATCCGGACCAACTGGGTATCAAACCATTGGATCGCAAATGGTTTTGATGCAAACTTCATGCGCGAAACCAGAAGTTCGTGCAAAACGACAACACACCTTCTCTTGAGCGCCGCTTGAATCACTTCGCCTCGACGGCTTCCAGGATCTGCATCACTTCCAGGCCATCCGTCTCTGGCACGCGGTGTGCCGCACCAACACGAATCGTGTCGCCAATCCGCAAATCCCCGAACTTTTCACGAAAGACTGCGTTGGTAAAGAAACCGCCCATATTCATCAGCCGCCCCTCGATCGATTCTGGATTGGTGGCCCGATTACCGGCGAATGTCGAATCCACATTCTTGACGCGGATCGTCAGATCATATCCCTGATCTGACTTGCTCTCGATGGTCCCTACCACGACCCCCTGAAAGCCACGAAACGCCTCCGGAGGGATCGGATACGTTTCCGGATCAAACGGTGCGGCGCGTTCGAACACCGTCGCTTTCGGTGAAAGCGAAAGCGAGGTTCCATTTAATGTGCCACTGCGCATTTTGAGTGTTTCGCCACGTTTGATCAGTAACAGCTTGTCAATCCAAGGACCTGACAGCCCTTTGACCTTGACGGTCTTTCCGATGATCGTGTCCTTGAGTCGACGATCACCGTAAATCGACGTGACATAATCAACATCCATAGTGAACTCACCGAGTTCAATGTCCTTGGTCTTCAGTCGACCGATAACAATCGCGTAAAACGAATCGTTGTTCCCTTTCCGCTTCGCCTTACGGGTCTTCTTGCCCTTACCTGCAGACGTAGCTGCAACCTTCCGATATTCCGCCAGGGCATCTGCTTTGGTCATCTCACCGGCCGCGACGGCAGCCGTCAGCCGTTCCCTGAGCGCAGCCAGGTCAACTTTTTTCTTGCCACGCGCCTCTTTTTGCTTCCCCACGCCAACGGCAGCTTGCTTGTATTTGGCCAGCGCATCTGCTTCAGTCATCTCACCCGCTGCGACCGCCGCTTTGAGCTTGCGACCAAGGGCCTCCAGATCGATCGCTGGCTGAGTATCCTTTGTTTTTTTCACCGCCGGACCTGCAACCAATGCGTAGAGCTCACGCGCTTCGTCTTCGGTGAGTTTACCCGACGCCACCAGCGTTTTGAGCCGTGCGTTGAGGGCCGCTAATTTGCTGTTCTCCGCAAGCGGCCGAGCAGTCTTCTGAGGAGCAGTCTTCCGCTCCTCTGCCACCGCGCAAAATGGACCTCCAACGAGAATCACCAGCACGGTGCAACACAGATTTCGACACATAATCCACTCCCGGTTGTGCTTTATTTCTCTAGTAGACAGACGATCCAATACACGACGTATACCGCCTGTGGCGTGCCATCAAGTAGAACGTTCGCAGCCAGCAAACCGGACAACGAATCGACCTGGCGACACAAATCGTTCGAGACGACCTCTGCGCCGTCTTATAGCGAAGACTCTATTTACTCACCACCTTAATCACGTTCCAATAAGCCCATTCACAATTCCAGTTATTCGCTCTGTTCTCCAGCGACAGCTTGATTTTCTGACCGGCAAAGCCTGTCAAATCAACTTGGACCTCCGCCCACTCATTCTTGCTCACGGTTTTGGGTCCAATAATCTGGTCCGCCAGCACTCGCTTGCCCGCCAGGACGCGCAGCTGCCAGTCACCGTGCGGATGATGGCTCACCTGCAGGTGCAGCGCGGTCTTCTTGCCCTTCGGCACCTCGATTTGGCGATGAATGACACAAGGGGTTTCCCGGTCCAGGGGATGCGTCTGCACTGCCGTAAGATTACGGAATGTCTTGTGGTAAACAACGCCACCTTCACCCACGTCGTTCACCGTGAAGCCTTTGGCAACCCTACGGATGGTGCGCAGTTGCTCACCACGGGACTGCGCCTGTGAACCTTTGCGATTGGTGGCGATATCACCACCGATCATGCGACGGGCGACAAATTCAGGCAGCTTGGGAAACTTGCTTTGCACTGCCAGGCTCAGCGCCTGCTCTGCATTATCGGGAACCATGGGTTCCAGGGCGTACCAGACCATACGGGGAAGATTGCGATCTTCTGCATCTTCGGTGCGCTGTGACAACGGTAAGAGAATCGGCCACCGGTCGGCGTACGGTAACCGCTGCGCAATGGCAGCCAGGTGCAGCCGCACCACGGCCGACGGATCCTCACTGGCCATGTCGGCAAGCTGTTGCAAGACTTTCGATGGCAGCACGGGCTGCTCACTGGTGGCCTGAGGTTGAAATGCATTGATCGGGCTTTCGTCGGCCAGTAATTGCACCGCCCAGGCACGCAGGTGTTCATCTTCATGACCCAGCAGGGCAACCAATCGCTGGCGGCTGAGCACGCCACTGACATGCATCGCCCACAAAGCGCGCAATTTTTTTCCGGAAGTCGGTGCTGACTTGATTTGCTCTTCGAGCAACGGTCGCACGACCGACGCATCGAGTTCTCCGGCAGCGGCCCGCGTATGCAACTGCAACCGTGCCTGCCGAACGTACCAGTCGTTCGAGTGCTGCTGAAGTGCCACCAGCCCGGCATCCGAAAGCGATCGCAAATCCGGGGCCGACGTGCGTTTGGCACCCTTTGGCATAATGCGATAGACGCGTCCTGAATTCGGGAAGTTCACTTTATTGCCACACACGTCCGTGTCATGCCAGTCCAGAATATACACACCACCTTCCGGACCGATCTCGACACTGAACCCAACCCAGGCCAGGTCATTGGTTGGCATGAAGTCGTCACCGTGCTGTCCCACAAAACTGGAACCTTCGGGCACCAGCACGTCCGTCAGTACCGCGTGTTCATGAATATTGCACATGAACAAGCGATTTCGGTACTGCGACGGAAACGTATCTGCCAGGTAGATACGTGCCCCACCATGCGCCGACAGGTGATTGTGGTCACGAATGGTCTTGATGTCATCGTAAACATGGGGATTCACGTGCGGCTTGCTCTGCTTGTGGTAAACACCTCCCTGCACAACATGGAAGAGGTGCGGAATCACACAGCAGGTCGCAAATCCCTGGCCATGATCATCAAAATCAAATCCCCAGGGATTGGAGAGGCCACGGGCAAACACTTCAAATTTCTGTTTGACGGGATGATAGCGCCAGACGCCTCCGTCAATGAACTGACGATCCGCAGCGGGCGTGGCAGGCTTTCCTACCTGAGACCGAGTGAAAACTCCGTGGCAACCATAAAGCCATCCATCCGGACCCCAATTGAAACTGTTCAGTGTTTCATGGCGGTCATTGATCCCCCAACCATCCAGCAAGACTTGTGGTGGACCGTCCGGAACATCATCGCCATCTGCATCAGGGATGAACGACAGGTTCGGAGGGGAACCAACAAACACACCGCCAAAACCCAAGGCGATGCCCGAAGTAAATGTAAGCTTGTCAGTAAAGGTCTTCTTTTTATCGAACACACCATCGCGGTCAACATCTTCGAGAATTTGAACCCGCGTCACCTGGTCCTGTGTATGACGTCCCCGGGTGCGGTAGTTGTAGTTCTCGACGACCCAAATACGACCGCGGTCATCAAAACAAAAAGCAATGGGCTCACCGATGTCCGGCTCGGAAGCAAAGATCGATACCTCAAAGCCGTCAGGGATCGACATCTTCTCTACCGCGGCCTGCGGTTTCAAAAAGGGCGCGTTACTGGTCGAGTGCTGTCGTTTCGGCAAGCGATTTCGCTGTGAATCCGCAGCCAAAGCCACCAGTGAAACGAGCACGAGCGAACCCAAAATCAATCCGGCGAAACGGATTTTCATAGAGAATCTGTGCATCAGTCGTTTTGCTCCTGGGATCATGGCGCCACCTCTACTTGTTCCACCGTTTGCAGATAACGGATCAGGTCAATCACTTCCTGTGGTTTCATCTGGTCGAATTGGCCATCGGGCATAATCGACTTTTTCGAAACCGTGCGGTTGTCAATGTCTTCCTTGAGAATCACGACGCGGGGCTGCTGCACTGTTTTCAAGATCACTCGCTGGGCGTTCTCCTCCGCGATCACACCATTCAAAACGCGCCCGTCGACCGTCTGGATCACAACCATTTTGTAGCCTTCCGGAACATCGTAACTAGGGTCGACGCTATTGAGCAGGATGTAGTCGAGATTGGCCCGATTCGACCCAGTCAAATCAGGACCGATTTTGCCTCCGGTATCGTATAAGACGTGACAGGAAGCACACGTCTTGTTGAAGACAACACGGCCCCTGGAAGGGTCAGCAGCATCCAATGCATCCTCTGTAATGAGATTCTTGTACTTCGCAATCAACGTCGTCCGATCCGCAGACAACTGACGCACATCACCAAAGACCTTGACAAACTCATCGCCGATCAGGAAATCAAGCGAGCGGGCCACATGGGCCGGCACGTCGGCCCTGGGAACCTGCTTGCTGGTGATCGCCGCCAGTAATGCTTCGCCGTATCGCTTGCGCGTGGCCAGCGTCTCGATTACCGCTTTACGATCCTCAACCGGCAACTTCTTGTAACGACCAAGCAGGATGTCGGGAGCCTGCCGATTCTCGATCGCCGCATAACCACGAATCGCGTCACGTCGCAGTGCAGGTTCATCCAAGAGCGATTCCAACAGACCGGACACTTGCTCATTTTTTTGCGTCAGCAGTCCGTGTAACGCGCGACGCCGCTGCCCAGCCGGGGCCGAAGTGTCCTTGACCGTAGCCAGTGCTCGCGCGACCGCGGCCTCATCGCCAAAAATCTGCGAGAGTTCGGAAGTCAATTCACGGACATCAGCGCTACTACTTTTGGCAAGAATGGCTGCCACTCGTGTCCAGGCCCGCGGTGGATTGACATCCCGGCGACCGGTCAGTGCCGTGAGCATCCCTTCCAGCAGAGAAGCCTGAACCCCACTCTCCTGCACCTTTCCTAGCGTCGAAACCAGCAAGCGAAGTGCCTTCGCCTCGTCCTGAACCGACGCACGCGGGACCTCAGCCTCCTTGGTGGTCTGGGCATTGTTGGAGTAATCGGCAATCACTTGAGCTTCTTTGAGATCCAGGAACCCGTCTTTGTTCCGATCAAGCTGGTCGAAAAAGCCCTTCAAGCCTTCCGATGTCTCGTTTTTGCTAACTTTCCCATCCTTGTTGGCGTCCATCGAAGCAATGATCGATTTGGCTGTAACTTTGTTGGCACCCTTCTTGGCTCCGTCCAGGTTTTCTTCGATGGCTTTCTTGGATGGTGTCTCCGAAGGGCAACCGTCCGCTGGTACGTCGACGTGGGCAGTCCAGAGAATGGCATTCAGGACA